>NZ_BTTW01000001.1:334041-668082 GCF_036245865.1 Corallococcus caeni | reverse complement strand
GCCGGCCGCGGACGCCAGCAGGGCGGAGGGGACGGTGAGCAGGGGGTAGAAGCCGGCCAGCTCGAAGGGGTCGCACGCGGTGCGCAGGCGGGCGAAGAGCAGGGCGCACACGAAGGGGGGGACCAGCACCCCCAGGTTCAGGACGACGCTGGCGCCCAGGGCGCGGCCCACGGCGGTTCCGGGCAGGGCGGACGCTTCCGCCGAGGCGGGCCGGGGGGAGGCGCCGGTGAGGATGCGGCGCTCCTGGGCGGCGGCGGCGATGCCCGTTCCTCCTCCGAGCAGGCCGACGGCGATGGACAGGGCCAGGCCCAGCTCGAAGCCGGGCACCCCGAAAAGCGGGAGGAGGACGAGGGCCGCCCCCCCACCGCCGAGCAGCAGCACGATGGCCAGGACGGCCGGACGGCCCAACAGAGCGCGGGCACGGGGGAGGACTTGCCGCATGGCGTCCCCTATACTCCCCGGCCGCATGTCCGAACAGAAGAGCGGATCCGAACTGCGCACCCACGGTCGTGCGCCCATCGAGCTGAAGGTCGACTACAAGAAGCTCAATTCGTTCTTCGCCGACTACACGAAGAACATCAGCAAGGGCGGCACGTTCATCAAGACGAAGAAGCCACTGCCCATCGGCACGCGCTTCCTCTTCAAGCTGACGGTGCCGCACCGGGAGGCACCCTTCGAGCTGCTGGGCGAGGTCGTCTGGTCCAAGGCCGACGCGGAGGAGCCCGGCATGGGCATCCGCTTCATCTACAGCAGCGAGTCACAGCGCGTGGACTTCGAGACGCTGGTGGAGCGGCTCATGTCCGACAGCCTGGGCTCCGAGCTGACCGAGAAGCTGCTCAACAAGCCCCTGCACCCCCAGCACCCGTCATGAAGACGCGGACGCGCCTCACGTTCGTTCTGGCGGCGCTGGCCTTCGTGGGCGGCGCGTGTCAGGAAGCGCCCGCCGCGCCTCCGAAGCCCGCCGCGCCCGCTCCGGCGCGGCCGAAGTCGAAGGACGTGGCTGCGGAGGACTACGTGATGCCGACCCTGCCGCGCGCGCACGTGCGGCTGAAGGATGCCTACGGAGGAGTGCACCGCGTGGAGGTGGAGGTGGCCGCCACGGGGGAGTCGCGCACGCGCGGGCTCATGTGGCGCAAGTCGCTGCCCGCCGGGCAGGGCATGCTCTTCCTCTTCCCGGACGAGGACGTGCGCGGCTTCTGGATGCGCAACACGCTCATCCCCCTGGACATGCTGTTCATCACGTCCGAGGGCCGCGTCGTGGGCATCATCGAGAACGCGGAGCCGCGCACGCTGACGAACCGCACGGTGGGCATCCCCAGCCAGTACGTGCTGGAGGTGCCGGGCGGCTGGTGCCAGAAGAACGGCATCGTCCGCGGCGGCACCGCGGAGTTCGAGGGCGTGAGCACCATCCCCATCACGCCGTGACACACCGGGGACCGGTGACGCGCGGTTGTCGCGCGTCCGGCCCTCCCGTGATGAAGAAGTGACGCGCTGCTCAAGGCAGCGCCACGCTTCCTCCGCAGGATGCGCGCCGCGCGTGACCGACCTGACCGTGGGCGGCCGCGTGCGCCACCTTCTGGAGGATGCACTGCATGGCTTCTCGTCTGATGGGCCGCGCCACCGGCGCGATGCTCCTGCTTGGCACCGCGACGTGGGTGGGCTGTGAGGGAGCGCAGGGCCCCGCGGGGGCGGACGGCGCCAAGGGCCAGGATGGGCAGGACGGTCAGGACGGCGTCCAGGGACCGACGGGTGACCCGGGCGCTCCGGGCCCCGGCACGCAGGGACAGCCCGGGCCGGGCGCCACGGCGCGAGCCCCGGGCGTGGAGTCCGGCACGCCGCTGTCGTCCGTCATCGCCGTGACGTTCCGGGGGGACCTGGGCACGGGCGCGACCAACGTGGCCGAGTACGTGAAGGCCCGCGTGGAGCAGGTCGTCACGGGGAAGCTGCCCTCGCCGCTGGTGTTCCCGCTGTCGTCCGCGTCCACGGATACGGTCCGCTCGGTGCCAGGGCTGTATCCGACCACGGTCATCAAGTGGATGGATCCGTTGGCCTTCGCGAAGGGTGGGGCGCGCTTCGGCGCGAACGTGGACTACATCGCGTTCTTCGGGGACGGCTGGTCCCAGGACGGGCGCGCGCCGCAGTACCACGGGCAGGGCGCGGCCGGCTGGATGTGGATCAACCACGAGTACGTCTCCGGCACGAAGCCCCGCGTGGGCACGGCGCCCATCGGTCAGCACCTGGACTTCGCGCGCTTCCTGCGCAACACGGGCGCGCTCTCCAACACGGTGGCGGACGGCACGTCGTGGCAGGCGGACGCGCTCGTCTCCTACAACCGCGAATGGAAGAAGCAGGTGGGCGGCACCTGGATGCGCGTGGTGCAGGACCCCGCGACGGGCGGCTGGGCGGTGGACCGCAACGCGGCCAACGTGCGTTACGACGCCTCCAGCGCCACCCTGGCGAAGGTGGTGGGCGTGACGCTCTCCGGGGAAGAGCATGACGACTCCGGCGCGGCGCTGGCGGCGGGCGTGGTGCCCGGCACGCACTCGAACTGCTCCGGTGGCCAGACGCCGTGGGGCACGGTCATCGTCGGCGAGGAGAACGTCCAGGGCGTCTACGGCGACCCGGAAGCCGCGCTGTGGACGGGGAAGAACGACTGGATTCCGGCGGCCCCTGGCTTCGCGCCGGGCGCTCCGCTCGCGCCCGATTTCTCGGCGCCGGCGGAGGGGGACATGATCAGCGGGGACCGCAACTCCGCGCACTTGAAGGACGGCTACGGCTACCTGACGGAGGTGGATCCGGGGCAGCCAGCGGACCTCTGGTACGGCAAGGACGCGGCGAAGCCGGGCGCGGGCCACCGCAAGCTGGGCGTGATGGGGCGCGCGCACTGGGAGAACGCCAGCTTCGTGGTGGACGCGGACTGGAAGCTGCTCGCGAACCAGCCCGTCGTCATCTACGGCGGTGATGACCGGCGCGGCGGACGCATCTTCAAGTTCGTGTCGCAGGGGAAGTACACGCCCGGGATGACGCAGGCGCAGGTGCGCGCGCTGCTGGACGCGGGCACGCTCTACGTGGCGCACTTCGCGGGCCTGGACAACGCGACGGGCGACACGCTGGTGGGCGGTGTGGTGCCCACGGACGCGGCGCCGGGCCACGGCCGGTGGATCCAGCTGGGCCTGGACAGCACCGACCTGGCTCCGAACGGAGAGGCCTTCGGTCGGCCGACGCTCCAGGTGGGCGCGGCGCTGCGTGACGCGAACCACAACGCGATGGGTGGCTTCGTCAACGACGACCAGGTGCGCAAGCTGCTGTGGACGGCGGCGAACAAGGTGGGCGTGATGGAGCTCAACCGCCCCGAGGACACGGAGTGGAACCCGAAGGACCCCAGCGGCACGCCGCTGCTCTACGTGGCCTTCACCGAGCACGGCGACCCCACGGCGTTGGATCAGCAGGGACGGGTGGCCACGGCCGCGCTGCAGGACGGCGTCTGGGTGAAGAAGGAGCGCGGCGCGCAGGACAACCGCGCGGTGGACAAGGTGGGCTCCCTCTTCGCCATTCGGGAGGCGGATCCGGCGGCGCCCGCGGGCTCGCGCACGTTCGACTTCTTCCGCGTGTGGAAGGGTGAGGCGGCGGCCACCAGCGCGGCGCCGGAGTTCGCGGCGGCCAAGCCGGACAACATCGTCATCGACCGCGAGGGCGGCGTGTGGTTCGGCACGGACGGCAACTTCGGCGTCAACAAGGTCGCGGACGGCGTCTTCTACCTGGACCAGGCGCCCGCGCATCGCGGCAGCCCGTACTTCCGCAAGGCGTTCCGCGTCCTGTCCATGCCGAGCGACGCGGAGGCCACGGGCCCGGCGTTCAACTCGGACATGACCAGCCTGTTCGTCAGCGTCCAGCACCCGGGCGAGGACAGCTTCAGCGTCTGGCCGTAGTCCCTTACCGATGATCCGTGACGGAGGCCTGCGCATGCGTTCTTCCCAGCTCGATGGGGTGCGGGGCCCCGTCTTCATCGTCCTGACGTTGGGGGCCTTCGCCGCGGCGGCGGGCGTGTGGCGGCTGCGCACGCCCGCCGAAGTAGCGGCTCCGTTTGATCCGCTCGCGCAGGCGCTGGCGGCGGGCAGCCGCGTGGCCAACCGGGAGGCCCCGGTGCCGTCCATGTGTTACACGAAGACGGCCGGGGTCTCGAACCCGTGCTGGACGTGTCACACGGGCGGCGTCGGCAACAACGTGATGGCGGATGCCTCGCTGCAGGCGGAGTACGCCTTCAGCGACGTGGGCCTCACGAACCACTGGACGAACCTCTTCACGGATCGGACGCGGGCCATCGCGTCCATCTCCGAGGAGGAGGTGCTCGAGTACATCCGCGAGGACAACTACACGCCGTTGCGAAGCGCGCTCCTGGGGCGTGCGGGGGGATACGAGGGCTGGGTTCCGGACCTGGACCTGACGCAGGGCTTCGACGCGGAGGGCTTCGCGCGGGACGGCAGTGGCTGGCGGGCCGTGCGCTACAAGCCCTTCCTGGGCACGTTCTGGCCCACCAACGGCAGCACGGACGACGTCTACGTCCGGCTACCGGAAGCCTTCCGGAAGGATGCGAAGGGGCAGCCGTCGCGCGAGGTGTATCGCCTCAACCTCGCGGTGCTGGAGGCGGCGATGACGGTGGACCCCGGCCTCCTGGACGTGAAGGCCGCGCGCCGCCGCGTGGAGCCGGTGGACGAGCGCGTGGGAGGCGTGGACCTGGACGGGGACGGGGTCTTGTCTCCCGGCGTGGAGCGCGTGCACGGGTTGCCGGCGCATTACGCGGGGAGCGCGGCGGACGTGCGAGTGCGGCGGTACACGTATCCCAGGGGCACGGAGTTCCTGCACACCGTGCGCTACGTGGATCCGGAGGCACCCGCGCTCATGTCCACGCGGATGAAGGAGCTGCGCTATTCGCGCAAGGACGAGGAACCGGCGGACGACCGGGTGCGAAACTTCTACGCGGAGGAGCAGGAGAAGAAGGTGCGCGGTCGGCTTCCCGCGTTTCCGGGCACGCCGGAGCTGGGGTTGATCAACGAGTTCGGCTGGCGCCTGCAGGGCTTCATCGAGGACGCGAAGGGACGGCTGCGCCTCCAGACGTTGGAGGAGCACGTCTACTGCATGGGCTGCCACACGAACCTGGGAGTGACTGTGGACCAGACCTTCGCGTTCCCACGCAAGGTGCCGGGGCGTGAGGGATGGCGGACCCAGGACCTGCGAGGCCTGCCAGATGTTCCGCAGGCGGGGCACGCCGCTCCGGAGACCGCGACGTACTTCGAGCGCGTGCAGGGCGGCGATGAGTTCCGCGCGAACGAGGAGCTGCTCACGCGCTTCTTCCCAGGTGGAGTGCTGGACCTGCCCGCGGTGCGCCGCGCGGCGCCGGGAGGGGACCGCGACCTCGCCTGGCTGGTGACGCCATCAAGGGCGCGCGCGCTCCAACTCGACAAGGCCTACTGGACGCTGGTGCGGGAGCAGGCGTTCGCGCTGGGGCGGGACACGCTGCTAGCGCCGCCCGCCAACGTGCACCGCGCGGTGGAGAACGGCTCCACCGAGCTGGAGGCCACGGGCCGCCTCTACACCGACGGACGGCTGCACCTCGCGTGGGAGTAGGCCGAGATTGGCGACGCGACCGACTTCACGGCCTCGGACCTGACCCGCGAATTGCTGCTTCGCGTTAGGCGCAGCGAGCGCTTCCGGCTTCCCGCGCATCCAGGCTCGCCGCCTTCCGCCCGATGCGCCTCAACTGGTCCAACTGTCGGACCAGTTGCCCCGGCCCGGATGGCGGCACCCCGGCACAGCCCAGCCATGGCGAGTGCTGCGTCAGACCTGACGGGGCGCGGTCAGCCCAACTGGTCCGACAGTCGGACCAGTTCGTGAGGCGCGCCTCCGGCAGGGAGCCTGCGTCGGGTTCTCACTTCCCAGCAATGTGGGCAAACCTCGGGGCCGAGGGCTGACAGCATGCCGCGCCGTGTTGGACGGCTCCGACGGACAGCTGCGCCGCACCTGGGCATGGGCGCAGCCGGGTTACTTCACCGTGCCCGGCTGGAACAGGAACGTGCTGGTGTGCGTCTGCGCGGAGACGGCCTTCACGCGCTTGCGCAGGGCCGCGGCGACGGCGGACAGCTCCGCGGGGTGGGGGTGGGCGGACAGCCCGTGGTGGTCCACCGCCGCGAGGCTCAGCGTCACCGGCACCGTGTTGCCCGCCGCGTCTGTCGCGGTGAAGCCTCCGCGCCGCAGGTCCTCCGGACCGTAGAGCGGCACCTTCTCCGCGTCGAAGCGCTGGCAGAGCGTGCGCAACACCTCCGGCGCCACCGCGTCCGGACACACGAGCACGAAGTCGTCGCCGCCCACGTGGCCCAGGTTCGAGCCCTCCGGCAGCAGGTGCAGGCACTCCGACAACACGCTCGCCGTGTAGCGGATCACCCGGTCGCCCTGGAGGAACCCGTAGCGGTCGTTGTACGCCTCGAAGTGATCCAGGTCCGCGTAGATGACCGTGAACGCGCTGCCCTGGAGCGCGGCGCGGATCCACCGCTCAATCATCCGGCTGCCGGGCAGGTCCGTGAGCGGATGCGCCCCCGTCGCCGCGTGCTGCTCCAGGTCCGAGGCCCGCGCGATGAGCTGCTTCATCGTCACCGTGCCCAGGAAGTGGCCCTTCGCGTCCGTCACCACCACCGGGTCGTAGACGGACTCGGGCGAACGGCGCATCGCCATGCGCGCCAGCGCCGTGATGGCCGTCGCGTCCTCCACCACCATCAGCGCCTCGCGCGGCCCCTCCGGGAGCGCGGACGCCGCGCTGACGGCGGCCCCCCCGAAGCGCGCGTAGAAGCTCCGCCGCGTCACCACCGCGTGCGGCTGCTCTCCGTCCAGCAGCACGACGTGGTCCTCGCCCGGCGTGCGGCGGAAGAGCCGGTCCAGCTCCACTGCCTGCGCCGTCACCGGAGCGCACGGCGGACGGATGATCATGCTGCCCACCGTCTCGTCGTCCTCGTGCTCACGGTGGTGCAGGGCGCGGATGGCCTCGCGGCAGCGCTCCGCGAAGTCCGCGCCCGGCCGCTGCGGGGAGCTCACGGGCCGCGCCAGCAGGTAGCCCTGCGCGTGCCGGATGCCCAGGCGCAAAAGGACGGCCAGCTCGTTCCACGTCTCCACGCCCTCGGCGATGAGCACCGCGTCCACGCGCTGCGCGAAGGCGACCAGCGACTTCACCAGGTGCTGCCGGTACGTGTGCAGGTGGATGTCCCGCACCAGCGCCTGATCCAGCTTGATGAAGTCCGGCGCGCTGTGCACCAGCGTCACCAGGCCCGAGTGTCCCGCGCCGAAGTCGTCCAGCGCGATGCCGAAGCCCTGCTCCGCGTACCGCCGCGCGAGCATGCGCAGCTGCTCCGTGTCCTCGAACGTGCTGCGCTCGGTGATCTCCAGCACCAGCTGCTGGGGACTCAGGCCGTGCTGACGCAGCAGCTCCAGCGTGGACGCGCCGCCAAAGCGCTCGTCGCTCAGCACGTCCGGGCTGACGTTGAAGAAGAAGGGCCCGCGCCGCTGCGCCTCCGGCAACGTGGCGATGCGGCGCACCGCAGCGGTCCAGCACGCGCGCTCCAGCTCGAAGGTGAAGCCCTCCACGCGCGCGCGGTTGAACAACTCGTTGGGGGACTCCACCGGGCCCAGGCCTCGCGACAGAACCTCGTGGCCAAGCACCTCGCCGCTGAGCAGATCGACGATGGGCTGGAAGACGGTGGCGACCCTCGGCTCATCTCCGTTCCACAGCCAGGGGGGTGGCGGTGCGGGCTTGCTGGGGGAGGGCAGGCTCATGACTCCCGAAATGTACCGCGCTCTGGCGCAAGCTTCAGGCCCCCCCGACCACTCGGCAGGTCCAACATCGAAAACGGACGCTTGCCGCGGGGCCTCCCGGGGGCCCGGGACGGGAGGGCCCTGACAGCCTCCCCAGGTCCTATTCCCCCTGAATCCGCTGGATTTCCGGCACCTTGGCGCCGTCGGACGCGAGCGGGGCCGGATCCACGGGCGTCACCTGGGCGACTTCCACCGGCGGCACCTGGGTCAACGTCACCTGGGCCGCGACCGCGTCCATCGCCTGGCCTTCCTCTCCCTGAGCGGTCGAGAGGGCGCGGAACCGGCGGGCCAGCGAGGCCAGCTCCGCGGCCTTCAGCTGGGCCTGGCCGCTGCGCAGCGACAGCAGCGCCACGCGCGCACGCTCCAGCAGCGCCACCTCCGCGCGCAGCCTCGCGAGGATGCGCTCGCGCCGCTGACGCATGTCCCCCAGCCGCTCCACCTCCTCCGCCAGCGACGCCGCCGCGGCCTCCAGCTGCCGGCGCGCCACCACGTCGGTGCTCGCGCGGGCGCTGCGCTCCAGGCTGTCGCGCTCCGCCTGCAGCTCCGCGGCGGCGCGCTCCTCCAGCTGCGCCTCCACGCCGGCCCACTCGGACGCCAGCTCCACCGCGCCCTTCGTGATGCGCGCCAGCGTGCGCGCCAGCTCCTCGCGCGCGGGCTCCCGGGGCAGCTTCGCCAGGGACTGACCGCATTGGCGATAGAGGGTCAGCGCGCGCTCGGACAGCGTGAGGAAGTCACCGGAGAGCTGGGGCAGCAGCTCCTCCGCGCGCGCCTCCACCGGGTCGGCCGTCAGGCCCAGGTGCGCGGCGATGGCGCCCAGCCCCACGAAGAGGCCCACGATGCCACCCACCACCGCCGCCGCCAGCAGCGTGGGCGTGGCCACGGACGCCAGCCGCACCGACAGGATGTTCGCCACCACGCCGCCCGCCAGGGTGAGCCCCGCACCCAGCACGGCGCCCAGGCCGTAGTGCACGAGGGTGGGGCGGGCCTCCGCGACCTGTCCCTCTTCCCCCAGGTCGTTGAGGCGGGAGCGCACCAGCAGGGCCCCCGCGGCCGCGCCACTGGTCGCCACCGTCCACGCGGGCGACAGGCCCAGCCCGTAGGGCAGCGCCACCAGCAGCAGCCCCAGGCCACTCAGGAGGCCCCGGTCCCACCGGTCGCCGCGCGCGCACGCCAGCACCACCGCCGCGGGGACCAGCCACGTCAACGGCACCGGCAGGCCCACGCGCAGGCCCAGCCACTGCACCAGGCCCGCCCCGGCGCCTGCCGCCAGCGCGCGCGTGACGGTGTGCTCGAAGGCTTCGCGGTGGTGGAATTGCAACACGGCGGCATTCATCGGGACACCCCGGGAGCGGCCTCACGGGCCGGGAATGTCCCTTCGAACGCGCGGCGCGCTAAAAAAGGTCTACGCCTTCGGACGCGAGATGGGTCCCGGCTTTCCCTTCGTCACGCGGAGGTAGTCCGCCGGGGCGAGGACAATTTGCGTCCCGCGCACCCCGGCCGACACGGCGACCTCGTCGAACAGCTCCAGCGTCTCGTCCACGAAGACGGGGTAGTCCTTCTTGCCGCCCAGCGCGGTGACGCCGCCCCGGATGTAGCCCGTGAGCGGCTGCAATTCCTTGAGGGGAACGGTGTCCACCTTGCGGTCGCCGGAGAGCCGCGCCAGGGCCTTCAAATCCAGTTCCGCGTTGCCGGGCACCACCGCCATCAACACGCCGGTGCGGTCCCCCTTGGCCACCAGCGTCTTGAAGACCTGCTCCGCGGGCATGCCCACTTTCGCGGCCACCGTCTCCGCGGACAGGTCGTCCGGATCCACGTCGTAGTCGCGCAGGCTGTACGCGATGCCGAGCGAGTCCAGCAGCCGGGCGGCGTTCGTCTTCATGGGCGTCACATCCCCAGGGCGGTAGCCGCGGCCTTCACGCGCTGGAGCGCGTCCTCGGGCGTCTTTCCCACCGCGGACAGGTGGCCCATCTTGCGGCCCTTGCGCGCGTCGCGCTTGCCGTACAGGTGCAGGCGGACGCCGGGCATCGCCAGCGCCTGCGCGAACCGGGGCCCGCCTTCCTTCAGCCACAGGTCGCCCAGCAGGTTCACGATGGCCGCGGGGCGCACCACCTCCACGGAGCCCAGGGGCAGATTGCACACCGCACGCACGGCTTGCTCGAACTGGCTCGTGAGGCACGCCACTTCCGTCGAGTGGAAGCTGTTGTGCGGCCGGGGCGCCACCTCGTTCACCAGCAGCGACCCGTCGCCCAGCAGGAACATCTCCACCACCAGCAGCCCCTCCACCTTCAGCCCGGAGGTGATGTCGCGCGCCACCTGCGACGCCTGCGACAGCACGGCCTCCGGCAGCGGACCCGGCAACAGCGACCACGCGAGGATGCGCTCCTCGTGGTGGTTGAACGCGGGCGGGTACACCGCGAGCTGCCCATCCGGGCCGCGCGCCACCAGCACGGACAGCTCCGCCTTCAGGTCCAGCGCGGCCTCCACCACCACGGAGCGCTCGCCCAGCTCCTTCCACGCCACGGCCGCCTCGGAGGCCGCCTTCACCTCGTACTGGCCGCGCCCGTCGTAGCCGCCCTCGCTGGACTTGATGAAGCACTTGCCGCCCAGCGCGGTGATGGCCGCCGCCAGCTCCGCCTCCGAGTTCGCCTCGCGCCACGGGCCCAGCGGGAAGCCGCCCTTCGCGAGCCACGCCTTCTGCCGGCCGCGGTGCTGCACCACCTCCAGCACGGAGGCGCCGGGCCGCATGGGCGCGTGCCGGGCCACCGCGTTGAGCGTGGCCAGTGACACCTTCTCAATCTCCAGCGTCACCACGTCGCACTGGCGCGCCAGGTCCTCCGCCGCCACCGTGTCGGAGAAGGACGCGGTGAGGCAGCGGTCCACCACGGAGCGGGACGGGCACGCGGAGTCCGGATCCAGCGCCTGCACCTGGTAGCCCAGCGTGCGCGCGGCGAGCGCCATCATGCGCCCCAGCTGGCCGCCGCCGAGGATGCCCAGCGTGCCGCCGGGAAGCACCATGGGGCCGCTCATCCCGCCACCTCGCGCTGCGCCAGCACTTCGTCCGTGCGCGCCTTGCGCCACGCGCCCAGCCGCTCGCGCAGCTCCGGGTACTTCAGCGCCAGGATGGCCGCCGCGTGCAGCGCCGCGTTGGCGGCCCCCGGCTTGCCAATGGCCTGCGTGCCCACCGGGACGCCCTTGGGCATCTGCACGATGGAGAGCAGCGCGTCGAAGCCGGAGAGCACCGTGGTGGGCATGGGCACGCCCAGCACCGGCAGCAGCGTCTTGCTGGACACCATGCCGGGCAGGTGCGCCGCGCCGCCCGCCGCGGCGATGATGACGGACAGGCCCCGCGACTCCGCCGTGGACGCGTACTCCATCATCCAGTCCGGGGTGCGGTGCGCGGACACGATGCGCACCTCATGCGGGATGCGCAGCTCGGCGAGGATGTCGATCGCCGGTTGCAGGTGTTCGAGGTCGCTTCTGCCGCCCATGATGACCCCGACCCACGGGGTGCTCGCGCTCGCCGCCATGCTTGTCCGCGCCTCCAGTGCGCCCTGCTTCCAGGGGGTGAAGCCTGGAAGAACGCGGAGATAGGGCCACGCGATTCCGGAGGTCAACCGCGAAGATGTGACGTCGCGATGAAGGGCGGGCAGGGGGACGGGCCCTGGCCCCCTGCACGCCCCAGGAGCTCTCAGTACGTGGAGCCCATGCGCCCGAAGCTCTTGAGCGCCTTCACCTTGCTGTTCTTCACGGCGGCCTTCTGGGCCTCCTCGGTCTCCGCGTCGTCGTATTCCTGCATCGCGCGGGCCTGGTCGGCCTGATCCGCCGCCACCGCCGCCGCGCCCGCCACCGCGCCCGCCTCCTGGAAGAGGGCCTGGTTCTGGGAGAGGTAGCCCTTGGCCTCGTCCTTCCTGCCCTGGCTCATCGCCTCCGCGGCCTTCTGGAGGTTCTGCGCGCTGCGGGCCCGGGCCGCGTACACCGTGGCCTCCTTGTCCTGGCGCTGGACGACCTCCTCCTGCACGTCGGTGGCCACCGCGGCCAGCATGGACTGGTCCTCCACGTTCTTGTGCACGAGCAGGTCCGTGTACGCGACCTTCAGCCCCGCCACCTGCACGGACTGGCCCGGCGTGGTGCCCGTCACGTGGATGCGCGCCACCACGCGCTCCACCTGGCCCGCGGAGAAGTCCGGCAGCGCAACGCGCACGGTGTTGCCGGCCTGGTGCGCGCGGTAGCCCAGCACCTCGTCCAGCGTCGTGCCCGGGGGCAGTTCGAAGGACAGCTCCACGTTGCGCGCCACCGCGGTGGTGGCCTGCTGCAGGTCACGCTGGAAGAGGGTGGACAGCTTGCTCGCGTCCTCGAGGAAGCCGTACGCGCCCGCGCCGTACTCCGCGAACGCCTGCATCAGGTCCTCGTTGAAGTCGGTGCCCACGCCAATGGAGCTCACCGTGATGCCGGAGGCGCGGATCTCCTTCACCACGTTCTTGAGCCCCTCCTCGTCGGACACGCCCTCGGTGGGCTGGCCGTCGCTCATCAGGATGAGGCGGTTCACGCTGGCCCCGTTGCCCATGGCGGACGCCAGCTGCGTGCGGCCCACCGACAGGCCCGCGCTGATGTTCGTGCCGCCGTCGTCCCAGATGCCGTCGATGAACTGCATCATCCGCTCGCGGTTGCTCGCGGTGGCCGGCAGGGATGGCAGGCTCTTCACGTCACTGCCGTAGTGCACGATGGCCAGCCGGTCCTCGTCGCGCAAGAGCGTCACCAGGTGCCGCGCGGCCTGCTTCGCCTGCTGGAGCTTGTAGCCGCTCATGGACCCGGACCGGTCGATGACCACCGCCAGGTTCACCGGGCTGCGCTTCGCCCCGGGCACCTCCGCGCCGGTGAGGTCTACCGTCACGTACGTCTCCGACGCGCCCACCGGCACATAGGGATGCGACAGCCGGCTGGTCACCTGGAGGCTGCCGGACGACGAGCGCGGCCCGGGGGGCGGAGTGGGCAGCGGCGGCGCCGGGGTCGTCACGACGACCTGGGGCGGAAGTCCGCCCCGGTGGGGCATGCCCAGCACCAGCGCGGTGAGGGCAAGGCCACCAGCCAGGGCGAGGAACAGGACCGTACGATTCATGGCAGGGCTCCAGAGGCGTTTGGAAACGCGGGCCCTGCCTTTACGAACGGGGGGCGCGAAAAGGTCTAACCCTTTCGCGCGAGGCGATTGTTCAGTGCGCCGTTCAGTCCGGGCTTCAGGTGCCCGCGGCCGCCGGGGTGGCGCCCGCGCAGAAGTAGGGCGAGTTGTTCTCGCCGAAGGTGCGCCGGTAGAAGCCCTCGTCGGCGGCGCGGATGGCGTCCAGCGTGTCCTGGTCCAGCAGCAGGGGCCGGCACGTCATGCGGTCCTTGAGGCCCGCCTCCACGTCGTCCACCGTGCGGGTGATCTCGCAGCCCGTCGTGGTGCCCTGCACGCATTCCTTGCTGCAGTAGCCCAGGGCCGGGGCCTCCGGGTCCGCGCTGCGGGGGCTCAGGTCGTCGCGCACGCAGATGAGGTCCTCGCACTCCAGCGAACCGAAGGAGATGAAGTCCTGCTCCGCTGCGATGTCCTTCTCCTTGACCTCCACGACGTCGCGGCCCTGCGCCTCACGTTCCTGATCCGTGGCCTTGCGCACCAGGTTGCACGGCTTGCCCAGCTCGGTGGTGACGTCGCAGCCTCCCATCAGGAGGACGGCGGACAGGAAGAGCGCGGATCGCACGAACATCTTTGAGACCTCTAGGAAGGATGGAACCAGGGCGCCTGGGGGGAGGACGCCGGAACCTCGAAACGGTAGCACACCGGTTCTTCGCGCCAACCACTGACCCACGGGGCGCGAGCGCAGTGGAATTGTGAAGCGATACGGGAGGAATACAGAGGAGGCAGGCGCATCGTGGCGGTTGATGGTTGGGAATACGACCGATAGGATGGTGGGGCTGATGTCATGCTGCCTTCCGGTGGCAGTACGTTCCCTCCCCCCACGGAGCGCCCGGACTTGAACCGCCCCACGCTGCTGCTTGCGCTGAGCCTGATGTGGCCCGCGCTGGCCCCCGCCCAGAACCAGGAAGGCATGGGCCTCGATCTGACCGAGGATGCCCAGGCCAAGCCACCCGAAGAGAACCCCGCGCCGCCGCCGGACGAGGAAGCCCGTCCCGCGTCGCCGCCTGCCGCCACCCCGGCGAAGGACATCCCGGTCGAAGCGCTGATGCCGCTCACGGACATCACCCAGGACGACCGGGTGAAGAGCGTGCAGCGCAAGGTGTACCTGAAGAAGGGCCGTCTGGAGGTCTCACCGTTCGTGAGCATCTCCGTGAACGACCCGTTCTATTCGAAGTTCGGCGGCGCGCTCCGCGCGGCCTGGTACCTGTCGGACACGCTGGCCATCTCCGCGCGCGGCTCGCTGATCCAGGTGCTCCCGTCGGATGACGTCCGCACGGCGAAGCGCACCTTCAACGCGAAGATCTACAACTCCGTGCCGAACTGGTCCGCCATGGGCGACCTGGAGTGGGCGCCGCTCTACGGCAAGGTGTCCTTCCTCAACTCCATCCTCCACTTCGACGGCTACCTGCTGGGCGGCATGGGCGTGGTGAGGACGGAGACGTCCGCGCTGCCCGACCGCGGCCTCAACCCGGCCTTCGACCTGGGCCTGGGCATGCGGTTCGTCACCAAGGACTACCTGGCCGTCAACGTGGCCCTCATCAACACCTCCTACGTGGACCAGCCCCTGGGCAGCAGCAAGGGCGCCATCCAGAACGTCATGACCCTCAACGCGGGCATCTCCATCTTCCTGCCCCTCAAGTCGACGGGGAGGGAGTCCGAATGAAGCCCGCCTACCGTCTGCTCCTGACCCTGTGCGCCGGCGTGCCCGCGCTCGCCTCCGCCGCCGACCAGGCCCCCGCGCCCGCTCCGGCCGCGGCGGCTCCCACGCCCGCACCTGCTCCGGCGGCCCCGGCGGCCCCGGCTCCGAAGACCGCGGCGAACTCGAACCCGCCCAGCACCTCCCAGGAGGAGGAGGCCGGCGACGTGTCCGAGGTGGACAAGGACGCCCTGGGGCCCCTCCGCGAGCGCATCCGGCCGGTGTCCGGCCACATGTTCCTCAAGAAGGGCCGCTTCGAGGTCAGCCCGTCCGCGTCCATCACCATCCGCGACGCGTTCTTCAAGAAGTACCTCTTCGGCGGCACCGTCACCTACTTCCCCATGGAGACGCTGGGCGTGGGCCTGCGCGGCGGCTACGCGCTGAACAGCGTGGCGGGCTCCGCGCAGATCTGCACCTTCACGGAGGGCGAGGGTGGCGACACCCGCGGCTGCCGTGCGCCCACCAAGGGTGAGCTGGACGGGTACGCGCCCGGCCAGATGTCGCTCATGGGCGGTGTGGACGTCCAGTGGGCGCCCATCTACGGCAAGCTGTCGCTGCTGGCGGAGAAGTTCGTCCACTTCGACATGTACGGCGTCGTGGGCGCGTCCGTGGTCCAGTACAAGGGCCCGGCGGAGTCGCTGACGGATGGCACGCCCGCCGCGGGCAGCAAGTCGTACCTCACGGGCGGCGGCAACGTGGGCGTCGGCCTGCGCTTCTTCTTCAACCGGTGGATGACGCTGCGCACGGAGCTGCGCGACCTCATCTACGTGGAGAAGGGCCGGGACCCCACGCCCAACTACCTCCGCAACCAGATCATGTTCGAGCTGGGCCTGTCCTTCTTCTTCCCCTCCGGTTCCTAAAGACTCATGCGCACCCACCGGTTCCTCCGCCTCGCCGTCCTCGGGCTCACGCTCGCGTACACGGCCCCCACGCTGGCCCAGTCCTTCGAAGGGCTGGACCTGGCGGGCCAGTCGAAGAAGAAGAAGAAGGGGTCGTCTTCCAAGGCCTCCTCCAAGAAGAAGACCACCGCCAAGCGCGGCAAGGGCAAGACGGCCGCCCCGGCCGAGGACGCCACCGAGGAGTCCTCCACCGCCACCAGCGCGCCCGCGGCCACCCCCGCTGGCAACCCGGCCACGCCTCCCTCGTCCATCAGCTCGACGCCCGCGCCCTCGGCGATGCCCGCCGCGCCCGCCGCGAAGCCCACGAAGCCGGCGCCGCAGACCAGCCCCGGGCTGGGCCTGGACCTGACGGGCGACAACGACAAGCCGCCCGCGCCGACGATGACGTTCGACGCGGTGGACGTGTCCGGCAAGACGGCGGACCGCCAGCGCCTGGACGCGGCCATCAGCCTGTTCAAGAACGACGAGTACGAGAAGGCCGCGATGGCGTCCCACGAGCTGTTGGGGGACCCCAAGCTCCAGGGCCTGCACGTCGAGGCGCGCTACGTGCTCGCCAAGTCGCTCTACCGCATGGGGCTGTACCACTCGTCGCTGGGCGAGTTCTCGAAGATCCTCGCGGCGGGCCCTTCCACGAAGTTCTTCAAGACGAGCCTGGAGTGGCTGTTCTTCATCAGCCGCAAGACCCAGAACGAGACGGTCATCCTGGATGAGATCGCCCGGTACGCGAACTACGAGTTCCCGGAGAAGTTCCGGAACGAGTTCCGCTACCTGCTGGCGCGCTACCACTTCGTGCGTGGCCGCGCGTTGGATCAGGTGGGCCAGACGGAGAACGCGGACAAGTCCTTCGAGGAAGTGAAGCGCCTGGCGCTGACGATTCCCCGCACGGATCCGTTCTACCCGCGCGCGAAGTACCTGGAGGGCCTGGCCTTCTTCCGCAACGGCACGAACCACAAGGACGCGGCGGCCAAGCGCGGCAACACGGACGTCATGGCGTCCGTGGAGGCGATGAAGGAAGTGGTGCGCCTCACCCGTCCCATGGCGGGCCGCACCGGCGAGCAGGCGAAGCTGGACAAGTCGCTGCGCGAGCTGGCCTTCATGCAGCTGGCCCGTACGCACTACGGCATGCAGCAGAACCGCTTCTCCATCTTCTACTTGAACAAGGTGGAGCGCGGGAACACGCAGTGGCTGGAGGCCCTCTTCGAGTCCTCCTGGGCCAACTACCGCATCGGCCAGTACGAGCAGGCGCTGGGCAACCTCATCACCCTGTCGTCGCCCTTCTTCCGCGAGGAGTACTTCCCGGAGGCGCTCATCCTGAAGGCGGTCATCTATTACGAGAACTGCCGCTACCGGGAGTCCAACCTCATCCTCCAGGACTTCGAGCGCACCTACCTGCCCGTGCACGACGAGCTGGACGGGCTGGTGAAGAAGAACATGGAGGCGTCCGAGTACTACACGGTGCTCGCGGACGTGCAGAAGAAGAACAAGGACGGCCTGGAGAAGAACGGCACGGACGTGCTCCTGGAGCGCATCCTGCGGCTGGCCCTCACGGATCAGGACCTGAAGAAGACCAACGACTCCATCCTGGAGCTCGAGGGTGAGATGGACCTGTTCTCCAACAAGGGCGACACGTTCAAGTACTCGGAGCTGACCAAGCAGCTCCTGGAGGAGCTCAAGGTCCAGCGCACCAGCCTCATCTCCAAGGCCGGCATCATGGCCAAGGGCAAGCTGGAGTCGGAGCTGGGGGCGCTCAAGCTGCTGCTGGCCAACGGCCTGCGCATCAAGTTCGAGACGACCACCAAGGAGAAGGAGTTCCTGGAGGAGCAGCTCAAGGCGGGCGGCCGCACGGCCATCGTCAAGAAGTACAAGTACTCCGTGGCGGTGGCGGACGATCAGCTCTACTGGCCCTACGAGGGCGAGTACTGGCGTGACGAGCTGGGCACGTACCAGTACACGATGACCAAGGGCTGCATCGAGCGCGACACGGCCAACCGTCAAATCCAGTCCGCCGAGGCGATGTAGACGCCTTGCGCTGAGAGTGGGATTCTTCCCGGCCGCCGGAGCGCCCCGTACGCGCGCTCCGGCGGTCTTGTCTTTTCCAACGGTCCCTCGAAGGGACGAGGGAGTGCGAAGTTGGCTCGGGAGGCGTCGCTGCGGGTGGTGTTCGGCATCGCCGTCCTGGACCTCATCGGGTTCGGCATCCTGATTCCGCAGCTGGGCGTGTACGGCGTGCGCTTTGGCGCTTCCCCCTTCGCGGTGGGGCTGCTCGTCGCGGTGTACTCGCTGATGCAGCTGGTGGCGGCGCCCGTGATGGGGCGGCTGTCGGACCGGTTCGGCCGGCGGCCGGTGCTGCTGGTGTCCCAGGTGGGTTCGCTGGCCGGCTACGTGCTGTTCGCCTTCGCGCACACGCTGCCCCTGCTGTTCCTGTCGCGCGTCATCGACGGCGTGTCCGGCGGGAACGTGTCCACGGCGCAGGCGGTGGTGGCGGACATCACCAAGCCGCATGAGCGCGCGAAGGGCATGGGCGTCATCGGCGCGGCGTTCGGGCTGGGCTTCGTGCTGGGGCCCGCGCTGGGCGGCGTGCTGGGGGCGTGGGGCGGCAACCTGGCCATCGGCCTGTTCGCGGCGGGGCTGTCCGCGCTGAACCTCTTCAACACCTGGTTCTTCCTGCCGGAGACGCGCAAGCCCGGCTCGCCGTCCGCCACCGCGCGCACGCTGAAGGGCTCCCTGGGCGTGTTGACGCTGCCCGTCGTGGGCCGGTGCGTGGTGCTGGTGCTGCTCTACACGGTGGCCTTCGCGCAGATGGAGGGCACCTTCTCCGTCTACCTGCTGACACGCTTCCTGTCCTCCGGGCCGGTGCCGCTGGAGGGCGGGTGGCTGGTGCACGCGGTGCATCCGGACGCGGCCATCCTGCGGGAGGCGAGCCTGCGCTCCGGGGCGCTCTTCGCGGTGGTGGGCGTGCTGTCCGCGCTGGTGCAGGGCGGGCTGGTGCGCCGGCTGGTGGCGCCCGGCCATGGTGCGTCCGGCCAAGCGGCGTCCGGTGGCCCGGGGGGCAGGGGAGGGCGGGAGGCCCCGGTGGCCGTGGTGGGCTTCGGGCTGACGGCGGCGGGGCTGGCGTTGCTGCCCGTGGCGCCGTCGTACGGGTGGCTCTTCCCGGTGATGGGCCTTCTGGCGGTGGGCTCCGCGCTGGTGACGCCGTGCCTGTCCGCGCTGGTGTCCCTGCACGCGCCGTCCGAGCGGCAGGGGGCGGTGCTGGGGGCTTATCAGGCGTCCGGGTCGCTGGGCCGCATCATTGGCCCCGCGCTGGGCGGGCTGCTCTTCACCCGACTGGGCCCGACGGCCCCCTACGGGACGGGCGCGGTGCTGGTGGCGCTGGGTGGACTTTTGGCACTGTCCCTGGTGACACAGGTGCGAATGTCCGGAGCGGGCGCGGAGCAAAGCTCATAGGATGGGGACCATGGTGGGCAAGCCGCAGCACATCACCATCGCGTTCGACGTGATGGGGAGCGATCACGGCCCGGCGGAGGTGGTGCGAGGCGCCGCCCAGCTCTCGCTGGAGTCTCCGCACATCCACGCGCTGCTCGTGGGGGACCGGCCGGTCATCGACGAGGCCCTGGCGGGCATCAAGCACAACGGGGAGCGCATCTCCGTGCACCACGCGGGCGACTACGTGGGCATGGACGAGAAGCCCGGCGAGGCGCTGGCTCGCAAGCCCGAGTCCTCCGTCGCGGTGGCCGCCCGGCTGGTGGCGGAAGGGGAGGCGCACGCGCTCGTCTCCGCGGGAAACACGGGCGCGGGCGTGCTCGCGTGCAAGCGCCACTTCCAGCTGATTCCCGGCGTGCGCCGCGCGGCCCTGGCCACGGTGTACCCGACGCGGGGCGTGCGCGGCGCGAAGCAGGACCCGTTCAGCCTCATCCTCGACGTGGGCGCCACGGTGGAGGCCACCGCGGAGGACCTGGTGGCGTTCGCCGTCATGGGCAGCGCCTACGCGCGCATCATCTCCCGCAACGAGCGGCCCAAGGTGGCGCTGCTCTCCAACGGCGTCGAGCCCCAGAAGGGCCCGCCCCGCGTGGTGGAGGCGCACCAGCGGCTGTCGCAGATGACGGGGCTCAACTTCACGGGGAACGTGGAGGGCATCGACATCCCGCGCGGCACGGCGGACGTCATCGTCACGGACGGCTTCGTGGGCAACGTGTGCCTGAAGATGCTGGAGGGCGTGCACGACACGGTGATGGAGCTGGCCCAGTACGCCTACAAGGAGAGCCTGCGCTGGCGCGCGGGCCTGGCCATGCTGTCCTCCGGCATCGAGCGGCTGAAGGACATCACGGACTGGGAGCAGTACGGCGGCGCGCCCATCCTCGGTTTCGACCGCATCTTCATCAAGGCGCACGGCCGCTCCAGGGCGCGCGCCATCGCGAACGCGGGCAAGGTGGCGGCGAAGGCGGTGGCGAACGAGCTGGGCACAGCCATCCAGGAGGGCCTGGCGAAGTGAGCCTGCCGGACCGCATCGACCCGCCTCCGCCGCGCCGCATCTACCGGTGGGACCTGGACAAGACGTACCTTCAGACGGACTTCGAGTCGTTGCGCGACCTGTTCCGCACCGCCTTCCAGAAGGCCCATGAGAAGGTCGCCGTGCCGGGCGCGTCCGCCCTCATCCGCGAGCTGGCGGAGCAGGGGGACTCGCGGCTGTGCATCGTGTCCGGCAGCCCCAAGCAGATGCGCGCGGTGTTGGAGGAGAAGCTCAAGCTGGACGGCGTCCAGTGGGATGAGTTCGTCCTCAAGGACAACGTGGGCAACCTCTTGCGCGGGCGCTTCCGGGCCCTGCGCGGACAGGTGGGCTACAAGCTGCCCGCCATCCTGGAGAGCCGCGTCAACGCGCCGGTGGAGGCGGAGGAGGTCCTCTTCGGCGACGACGCGGAGGCGGACGCGTTCATCTATTCGCTCTACGCGGACCTCATCGCGGGACGCGTGGACGAGCGCGTGCTGTCCCAGGTGCTGGAGGCGGGCGGGGTGTACCCGGACGACGCCGCTCGGGTGCACGAGGCGTGGAAGAAGATCCCCATCGCGGACCCGGTGCGGCGCATCTTCATCCACCTGGACCGGCTGACGCCGCCCGCGCACTTCACGCCCTACGGCCCGCGCGTGGTGCCCATCTTCAACTACTTCCAGGCGGCGCTGGTGCTGCTGGCGGACGGCCACCTCACGGCGCCGCAGGTGCTCAAGATCGCCGTGGAGATGGTGCAGACGGCGGGGCACAACATCATCACGCTGTCGAACTCGTTCCAGGACCTGCTCCGGCGCGGACTGCCGCTGCAGCAGGCGGCCATCGCGCTGTCGCAGGCGATGGAGGGGCCCAACGCGCTGCTCAAGGCCATGCGGCCCGTGCCGGACATCCTGGCCGCGTTCAGCAAGCGCCTGGCCGCGCTGGGCACGCAGCCGCCCCCACCGCGCGTGCAGGCGGTGGACTACGTGTCGCTCATCTCCCACGCGCTGCCCCGGACCCACAAGGGACGCACCCTGAAGCCGCAGTCCTGAAGCCCCGGCCGTCCCCGGGCTCTGGTGACTGCCTGGCTGCCTGCCCGGGGGCCCGTCCAGCGGCTCAAACCATTGGAACGCCCGGCCCTGGCCCCGGATGGGGTGGGCGGGGTGTTGTCCAGTGGAAGCGCCTTCTGCGGGCAGCGGGCGCACGGAGGGCGGGCGGGGGGGCCATGAGGAACCTCCGACGTCCCTGAAGAATGTCCTTAAGCGCGACCCCCATGGGTGGGAGGATGCGTGCTAGACGGCTGCCCTTCCGAGGCGAATGACGCGAGACCCGACCCATTTCCCGCCCCATGGCGGAACGCTGCCAGCCGCGCCCGGAGACGACGCGCGCGGAGAGGCCTCCTTCGAGGCGGCAGCGGCCGAGGCATCCGGGTCCGCGCGCGAGGTTCTTCCCATGTCTTCCCCCCTGGACCTGACAGGCCACGAGGAGCGCCCCGAGCGCCCCGAGGCCCAGGCGCCCGCGGACTCCGCCGAGCGCCCCAGCGAGCACGAAACCCCTTCCCGGGCCTCCGAGGCCCCTGCCGAGCCCCCCGATTCCGCGGACGCGGGAGAGGACGACGGGTTCGACGACGATGACGACGGCGAGGACGCCGGCCCCGAGGTCAGCGACGAAATCCGGGCCGCCACCGAGGCCCTGAAGGCCGCGGAGGCGGAGGACGCGCAGGCCGCCGCCGAGGCGGGTGACGAAGCCGACGAGCCCGAGGCCGTCATCCTGGAGCCTGAGCCGGAGCCCGCCGCGAACGAGCCGGAGCTGCAGGCGCCCACCACCACGCGCACGGGCGAGCCGGCGGAGATCGACCCGGACGAGATGGATCCGGACGCGCTCAAGGTGGTGCTGCGGCTGCACCAGCACGGGCACCAGGCGTACCTGGTGGGTGGCTGCGTGCGCGACCTGCTCCTGGGCAAGAAGCCCAAGGACTTCGACGTGGCCACCAGCGCCCACCCGGGCGAGGTGCGTGCCATCTTCCGCAACTGCCGGCTCATCGGAAGGCGCTTCCGGCTGGCGCACGTCTACTTCAAGGGCGGGAAGATCGTGGAGGTGTCCACCTTCCGCGCGAACCCGACGGAGCTGGAGCCGGCGGCGGGCGCGCCGGGCTCGGCGGGCTCGGACGACGGGCAGTCCGGTGAGGACCTGCTCATCACCCACGACAACGTCTTCGGCACCGCGCAGCAGGACGCGCGCCGCCGCGACTTCACCATCAACGGCCTGTTCTACGACGCGGCCGAAGGCCGGGTCATCGACTACGTGCGCGGCCGGCGCGACCTGGATGAGCGCTTCATCCGGACGATTGGCGACCCGGAAATCCGCATGCGCGAGGACCCGGTGCGCATCCTGCGCGCGGTGCGCTTCGCGGCGAAGCTGGACCTGGACATCGAGTCGCGCACGTACGCGGCGATGGAGGGCGCGGTGGAGGACCTGCCGCGCTGCGCCCCCGCGCGCCTGCTGGAGGAGACGTTCCGGCTCATCCGCGGCGGCGTGTCCGCCCCGGCGCTGAAGCTGCTGGCGGCGCTGGACGCGCTGAAGATTCTCCTCCCGCCCGTGGACGCGTACCTGCGTGAGCACGGCAAGGAAGGGGAGAAGACCTTCTACGCCTTCGCGCAGGCGCTGGATAAGCGCGTGTCCGCGGGTGAGGTGCTGGACGACGCCATCCTGCTGGCGACGTTGCTGGTGCCCATCAGCCGCGCGCAGCCGCCGCCGGACGACTCGCAGGACGAGGGCCGCGCGTCGGTGTCGCGCGTCATCGAGGACCTGCTGGCCGGCTTCGTGGAGTCCGCCCGGCTGCCGCGCCGCATCGCCGAGCGCTGCCGCATGCTGCTGCTGATGCAGCGCACGCTGTCCGGGGAGCGCCGCCGCAAGACGGGCGCCTTCCGCCGCCACCCGCTCTTCAACGAGGCGCTGGCCGTCTTCACGATGACGGTGGAGGCCACGGGCGAGGGCCGCGAGGCGCTGGAGGCCTGGCAGGCCGGAGAGGTGCCGCCGCCGCGCGCCGGTGCGAATGGTGGAGGGGACGCGGAAGGCCCCCGCCGCAAGCGCCGTCGCCGCCGTCGCCGTCGTGGCAACGGGAGCGGAGAGGGCGGCGGTTCGGGCGCCTCCTCCGGTTCCGACGCCGGCGAGGGGTAGTGCCCCTGCGGGACTGCTGAAGCGAAAGGGCTGGAGCGCTCAGGTGCTCCGGCCCTTGTCGTGTCCGGGAGCCCGGTGACGCGCTACCGCTTCGGCTTGTCCACCGGCTTCTCGGAGCGGTGCTGGTCGTCGTCCGACGCCTCCGCCCCCGCGATGTCCGCCATGGTGATGGCCTTGCTCCCGAAGCGGGCCGCGATGCGGTCCATCGCCTCGTTCAGCTTCGACGACTTCGGTGCCGCCGCCGGGAACAGGCCCAGCTGCGCCTCGTCGTCGTCCAGTTGCACGCTCACGCCCGTGAGCCGCAGGGCCTTGCCCTCGTGGGCGCGCTCCAAGAGCTCCAGCGCCGCGCGGTAGATGACCTGTCCGTCGTCCGTCGCCTCACGCAGCGTGGTGCGCCGGGTGATGAGCGTGAAGTCCGCGAACTTCAGCTTGAGCTGCACGACGCGCCCCTTCAGCGCCGCGCGCCGCAGCCGCCGGGCCACCCGCAGGGCCTGCGCGTGCACGTGCGGCTTGAGCACCTCCACGCCCGTCAGGTCCTCCTCGAACGTGTCCTCCGCGCCCACGCTCTTGGCCGCCCGGTCCGGCACCACGTCGCGCGCGTCGATGCCGTGCGACAGCTCCCACAGGTGCTTCGCGCTCGCCGCGCCAAAGCGCTCCTCCAGCCACGCCACGTCCCGCGTCGCCACATCACCAATCGTGGAGAGCCCCGCGCGCTTCATCGCCTCTTCCGTCTTGGGCCCCACGCCCCACAGCCGCGACACCGGCAGCCCCGCCAGGAAGGCTACCGTCTCCTCCGGCCGCACCTCGCGCTGGCCGTTGGGCTTCGCCAGGTCGGAGGCGATCTTCGCCACGAACTTCGCCGTGGCGATGCCCGCGGACGCCGGCAGGTTCAGCTCGTGGGCGATCTCCTTGCGGATCCGCTTCGCGATGTCCGCCGCCGCGCCGAACAGCCCCACCGACGCCGTGACGTCCAGGAAGGCCTCGTCCAGCGACAGGGGTTCAATCAGCGGCGTGTACCGCTCGAAGATGGCGAACACCTGCTCACTGGCCTCCGCGTACGCGGAGAAGCGCGGCTTCACCACGATGGCGTGCGGCGCCTGCTTCACCGCCCTGGCCATGGGCATCGCGCTCTTCACGCCGAAGGGGCGCACCTCGTAGGACGCGGCCACCACCACGCCGCGCTGTGCATGCCCGCCAACGATGACCGGCTTGCCCCGGAGGGACGGGTTGTCGCGCTGCTCGACGGACGCATAGAAGGCGTCCATGTCCACGTGGAGGATGGCTCGCATGGCGTGAGTCACTCTAGTGGCCCCCTCTGACAGTGCGACCCATGAAGACCCTCACCGAATACCTCTGGTTCGAGACGAAAGCCCGCCGGGAGCTGGTGCGCCTCACGGACACCGTGGCCGCCCTGGTGAAGAAGAGCGGCATCCAGGAGGGCATGGTGCTGGTGTCCGCCATGCACATCACCGCGGGCGTCTTCGTCAACGACGACGAGCCCGGCCTCCACGAGGACATCTGGGACTGGCTCCAGCACCTGGCGCCCTCCGGCCCCGACTACCGCCACCACCGCACCGGCGAGGACAACGGCGACGCGCACCTGAAGTCCATGCTCGTCCACCATCAGGTGCTGATCCCCGTCACCGCCGGCAAGCTGGACCTGGGCCCCTGGCAGCAGTGCTTCTACGCGGAGTTCGACGGCCAGCGCCGCAAGCGCGTCATCGTCAAGGTGATGGGGGACTAGCCGGCCACCGGCCACGACAGCCCGTGCCGCGAAAGCTCCGCCACCAGGTCCGGCGGCAGCGGGCTCTCCACCTTCACGGGCTCCTTCGTCACCGGGTGCGGCACGGTGAGCGAGCGGGCGTGCAGGAAGAACCGCCCCAATTCCGGCGCCTCGCGGCCGCCGTAGAGCGCGTCCCCCACGAGCGGCGCGCCCACGCCCGCCAGGTGCGCGCGCACCTGGTGCAGCACGCCGGTGAGGATGCGCACCTCCACGAGGCTGTAGTCCCCGGAGCGGGCCAGCACCTGGAAGTGGGACAGCGCCTCGCGCGCGTCCTCGGCGCCGTAGGGGGCGGGCTCCACGCGGTCCGGGTGGCGCGGGTGGTGGCGCAGCGGCACCTCCACCTCGCCCTCGTCCGCCAGCGGGCCCGTCACCAGGGCGAGGTAGCGCTTGTCCACCGTGCGGTTGCTGAAGGCCTCACGCACCGCGGTCCACGCCTCGCGCGTGCGGGCGACGGCGAGCACCCCGGACGTCTCCACGTCCAGCCGGTGGCACAGGCCGCCCTCGCGCGGGTCCTGGGACGCCTGCGCGACCTCCGGGTAGCGCGCCACCAGGGCGTTGGCCACGGTGCCCGTCTCCCCCGGCTGCAGCGGGTGCGAGGGCCGGCCGGCGGGCTTGTCCACGAAGAGCAGGGCGGCGTCCTCGTGCAGGACGACCAGCGGGAAGTCCGTGTCGGGCACGGCCTCGCGCACGGACTCCTCCACCGTCACGGCGACCTTCTGGCCTTCGGTGATGGTGAGCCCCTTCTTCGCGGGGCGGCCGTCCACGCGCACCTGGCCCTCCTCGAAGAGGCGCTTGAGGCGGGCGCGGGACAGGCCCAGGGCCTCGCCCACGAACAGGTCCACCCGCTGGCCCGCCTTGGCGGCGTCCACGGTGAGGGTGTGCGTCGTCGTCGTGGTCACTCGGAGAGGGCCTCGTACACTTCCTCGGCCGTCTGGAACCGGTCGTCCGGCTCCTTGCGGATGAGGCGATGGGCCACCCGCGCCAGCTGCGGGTCGCCATGCAGGTTGAGCGCGAGCAGCGGCGGGGGTTCCGTCTCCAGCACCTGACGCCACAGCTCGTGCGGCGTTTTCGCGTCGAACGGCGGACGCCCGCTCATCAGCTCGTACAGGATGACGCCCAGGCTGTACAGGTCCGAGCGCCCATCCAGCGGCTCCCCGAGAATCTGCTCCGGGGCCATGTACCGGTAGGTGCCCACGAGCTTGCCGTCCGCGGTGATGCCCGCGTCGTCCGCGAGGAACTTGGCCAGGCCGAAGTCCATCAGCCGCACCTGCCGGTCGTCGTCCACCATGATGTTGGACGGCTTCAGGTCGCGGTGCACCAGCCCGTGGCCATGGATGTACGCCAGCGCCTCGCACACCTGGAGCATGGCGTCCTTCAGCTTGCCCATGCGCTCCGGCCGGTTGAGGTCCGCCACCTTCGGCGTGCTCACGCGCGAGGGCGGCTGCGCACGAGGGGCCGCGCGGCGCGGGTCCACCCCCCGCATCCCGTCCGGGTCCGAGTCGTCCTCGGCGCCGTGGAAGCTGGCCAGGTCCTCGCTGGGCGCCTCCTCCGCGAACGCGTTCAGGTCGAAGGTGCCGTCGTCCACGGCGTCGTCCTCGTCCTCGTCCGGGCTGTCGACGCTGCCGAAGTCGTCGTCCGCGGTGCGGCGGATGGCGAGCGGGCCGCGCGAGGAGGGCGTGGGCGTGTGCAGGTCGTTGAAGCTCACGTCCAGGTAGTGGCGCAGCGTGAGCCCCTCGATGAGCTCCATGGCCAGGTACGGCTGGCCCGCGTGGACGCCGGCCTCGAAGACCTTCACCACGTTGGGGTGGGCCAGGTCCGCCAGGGTCTCGAATTCGCGCGCGAGTCTCCGGGCCGCGCGGTCGTCCAGCGACGGGCCGCCCGTCGACAGGAGCTTCAGCGCGACCTCGTCGTTGCTGCGGCGGTCCAGGGCCCGATAGACGGTCCCGGCCCCGCCACTGCCGAGCGTCTCCAGCACGCGGTAGGGACCAATGGCCTTGGGAGGCATGGGAGGGCGGATCCTACGGAGCACGTCACGTCACGGTCAAACACGCAGACATGTCTTGAGACGCAGCGGACGCCCGTCCCCTGGGCCGTTTCACTTTTCCAGTGAGACATGGGAAGTCTCACGGACCATGCAAATCGGGAAGTATCGGATCCTCCGGCAGTTGGCTTCAGGGGAGGTGCTGGAGACGTTCCTCGTGAGCATGGACGGGCCAGGAGTGTCGGCGACGACGTGTACGCGCTGGGGATGATGCTCTACGAGCTGCTCACCGGCCGGTATCCCTTCGACGCGACGGGCATGGTGGCCATCTTCATCGCCATCCTCTCCGAGCCCTTCGTGCCCGCGGTGGAGCGCCGGCCGGACCTGCCCGAGGCGCTTCGGCACATCCTGGACCGGGCGCTCGCGAAGGACCGGACGGTGCGCTACCGGACCCGCCTCGAGTTCCAGGCGGACCTGGCGCGCTTCCTGCGCTCCCTGGACGAGCCGGTGGGCCCGGCCGCGCTGGCCCGGTGGGCGGCCGCGGTGAGCTGAGTGAGCGGACGGCGGCTCCTTCCCGACGCCTGTCCGAAGGCCGGGCCCACCCCCAACGCACAGAACCCGAGCAGCCCACCGAGCAGCCGGAAGGAGGGCAGGGCATGAGCAGTTTTCATGGAAGCCCACTTTCACCGGGCTCCTGTCCCCTCATGAACCGTTCACCCCCTCTGGACGACCACTGGGCTGGGGAGAGGGACCGGGCGACCACGCGCCCGTGGACGCGACGCGGCGCCGCCGCTAGGGTGCGCGGCTTCATGGATCGCCCTCTTACCGTGTTGCCCACCGCCCTCGAGGCCCAGGTCAAGGCCCGGCCGCTCCCGCGCCACGTGGGCATCATCATGGACGGCAATGGTCGCTGGGCGGAGCTTCGCGGCCAGCCCCGCCTGGAGGGCCACCGCGAAGGCAGCGTCAGCGTCCGGGAGGTCACCCGCGCCGCCCGTCGGCTGGGCGTCCAGGCCCTCACCCTCTACGCCTTCTCCTCCCAGAACTGGGCCCGCCCGCCGGAAGAGGTCGCCGGGCTGATGGAGCTCTTGCGCGAGTACCTCGAGTCCGAGCGCGCCGAGATCCTCGACAACGGCATCCGCCTCAACGCCATCGGCGAGGTGGACAAGCTGCCCCGCTACGTGCGCGAGCCCCTGGAGCGCCTGCGGGCCGACTCCGCCCACAACACGGGCATGGTGCTCACCCTGGCGCTCTCCTACGGCGGCCGCGAGGAGCTGCTGCGCGCCGCGCGCGACCTGGCGCAGGCCGCCGCCCGCGGCGAGCTGGACCCCGCGCACCTGGACGCCGACGACCTGGAGTCGCGCCTGTGGACCGCCGGGCTGCCTCCGGTGGACCTCATCGTCCGCACCAGCGGCGAGCAGCGCATCTCCAACTTCCTGCTCTGGCAACTGGCGTACGCCGAGCTGTGCTTCACCGACGCCCTGTGGCCCGACTTCCGCACCGAGGAGTTCCTGCGCTGCCTGTCGCAGTACCAGGGCCGCGAGAGGCGCTTCGGTCTGACGTCCGCCCAGGTCAACCGGGACGACACCCCCCAGCGGGCCAAGGCGTGAACGAGAAGAACAAGAACCTCCTCATCCGCGTTGTCACAGGCATCACCCTGCTGCCGCTGGTGCTCCTGCTGCTGTTCCTGGGCGGGTACTACAGCGCCATCCTCCTGGGTGCCGCCGCGGCCGTGTGCGCCGGCGAGTACTACCTCATCACGCAGAAGCGCCTGGGCGCCGCCGCGTGGGTGGGCATGGCCTTCGCCTTCGTGATGCCGCTGCTCCCGCTGCGGGACGCCGCGCGCACCGGCGAGACGGCCTTCTGGCTCACGTCCGTCTTCTTCTTCTTCGCGTGGATCTACAACCTGTTCCGGGGCGCGCTCGCGGAGGCCCCCACCCGGGCCGCGCACCTCGTCACGGGCTTCCTCTACGGCTCCGTGGGCCTCACCGCGCTGTCCGCGCTGCGCCTGCTCCCCGGCGAAGGCCACGCGTGGGTCATCTGCGCGCTGACCATCACCTGGGCCAACGACACGCTGGCGTACTTCGCGGGGCGCTTCCTCGGGAAGCACAAGCTCTACCCGGCGGTGAGCCCGAACAAGACGTGGGAGGGCTTCTTCGGCGGCATGGTCGGCTCCGTGCTGGGCATGTTCGTCGCCAAGCTCGGCTTCTTCCCCATCTTCACCGTGTGGGACTGTGTGGTGCTGGGCATCCTGGGTGGCCTGCTGGGCCCCGTGGGCGACCTCTGCGAGTCCATGCTCAAGCGCGCCTACGGCGTGAAGGACTCCGGAAAGCTCATTCCCGGACACGGCGGCGTGCTCGATCGCATCGACGCGCTCATCTTCAACGCGCCGCTGGTGTTCGTCTATGTGCAGTTCGTGAGGCACCTGCTGCCGTAAGTGCCTGATTTCGCGCCTGCCCGCCCGCCTTGCGGCGTGCGTTGTGCGTTGTCCGTCCCAGGGGGCGCGATTACTCTTCCGGCCATGCTCCAGAACCTCGGGTTCTTCATCCTCCTGCTGGGCGTGCTCGTGACGGTGCATGAGCTTGGCCACTTCCTCGTGGCCAAGGCCTGCGGGGTGAAGGTCCTCAAGTTCTCCATCGGGTTCGGGCCGAAGATCATCGGCTTCACCAAGGGGGAGACGGAGTACCAGGTGGCCCTGTTGCCCCTGGGCGGCTTCGTGAAGATGGCCGGCGACCTGCCCCACGAGGAGCTCCCGCCAGAAGAGGCGGCGCGCGGCTTCCTGGCGCAGCCGCCCTGGAAGCGCGGCCTCATCGTCCTCGCGGGCCCGGCCTTCAACCTGCTGTTCCCCATCCTGGTCTACTTCTTCGTCTTCCTGGGCCCCCAGGAGACGCTGTCCACGCGCGTGGGCCTGGTGTCGCCGGACATGGCCGCCGCCGCCGCGGGCATCCGCCCCGGGGACCGCATCCTGTCCGTGGAGGGCGAGCCGGTCCGCACCTTCGACGACATGCGCGACGCGTTCGTGGGCAAGTTCAACCGCCCCGTGCCCGTCACCCTGGAGCGTGAAGGGCAGCAGCTGGTGGTGGAGGTGACGCCGGAGAAGAGCTCGGAGGTGTCCCCGGTGGACACCGTCGAGCGCGGGATGATTGGCGTGAGCCCCTACCCGCAGCCGCCGGTGGTGGGCGTGCCGGCGACGTCCCCCGCGGCCGCCGCGGGCCTGAAGAGCTTCGACCGCGTGCTGTCCGTCAACGGCGTGCACGTGCAGGACGAGGCCGCCCTGTACCGGGAGGTGGCGAAGGTGCCCGAAGGCACGCCCCTGAAGCTGAGCGTGGCGCGCCTGGCCCCCGTGGCCGTGGGCGCCGTCACCGGCCGCCTGCCGGAAGTGGTGGAGGTGACCCTGCCGCGTCAGGCCGGCGAGGGCGCGGCGGCGCTGGGCGCGGAGGCCGTGGACCTCTACGTGGCGAGCGTGGCCTCAGGCAGCGTGGCGGAAGCCGCGGGCATCCAGCCGGGCGACCGCATCGTGGCCATCAACGGCACGCCGCTGAAGTCCTTCAACAAGCTGGCGACGGTGCTCAACGGCCTGCAGGCCCAGCCCTTCACGCTCACGTGGCGCGGGGAAAAGGGCGAGCGCACGGAGAAGCTGGCGCAGGCGCCGCTCAAGACGCGCGACGACTACGGCCAGACGAGCGCCCCGCTGGTGTTCGGCGCGCGCCCGTGGAGCTTCAGCAGCGCGGACCTGCCGCCGGTGGAGAAGGTGACCATCGACCTGGGGCCGGCCGCAGCCTTCAAGGAGGCCGCGCTCATCGTCCCCAAGATCGTCGGGCAGATGGTGCAGGTGCTGGGCGGGCTGTTCGTGGGCAAGGTGTCGCCCAGCACCATTGGCGGCCCCATCATGATGTACCAGCTGGCCGCCAAGAGCGCCGAGCAGGGCCTGGACAGCTTCCTCAACCTGATGGCGATCATCTCCATCAACCTGGGCGTGATGAACCTCTTGCCCATCCCGGTGCTGGACGGCTTCCACCTGCTGTCCGCGGCGTGGGAGGGCATCCGCCGCCGTCCCATCCCCGTGCGCGTGCGCGAGGTGGCGAACATGGTGGGCCTGGCGCTGCTCATCCTGCTGATGCTGCTGGCCGTGACCAACGACGTGACCCGCTAGCGAGGTGATGATGCGAGGACGGACCGCCCTCCTGCTCATGGGGATGGGACTGCTTGCTGGCTGCGCGTCGCGCGCGGCGAAGCCCCAGCCGCCGGAGACCGCTGCTTCCGGTGACGACGGCACGAAGGTGACGCGGCGGGAGAAGATGCCGCGCGACTACCTGGGGGAGGGCCTGGCGTCCTTCTACGGCCCGGGCCTCCATGGCCGGCCCACCGCCAGCGGGGAGAAGTTCAACCAGAACGCCCTCACCGCCGCGCACCGCACGGCGCGCTTCGGGTCGTGCGTGAAGGTGATGAACATGGAGAACGGCCGCCAGGTGGAGGTGCGCGTCAACGACCGCGGCCCCTTCGTGGACGGCCGCATCATCGACGTGTCGAAGGCCGCGGCGAAGGCGCTGGGCATGCTGGACAAGGGCCTGGCGCGCGTGCGGCTGTACCGGTGCGGCAGCGACCGCGTGTCGCAGGTGCCGGTGGAGTTCTGGGCCGCTCCGGCCTGAAGTGCCTTGAACCGAGAAGAAGGGATGTCGCCTGTGTTGCTCGCGCTGGACACCTCCACGCTGACGCTGTCGCTCGCCCTGGTGGAACGCCAGGGGGAGGACGTGCGCGCGGTGGAGCACGTGGTGGTGCCTCCGCCCGACAAGCAGAGCGAGGCGCTGCCCGGCGTCGTCGGCGACCTGCTCCAGCGCCACGGCCTGAAGCTGAAGGACCTGGAGGGGCTGGCGGTGGGGCTGGGGCCGGGGTCGTTCACGGGCCTGCGCATCGGCCTGGCCACGGTGAAGGCGCTGGCGTACGCCACGGGGCTCAAGGTGGCCGGCGCGTCGTCGCTGGCGGCGGTGGCGCTGGAGGGGCCGGAGGGCGTGCCGCTGTTCTGCCTCGCCGTGGCGCGCAAGGACGACCTGTACCTGGGCGCCTACCGCCGCGTGGGCCACGCCGTGGAGGCGCTGGCGCCTGAGACGGCCATGTCGCCGGAAGAGGTGGCGCAGCGCATGGCCGCCGAACCGGAGGCGGTGGCGCTGGGCCCGGCGCTCGCGGACTACCGGCAGGCGCTGGAGAAGCACGGCGTCGCGCCGCACCGGCTCCTGTCCGGCCCGGCCTTCCCGTCCGCGGTGGAGGTGGGGCGGCTGGCGAGGCTGCCGGAGGCGTACTCGCGGGAGGCGCTGTTCGCCCTGGAGCCGCACTACGTCCGCGCGTCCGAACCGGAGCGCAATCCGAAGTTCCCGCCGCTGCCGGGCCCCGTGCCCACGGCGCGGCTCAAGGAAGACTGACGCCGAAGCCTGAAGCTCGGCACCCGCTTCGTCGTGCTCGCGCATGCGGAGGCGCTGACGTAAAGGAGCCCGTCATGAGAGAGAACCTTCGGATTGCCGTGGTGGGCGCCACGGGCGTGGTGGGCCGCGAGGTGCTGGCCAACCTGTACGCGCGCGACGTGCCCATGGAGCAGGTGCGGGCCTTCGGCTCGGAGCGCTCCAAGGGCCTGGAGGTGGAGTACGGCGAGGACACGCTGGAGGTGGAGCGGGCCTCCGCGGACGCCTTCCGGGGCATCCACGTCGTGCTGCTGGCCACGCCCGCGGAGGCCTCCCGCACGCTGGCCCCCGCCGCGCAGGCCGCGGGCGCGTGGGTGGTGGACGCGAGCAGCGCCTTCCGCAGCGACGGCAACGTGCCGCTCATCCTGCCGGGCTTCAACACGGAGGCCCTGGGGCCGGGCTTCAGCTTCAAGGGCCGGGTGGTGAGCCTGCCGGGCATCGTCACCAGCGCCACGGTGCACCTGGTGGAGCCGCTGCGCCGCGCGTTCGGCGTGGTGCGCGCGCAGGTGACGGCGCTGATGGGCGCCTCCAGCGCGGGCGTGCGCGGCATCTCCGAACTGGAGAAGCAGACCGCGGACCTGCTCTCCGGCCGCGAGCCGGAGCCGCAGGTGTTTCCGCACCGCGTGGGCTTCAACCTGGTGCCCCAGGTGGGCAGCTTCATGGTGAACAGCCCGTGGACGGAGGAGGAGGGCGGCTGGACGCTGGAGGCCGCGCGCCTGTTCTCCGCCCTGGGCGAGACGCCCGTGCTGGCCGGCACCGCCGTGCAGGTGCCCACCTTCCACGGCCACGGCCTCACCGTGAACGTGCAGCTGAAGAAGCCGGGCCCGGTGGAGCAGGTGCGCGCCGCCCTGAAGACGTCCCCCGCCCTCAAGGTGCTGGACGCCCCGGGCGAGCGCATCTACCCCATGCCCATGCTGGTGATGAGCGACCCGGCCGTCCACGTGGGCCGGGTGCGCGCCTTCCCCCAGGCCCCGGAGTGGGTGACGCTCTTCGCGTCGGTGGACAACGCCGGCCGGGCCGCCGCCCACCTGGTGGACGCGGGCCTCAAGCTGGCGGAACGCCCCGCCTGACAATTTGGCAAAGCCCCCGGGGGCACCTTGCCTGTTTGGCGCGCGAACCCGGGGTTTTCCTTGGGAGACAGGCCGGCCGGGCAGGGGTTGTGGGTGGCCCCGCCCTTGCTAGCTTCCGGCCCATCCATGCGTCTTCCCTTCATTGGCCTCCTGCTCTTCGCGTCCACGGCCGTGGCCCAGGTGCCGACGGTGACGTTCTCGAGCGCGTCCACCAGCACGACGGGCCTGACCATCACCGTGCCCAAGTCCGACTGCGGCATCCAGCGGCGCTTCAGCTTCACGCGCTCCGGGACGCCCTGCGAGGAGTCGCTCTACCTCTACGTCACCACGGCCAGCTGCGGGACGCGGCCGCTGGCGGGTGACCTGACGCTCGCGACCTACGGCCCGTCCGACACGACGGCGAGCGGCACCCTGTCGTTCAGCGTGGAGGAGGTGCTCGCTGCGCGCAACTCCTCCGCGGACGCGGGCTCTGCGATGACGTGCGCGAACGTGACGACGGAGATGACGTTCAACCTGTGCGCGGCGGCCCGGAGGACGGACTCCACGGGCTTCAACTGCCAGACCACCTACAGCAGCGTGGGGACGCCCGCCTACGTGGTGAAGTACGACCCCGCGCCGCCCGCCACGCCCACCATCGCCAAGGTCATCGCCCGGGACTCGGCGCTGTCGGTGCAGGTGGACGGGGCGGAGACGGACTCCACCATCGTGGTGGAGGCGGCGGCGGTGGCGACGAGCGACGCGGGCACCGACGGCGACGCCGGGACGGAGGACGCGGGCACGGACGCCGACGCGGGCACGGACGGCGGGCAGGGGCTGGTGGGCGCGCTGGCGGTGGAGGGCACGACGGGGCCCGTGACGCGCGTCACGAAGGCGGCGGGCGAGGGCAACGTCGTGATTTCCGGACTCACCAATGGCGTGACGTACCGGATCCAGGCGAGCATCATCGACAAGGCTGGCAATGAGAGCACCCAGTCGGCACCGGCGGAGGGAACGCCCGTGAAGAGCAGTGGTCTGTTCGACGCCTACAAGGATGCCGGCGGCGAGGAGAGCGGCGGCTGTGCCGCGACCGGTGGTGGCATCGCGGGTGGCGCGGTGCTGGCCGCGCTGGGCATCTGGCTGTCGTCTCGGAGGAAGGTGTCATGAGCAGCAGGGCTGTGGGCCTGGGAGTCGCGGCGCTTCTCTTGGCGGTACCGGCGGTGGCGCAGGAGGTGACCATCCCCACGCGCTCCCCGCGCACGGGCGCGGTCATCATCCGCGGGGGCGGCTACAAGCCGCGCATCGACACGGAGAAGGCCCTCAACGGCGCGACGCCGTACGAGGACACCTTCGGTGACACGTCGCTGCTGCTCATCGAGGGAGAGCTCCAGCGCTTCTTCTACCAGGGCATCGGCACGGCGGGCCTGGGCCTGGGCGTGGGGTACGCGGAGAAGTACGCGGACGCGAAGCTCGCGGACGGCTCGGCGGCGGCGGACAAGGCGGCGCTGAAGGTGCTGCCCATCCAGCTCAACGCCTTCTACAAGTTCGACTACGCGGCCTTCCGCTGGGGCATCCCGCTGGTGCCGTACGCCAAGCTGGGGCTCGTCTACTCCCCGTGGTGGATGACCAAGGGCAGCGAGACGGAGCTGGTGGATGGCGACAAGGCCAGCGGCGGCAAGTGGGGCTGGGCGGGCACCGCCGGCGTGTCGTTCCTCCTGGACGTGCTGGAGCCGCGCTTCGCGCGCGACTTCGACTCGGACCTGGGCGTGAACCACTCGTACCTCTTCGCCGAGTACACGCATGCGGATGTGAACAACTTCGGCGGCAAGGGCCTGAACCTGGGCAGCCGGCGCTGGATGTTCGGGCTGGCGTTGGACTACTAACCGAAAGGCCCATGGCGTCCCGACCCCGCGCGCTCCCTTCGTCGCTTCGGCTGTTCCTCCTGCTGGCCGCCGTGGGGCTGGGGGTTTCCGGCTGCCGGGGCCTGAGGCCGGACCTGGGGCCGGAGCGCACGCTGGAGGCGGGAGTCCCGGAGGCCTTCGGCTCCACCGCCCCGAAGGCGCCCGCCCTCACCTGGGACTTCGGGGACGGCACGCCGGCCCAGACGGCGCCGGGCGTGAAGCACGCCTGGGCCACCGCCGGCCGCTACACGGTGCGGGCGCTGGACGGGGACAAGGAGCTGGCCCGGGTGGTGCTGACCGTGGTGCCGCGTCCGGTGCTCCGCGCGGTGCCCCAGGACGCGCAGACGGTGCTGTGGGTGCCCCGCGTGCGCGGCAACGTGGAACGGCTGGTGGACTTCCACGAGCGGCTGGTGGGCGCCGGCAACGCGCGCCGCACGCTGGAGTCCTCGCCCCTGACGCCGCTGCTGCTGCGGAGCCTGGAGGAGGGGCCTTCGGAGGTGGACCCGGAGGAGGGCTTCGGCTTCTTCCTCCTGCCGGACTTCGACGGCGTGGTGGCGCTCCTGGGCGTGACGGATTCGCGGGCGGCGCTCGCGGCCGTGGCGCGCGAGCTGCGCAACGCCGGCCACCAGGTGCTGCCCCGCGAGGACGGCAGCGCGCGCGTGGAGCCGGTGGACGGCGGCCGGGCCATGCTGCTGTTCGCGGACCGGGGCTACGTGTACCTCGCGGTGCCGGACTCGCCGGACGCCCCGGAGCCCGGGGAGACGGTGAAGGCGCTGGCGGTGGTGGAGTCCCCGGATGTGGAGTTGGTGCGCCGCCGGGTGGAGGCGCTGTCCGGGCCGGGCATCTCCGAGAACGCGCTCCTGGCGGAGCTGCGCGGCAAGGTGCGCGACGGCAGCGTGCTCCTCTTCTCCGCGCCGCCGGTGCCGGAGGCGGAGAAGGAGGACATGCCGGTGCGCGGCTTCTTCGGCGCGCTCGCGGTGCAGGCGGATCAAGCGGAGCTGGACGGCTTCCTGTCGTCGTCCCGGCCGCTCCTGGGCGGCACGCGGGGCCCTGCCTCCGCGCTGCTGGGACGCGCGGCGGTGGGGCCGGTGGCGGCGGCGCAGCTGTCGGTGCCCCCGGAGGAGCTGGCGCGGCTGGTGTTCGGCTCTCCGGAGTCACCGCGGCGGCAGCGGACGCTGGAGCGCTGGCGCAAGCAGGGGCTGGACGCGGAGCCGCTGTTGAAGGCGCTGCGCGGCGACGTGGCGATGCTCGTCTACTTCGACGCGGCGGCCTTCTTCCGGAGCTTCATCCAGGACCAGCGCCCGGCCCCGAAGGGCACGGTGGTGATGGAGGCGGGGCTCACGTCCGTGGAGCCGGTGCTCCAGCTCGTCCAGAAGCAGCTGCAGGACAACGCGCTCGTCTTCCAGAAGGAGGCGAAGGGCAGCACCACGCGCTTCCGCACGCGGCTGCTGGAGCAGCCGGTGTCACTCACGCTCACCCCGGAGCGCGCCACGCTGGAGGCGGGCGAGGTGCTCGCCGGCCGTGAGACGGGCGACGTGGGCGCGACGCTGCGCACGCGCTTCGGCGCGGAGGCGTTCGGCCCGGGCCACCTGTCGCTGATGGTGGACATGGGGCGGCTGCGGGCGGACCTCGCCGGGGTGCGTGAGGTGCCGGGCGTCGGCACGGGGAAGCTGCTGGCGAGCCAGGTCTTCGTGTCCGCGCTCCTGGAGCGGCTCACCCCGTTCGAGTACGGGTTCCTCGACTTCTCCCCCGCGGAAGGCGGCGGCCGGCTCCAGGGCCGCGTCGTGCTGCGCGAGCGGTAGGCACACACCAGGAGGCGCCAAGGCCATGTCCGTCACGGTGCTGTACTTCGCCGCGGCCCGCGAGCGCGCGGGCCTGTCGCGCGAGTCGTTGGACGTGCCCCCCGGGGCGCGCGTGTCGGACGTGCTCGCGCTGCTCGCCGCGAAGCACCCGCCGCTGGCGCCGCTCCTGCCGCACCTGCGCGTGGCGGTGCAGCAGCAGTTCGTGGCGCTGGACGCGCCGGTGTCGCCGGACGCGGAGCTGGCGCTGATTCCCCCCGTGGCCGGCGGCGCGCCGGGCCTCTTCCGCGTGGTGGACCGGCCGCTCCAGCTGTCGGAGGTCGTGGACGCGGTGGCCTCCGAAGGGGCGGGCGGGCTGGTGACGTTCTCCGGCGCCGTGCGCAACCAGACGAAGGGCCGGCGCGTGCTGCGGCTGGAGTACGAGGCCTACGCGCCCATGGCGGAGGCGAAGCTCGCGGAGATTGGCGACGAGGTGGCCCGCGCGTGGCCGGGGACGCGGCTGGCCATCGTGCACCGCGTGGGGACGCTGCTGCCGGGTGAGCTGGCCGTCGTCATCGCCGCGGCCTCCGCGCACCGCAAGGAGGCCTTCCGGGGCTGTGAGCACGCCATCGAGCGGCTCAAGCAGGACGTGCCCATCTGGAAGAAGGAGTTCTTCGAGGACGGCGACGTCTGGGTGGGGCTGGGGCCCTGAGCTAGCGCACGCCGAAGCTGGCGGGGACGGTGACGCGCGCGCCGCCGTCCTGCTTGCGCGCGGCGCGCTCCGCCTCCGTCAGCGGCTTGAGCGGCTGGTCCAGGCCCATGGCCTTGCGCCGCGCCTCCTCCTTGTCGTGGGCGACCTGCAGCGCGCGCGCGTTGTTCGCGGCGAGGCGCGCCGGGTCCGGCCCCATGGTGAGGAAGGCGACGGGCGCGCTCAGGAAGAGGATGGCCACGGTGATGAGCCAGGCCACGTCTCGCACGCGGAAGCGGCCCGCGCGCTCCTTCACCACCGACGGCTGCACCAGCAGCCGCAGCTCGCCCTCCATGAGGCGCAGCGTCATGCCCTCGCGCAGCTCCACCGCCGCGCGGCCCGGCGCGCCCGTCAGCTCCTCCGGGGCCACCGGCTGGAAGGCGTCGCCCTTGAGGCTCCTCTCCACGCGCGCGGACGGCGGCACGTGGATGCGCCAGCCCTGTGGCGTGCGCTCGGCGAGGAGGAAGGGTTCCTCCGGCAGCGTGAAGCCGTAGAGGGGCAGGGGGGCCGTCTCGTCGGGCGCGGCGTGGACCTGGCCCAGCTCAGGGCCGTAGCTCCAGGCCTCCGCCAGGGAGGTGCCCCAGTACAGCTCGCAGAAGAGTCCACCGTCCGCCACGGGCGCGGAGGGGGAGGAGGGCGCGGAAGGCGTCGGCATGTCGGGCCGGAGCATAGGGCCTTCGCGGCCGCCCGGCCCGGCTTCGTGGGGCCGGACGTCCCCTGGACGACGGGCGGCCTGCTCCTCAGGCGCCCGTCAGGTCCTTGAGCAGCGTCTCCAGCGTCTCGAAGTGCAGCGGCTTCACGAGGTGGGCGTCGAAGCCGGCCGCCTTGGAGCGCTGGCGGTCGGACTCCTGGCCGTACCCCGTCACCGCCACCAGCTTCATGGGGCGCGGCTCCTCCTGCTGGCGGAGCAGCCGGGCCAGCTCGTAGCCGTCCATCACCGGCAGGCCGATGTCCAGGAGCGCGATCTCCGGTTGGAAGGCCTTCGCCGCCTCCAGGCCCGTGGGGCCGTCGTAGGCCACGCGCGTCGTGCAGCCCAGGAACTCAAGGGACTCGGAGAGGACGTCCGCCGCGTCCCGGTTGTCGTCCACGATGAGCACGCGCGCGCTCACGGAGGTGGGCTCCTGCGGGACGAGCGCGCCGGGCTGCGGCGTGGGCAGCGCCGCGGGAGCTTCCGCCTCCAGCGCGGGCAGGCGCACGGTGAAGGTGCTGCCGCGGCCCCGGCCCGGGCTGTGCGCGCTGATGGTGCCGTCATGCAGCAGCACCAGGCTGCGCGCGATGGCGAGCCCCAGCCCCAGGCCGCCCTGGGAGCGGTCCAGGGCCTGGTGCTCCTGCACGAAGAGGTCGAACACGCGGGGCAATATCTCCGGCGCGATGCCCACGCCCGTGTCGCGCACGCTGACGACCAGCTCCTGGCCCTCGCGCGTGCCCGTCACGGCCAGGAAGCCGCCCGGCTCCGTGTACTTGGCGGCGTTGGTGAGCAGGTTGGCGAACACCTGCGCCAGCCGCGTGGGGTCGCCGTGGAGGTCCGTGCCGCGCTCCGGCAGGTCCACCTCCAGCGTGTGCTGGCGCTGATCGATGAGCGGGCTGATCTGCTCGATGGCCTTGGCCACCACGTCGGTGAGCGTGACGCGCTCGCGCTTGAGCGTGACCTTGCCCCGGGTGACGCGGCTGACGTCCAGCAGGTCGTCCACCATGCGCACCAGGTGCGTCACCTGCCGCTCGATGAGCGTGCGCTCGCGCTCCGCGGCCGTCTCTCCCCGCAGGCGCATCAACTGGAGCGCGGTGAGGATGGGGGCCAGGGGGTTGCGAAGCTCGTGGCCCAGCATCGCGAGGAACTCGTCCTTGGCGCGGTTGGCGGCCTCTGCTTCCCGCCGCGCGGTGGCCAGCTCCGTCACGTCGAAGACGACCACGATGATGCTCTCCACCTGGCCCTTCGCGTCGCTCATGGGCTGGTAGACGAAGTCGAAGAACACCTCCTGCGCCGTCTGCTCCGGGCCGTGGTGGAAGACGACGCGCAGGGAGCGGCCGATGTACGGCTCGCCCGTGGAGTAGACGCCGTCCAGCAGCTCGTAGATGCCCTGGTCGGCCAGGTCCGGCAGGGCCTCGCGGACGGGCTTGCCTATCACCGCGCGGTTCGCGACGAGCTGGAGGTAGTTCTGGTTGGCGAACTCGAAGACGTGCTCCGGGCCGCGCAGGATGGCGATGCCCACGGGCGCGTTCTGGAAGATGCGCGCCAGCCGCTCGCCGTGCGCGGCCTCCAGCTTGCGCAGCCGGGAGCGGGTGACCTGCGCGGTGACGCGCGCCAGCAGATCCCTCGTGGAGAACGGCTTCACCAGGTAGTCATCCGCGCCCGCGTTGAGGCCCTCCTCCTGGGCCTCCTCGCCCGCGCGGGCGGACAGCAGGATGACGGGCACCGTCCGGGTGCGCTCGTCCGCGCGCAGGGCCTGGAGCAGCCCGAAGCCGTCCAGCCGGGGCATCATCACGTCGGACAGGATGAGGTCCGGGGGCCGGGCGCGCGCGGCCTGGAGCGCGGCCTCGCCGTCCGCCACCGCCTCCACCGTCCAGTGCGCGCCCAGCAGCCGGCTCACGTACTCGCGCATGTCCGCGTTGTCGTCCGCGAGCAGCACGTGCCCCCGCTCCTCGTCGCCGAGCACCGCCGCGGCGATGGACTCCGGAGGGGCGCTGTCCTCGCCGGGCATGGCGGGCAGGCCCGTCAGCCAGCCCAGGGCGTCGCGCACGTAGGGGTCCGCCCCAGCGGGCAGCGGACGCTGGCTCCGCGCGGACGTCACGTGCTCCGGCGGCAGGTGCTCGAAGCCCGTGGGGATGCGCACGGTGAAGGTGGTGCCGCGGTCCAGCTCGCTCTGGACGGTGAGGGTGCCGCCGTGCAGCCGCACCAACTCGTGCACCAGCGCCAGGCCGATGCCGGAGCCTTCGTGGGAGCGCGCGCGGGCGCCGTGCACGCGGTGGAAGCGCTCGAAGAGGCGGGGTAGCTCATGGGCGGGAATGCCCGTGCCGGTGTCGGTGACGCGCAGCTCCAGGTGCCCGTCCCGCTGCGCCTGGGCCACGGTGATGGTGCCGCTGAAGGTGAACTTCAGCGCGTTGGAGATGAGGTTGAGGACGATCTTCTCCCACATCTCGTGGTCCACCCAGGCCGGCTCCGGCAGGGGCGGGCAGTCCACGTCGAGCGCCAGCCCCGCGCGCTCGATGGCGGAGCGGAAGGCGCTGGCGAGCCCGGAGGTGAGCGCGGCCAGGTCGGTGGGCTCGTAGGTGGCGCGCACGCGGCCGGCCTCGATGCGCGCGAAGTCCAGCAGCGTGTTGACCAGCTTGCGCAGGCGCACGCCGTTGCGGTGCACCGTCTCCAGCGCGTCACCCTGGAGCGTGCGCCCGGGGCTGGCGAGCGCGTCCTCGGTGGGGCCCAGCAGGAGCGTGAGCGGCGTGCGCAGCTCGTGGCTGATGTTGCTGAAGAAGGCCGTCTTCGCGCGGTCCAGCGCCGCCAGCTCCTCCGCGCGCTGCCGCTCCTCCTGGTAGGCGCGCGCGTTGGCGAGCGCGGCGGCGACCTGTTCGGCGGTGCCCTGGAAGAAGGCGTGGTAGGGCGCGTCGAGCAGCCGCCGGGGGCTGACGCCGCCCACGAGGAAGCCGTACGGCCGCGCCTGTCCCGGCCGCGTCAGGGCCCGCACCACGGCGAGCGAGGGCGGCGTGTTCCAGCGGCCTCCGGGCAGGTCGCGGAGGCGCTGGCCCAGGTGCTTCACGACGACGGCGTCGCCCGTCCGGGCGGCCTCGGCGAAGGGCCAGTCGGTGTCGGACCCGGCGGAGAGGGACTGCTGCGCGGGCAGCGCGGCCAGGACGGCGTCGGGCAACCGGCTGCCGCCCGCCAGGCGCGCGGTGTCGCCGTTCGCGTCCAGCAGGTAGAGCAGGCAGAACGGCAGGTCCAGGTCGTTGTCCGCGAGCACGTTCAGGCTGGCGTGGCACGCCTGCTCCGGGGACTTCGCGTCGGCGGAGCGGGCCGCCAGGTCGCGCAACATGCGCAGCTGCCGGTCGTGCTGCACCTCCTGCGTCGTCTCGCGCACGGTGACGAGCACGCCGCCCACGCCGCCCTCTTCGTCGGGGATGGGGCTGTACGAGAAGGTGTGGAACGTCTCCTCGACGAACCCCCGGCTGTTGATGAACAGCTCCAGGTTCTCGCTCCAGGTGGCGGGGCCGCCGTTCAGCACGCCCCGGGCCATGGGGCCGACGACGTCCCAGATCTCCTGCCAGACCTGTTCCCCGGGCGCCCCCATGGAGCTGGGATGCTTGAGGCCGAGCACCGGGCGGTACGCGTCGTTGTAGATCTGGATCAGCTCCGGGCCCCACCACATGAGCATGGGGAACCGGTTGTGGAGCACGACGCCCGCCATCGTCTTCAGGCTGACGGGCCAGTCGCGGGACGGGCCCAGCGGCGTGCGGGACCAGTCCATCGAGCGCACCAGTTCGCCCATCTCTCCGCCACCCGCGAAGTGACGCTCCTCGGAAGGGGAAATGAAGGGGGACAGGGGCTGGGGCATGCGGAGCTCTGGGGGCGGCACGAGGTGGAAGAGGGCCTTGGCTTCTATTGGTGCGCACGCGGCCGTGCAATCAACGCGGTTGAGCGCAGCCGTGCAGCACCTGCCATCCAACAAGCGCTTTGCTCCCAGGAGGGCATCCGGCGGAGCAGGCGGAAGGCCGCCTCAGGGAGGAGAAGGGGCCACGACGCGAGCAGCGCCCGCGTCCGAAGCCACGGCTGCGGCGCTCACGGACGTGCCCGCGTCCTGGGCACGAGGGACCCCCACCGCCGCGGCCGTGCCCGCGTCCTGCGCCCGAGGCGCGACCGTGGCGACGGAGGTTCCCGCATCCTGCGCGGGAGGACCGACGGCGGTTGGGGCTCCCACGGTAAGCGCGGAAGGCGCGAGCGCGGTTGTACCCGCGTCCTGCACCCGGGGGGCGCTGGCGGTCGCGGACGTCCCCGCATCCGTGACCACGGTCGCGGCCACGGGAGCTCCCGCCGCCGCGACCGGAGGCGCGGTGACAGCCACGTGCACTCCCGCATCCACGACTGTGGGAACGGCGGCCACCGCCGGCTTCACTGCCACCGGCGCGAGGCTCGCCGCCGGGAGGACGCCCGCGTCCGGAGCGACAGGGGCCGACGTGGCCAGGGGCGCGCCAGCGGGGGCCTTCATCCCGGCGTTCGGAGCCTCCGGTGAAGGCAGCGCGCGGCGGATCTCCGCGCCCGCCGTGGCCACGATGCCAATGGACAGGAAGAGGAACCCGGCCGTCTGCGCCACCGTCTCCACGCGCGGCGGGATGCGCCGTCCGCTCACCGCCTCGATGGCGAGCAGCAGCACCCGGCCGCCATCCAGGCCCGGCACCGGCACCAGCGTCAGCATGGCCAGCGCCACGGAGGCCGCCACCAGCGCGCGCACCAGCGCATCCACCCCGGACGCCGTGGACGACGCGACGTCGGAGGACTCCTGGCGCATCAGCGCGCCCGGCCCGGCCCGGCCCGCGACCTCCGGTCCACGCACCATCGCCAGCAGCGTGGACAGCGCCTCGGACGCCACGCGCCCGGTGTGCACCAGCGACTGCGTGAACGCCTCGCCGGGCGCGTGCTCGCGGAACACGTACTGCTGGCTCACGCCGATGCGCCCCGCGCCGTGCTCGTCCGCCCGGGGCCGCACCGTCACCGTGCGCGGCTCTCCGTGGCGGTCCACCGAAAGCTCCAGCTGACCGCCCACGCCGTCCGCCACCCGCGTGACGAAGTCCGACCAGCTCTCCAGCGGCCTGCCGTCCACGCCCACCAGCCGGTCCCCTGGCAGCAGCTGCGCCCGCGCCGCCTCCGAGCCCGGCAGCACCGTGCCCACCGTCAGCGGCACCACCACGTGCGTGCCCGACGAGTACAGCGCGAACAACAGCCCCACCGCGACCGCGTAGTTCGCCAGCGGCCCCGCGAGGATGATGGCCATCCGCTTGAGCGGCCCCAGCGTGCCGAACCCCGACGTGTCCTCCTCCGCGGAGCGGTGCGGGTTCATCCCCTGCAGGTTCGCGGACGCACCCAGCGGCACCGCGCCCAGCACGAACTGCGTCCCGCCCAGCCGGAACGACAGCAGCGGCGGCCCGAAGCCCACGGTGAAGCGCGGCACCCGCACGCCCAGCAGGCGCGCGGCCACCAGGTGCCCCAGCTCATGCACGATGAGCAGCGCCCCGAGCGCCAGGAGGACGAACAGGTAGTGCATCCGTGAAGGCCCGTTACAGCTTGCGGCGCTTCCCGGTGCGCTTGTAGGTCAGGTAGTCCGACAGGATGGTGCCGTGGTCGAAGCACAGGTCCTTGGGCAGCGCGTCCACGGTGAACGTCTTCGCCTCCGCCGCGTCGTCCGCGCCCACCGGCTCCCCCGTCGCCTTCGCGATGAACACCGTCGAGATGGTGTGCAGGCGCGGGTCCCGCTTCGGATCCGAGTAGCTGAAGAACTGCTCCTCCAGCGTCACGTCCAGGCCCGTCTCCTCCTTGGCCTCGCGGATGGCCGCCTTGTCCAGGGGCTCGCCCTCGTCCACGAAGCCGCCCGGCAGCGCCCAGCCCACCGGCGGGTTCGCGCGGCGGATGAGCACGATGCGCTCGCCGGACAACTCGATGATGCAGTCCACGGTGGGTTTGGGGTTGCGGTATTCAGGCATGGCGTCGCACTCTACCCAAAGCCCCCCGGCAAGCGCCCGTTCCGGATGTCTCCCGTGGGCGATGGTGCGTGCCGTGTCTACCCTGCGACGCCTCTGCTTCACCGCCCTCGTGGCCTCCACCCTGGCGGGCTGCCTGCCCTACAGCCAGAACGAGGGCGAGTACGAGCTCATCCCCACGGAGACGCTGCGCGACGACTGCGGGCTGCTGGAGACGTTCCAGGGCAACCTCCAGCTGAGCCTGCAGATCTCCGGACGCGTGGTGCGCGCGGACTTCGGCGTGCAGAACATGCAGCTGCTCGGCTACTTCCTGGAGGAAGGCGAGGGCTTCACCGCCGACGGCAGCGTGGCCAACGTCAGCACCACCGTGGACGGGGACAACGAGTGCCTGCTCGACCAGGTCCAGGTGCACCTGGACGCGACCACGCGGTGCGCCACCGAGTTCAGTGGGCAACTGCGGCTCGCCTACGACGCGAACAACAACACCGCCTGCACCTGCGAGCTGTGGTTCCGCTTCGACGGCGTTCAGGGGAACACCCGCTGCGAAGGGAACCCTTGAGATAGTGGGGTGGGCTTCCTAGAACAGGAGGGCTGTTCCCACGCTCCAGCTGAGGGACGCCCATGGCCAACACCCACGAAATCGTCTCGGTCCTGACCGAGTCCCGCGTCTTCCCCCCGCCCAGGGAGTTCTCCGAGCGGGCCCACATCCGCGGCATGGAGGACTACCAGCGGCTGTGGGACCAGGCCGCGAAGGATCCGGACAGGTACTGGGGGGACCGCGCCCGCGAGGAGCTCTACTGGAAGGAGCCCTTCCAGACGGTGCTGGACTGGAAGCCGCCCCACGCGCGCTGGTTCGTCGAGGGGAAGACAAACCTCGCCTACAACTGCCTGGACCGGCACCTGCCGAAGCTCAAGGACAAGCCCGCCATCCTCTTCGAGGGCGAGCCGGGCGACCGCCGCAGCATCACCTACGGAGCGCTGTCCCAGCAGGTGAACCGGCTGGCCAACGGCCTCAAGTCGCTGGGGGTGAAGAAGGGCGACCGCGTGGGCATCTACCTGCCCATGGTTCCGGAGGCGGCCGTCGCGATGCTCGCGTGCGCGCGGCTGGGCGCGGTGCACTCGGTGGTGTTCGGCGGCTTCTCCGCGGAGGCGCTCCAGGACCGCATGAAGGACGCGGGCGCGAAGGTGCTGCTCACCGCGGACGGCGGCTGGCGCAAGGGCGCGGTGGTGCCGCTGCTGAAGAACGTGGAGGCCGCGCTCCCCAACGCCCCCAGCATCGAGAAGGTCGTCGTCCTCACGCGCACCGGCGACGGCAAGCTGCCGGAAGGGCCGAAGTTCGTGGCGTGGGACGCGCTGGTGAAGGGCCAGTCCGACACCTGCGAGCCGGAGTGGGTGGAGAGCGAGCACCCGCTGTTCATCCTCTACACGTCCGGCTCCACCGGGAAGCCCAAGGGCGTGCTGCACACCACGGCCGGGTACGCGCTGGGCGCGTCGCTCACCACGCGCTGGGTGTTCGACCTGCGCGACGAGGACGTCTACTGGTGCACCGCGGACGTGGGCTGGGTGACGGGCCACACGTACGTCGTCTACGGCCCGCTGATGAACGGCGTCACCACCATCATCTACGAGGGTGCGCCGACGCAGCCGGGGCCGGACCGCTTCTGGGACATCATCGCGCGCTACAAGGCCACCATCCTCTACACCGCGCCCACCGCCATCCGCGCCTTCATGCGCCTGGGCGACGCGCCGGTGAAGAAGCACGACCTGACTTCGCTGCGCCTCCTGGGCAGCGTGGGCGAGCCCATCAACCCCGAGGCGTGGATGTGGTACCGCGACGTCATCGGCGGGGGGCGGTGCCCCGTGGTGGACACATGGTGGCAGACGGAGACGGGCGGCATCATGATCTCCCCGCTGCCCGGCGCGACGCCCACCAAGCCCGGCTCCGCCACCCTCCCGCTGCCCGGCATCCACGCGGAGATTCTGGACCGCGAAGGCAAGCGCGTGCCGAAGGGGCAGGGCGGGCTGCTCTTCGTGACGAAGCCCTGGCCGTCCATGCTGCGCAGCGTGTACGGGGATCCGGAGCGCTACGTGAACACGTACTTCAGCGAGCTGCCCGGCATGTACTTCACCGGCGACGGCGCGCGCACGGACGCGGACGGCTACTTCTGGCTGATGGGCCGCGTGGATGACGTGGTGAACGTCGCGGGCCACCGCCTGGGCACCGCGGAGGTGGAGAGCGCGCTCGTGGCGCACCCGAAGGTGTCCGAGGCCGCCGTCGTGGGCCGCCCGGACGACCTGAAGGGCACGGCGCTCGTGGCCTTCGTGACGCTCAAGCACGGGAACGCTCCCTCGGACGCGCTCAAGAAGGAGCTGGCGGTGCACGTGGGCAAGGAGATTGGCGCCATCGCGCGGCCGGATGAGATCCGCTTCGCGGAAGGGCTGCCCAAGACGCGCTCCGGGAAGATCATGCGCCGGCTGCTGCGCGACGTGGCCGCGGGCAAGCAGTCCACGCAGGACACCACCACGCTGGAGGACCTCAACGTCCTGGCCGCGCTGCGGCAGAACGACGAGTAGCCTCCAGGCAGCGCAAGCGGCCGCCCCTACGCGTCCTTCGCGTCCTTGCGGGGGCGGCCGTGCTTGTCCTTCACCTGCTCGCGGTCCGCCTTGCTCCACCAGATGCGGGAGCTCCACAGGGCGGGGCCGAGCACGACCGTGAGGACGAAGAACACCACCAGGCCCACCACGATCTCCGTCACGGCTTCCTCCAGAAGGAGCCCTGGGGGCGGACGGCCCCCGGGCGGGAAAAGCCAACCCTAGCGTCCCGGTGCGGCGGCTGCCATCGCGCGTGAGGGCCGGGCAGTAGCGGGGGGCTCGGCGGCCATCGGCTTCACGCATGGCGCCCGCGCGGCGCGGGGGCCCGGGTGCCTGAGGGCCGGGCAACCTGTCCGGGCGGGCAGCGGGCGAAGGTCCTGCTAGATTGCGCCGCCATGAACCGATTCCCTTCGACCCTCCTCACCGCGCTGCCGCTGACGGCGGTGCTCGTGGCCCCCGTCGTCGCGGACGCCTGCACCAGCATGCTGGTGACGAAGGGCGCCACGACGGACGGCTCCACGTTCATCACCTACGCGGCGGACGCGCACGAGCTGTACGGCGAGCTGTACTACACGCCCGCGCGCCGCCACGCGGCCGGCGCCATGCGCGACGTCGTGGAGTGGGACTCCGGCAAGTTCCTGGGCCGCATCAAGCAGCCGGCCGCCACGTACTCCGTGGTGGGCAACATGAACGAGCACCAGCTCTCCATCAGCGAGTCCACCTTCACGGGCCGCAAGGAGCTGGAGGGGCCCTCGGGCCTCATCGACTACGGGTCGCTCATCTACATCGCGCTGGAGCGCGCGAAGACGGCCCGCGAGGCCATCCAGGTGATGACGGACCTGGTCGCCGAGTACGGCTACGCCTCCACCGGCGAGACGTTCTCCATCGCCGACCCGAAGGAGGCGTGGATCCTTGAGATGATTGGCAAGGGCGAGGGGCAGAAGGGCGCGGTGTGGGTGGCCCGCAAGCTGCCGGACGGCTACATCTCCGCGCACGCCAACCAGTCGCGCATCCGCCAGTTCCCGCTCAACGACAGCAGCACCACGCTGTACGCGCCGGACGTCATCACCTTCGCGCGCGCGAAGGGCTGGTACACGGGCGCGGACAAGGACTTCAGCTTCGCGGACACGTACCACCCGCTGGACTTCGGCGGGCAGCGCTTCAGCGAGGCGCGCGTGTGGAGCATCTTCCGCCGCGCGGCCCCGTCCCTGAAGCTGGGCGTGGAGTACGCGGACGGCGCGGACACGACGAAGCGCCTGCCCCTGTGGGTGAAGCCGGACAAGAAGGTGTCCGTGCAGGACGCCATGGCGCTCATGCGCGACCACTTCGAGGGCACGCCGCTGGACATGTCCAAGGACGTGGGCGCGGGGCCCTACGCGGTGCCCTACCGCTGGCGCCCCATGACGTGGGACGTGGACGGCAAGAGCTACGTGCACGAGCGCGCCATCTCCACGCAGCAGACGGGCTTCTCCTTCGTCGCGCAGATGCGCGCGTCGCTGCCGGACGCCATCGGCGGGGTGCTGTGGTTCGGCGTGGATGACACCTTCACCACCGTCTACACGCCCATGTACGCGGGCATCCGGCAGGTGCCGAAGAACTTCGCCCAGGGCGTGGCCAGCCGCGGGGACTTCTCCTGGGACTCCTCCTTCTGGGTCTTCAACTGGGTGTCGAACCAGGCCTACGGGCGCTGGAGCGACATGATCGTCGACGTGCAGAAGGCGCAGGGGGACCTGGAGGGCCAGTTCCTGGCGGATCAGTCCAACGTGGAGAGCATCGCGCAGGTGCTCTACAAGCGGACGCCGGAGCAGGCCCGCCAGTACCTCACCGAGTACTCCATGCAGCAGGGCGACAAGGTCCACGCGCGCTGGCGCAAGCTGGGCGAGCAGATGCTCGTGAAGTACATCGACGGCAACGTGCGGGACGCCACGGGCAAGGTGGGCCACCCGCGCTACCCGGACGCGTGGTACCGCCGCATCGCGGCTGACAACGGCAAGATGCTGGAGTCGCACGAGAAGCCGGAGCCGAAGCCCGCCGCCGCGCCGGCCCAGCCCGTGCCCCCCACGCCGCCGGCGGCGCCCGTGCAGCCCGCGGCCCCGAAGCCGACGGTCGCTCCGGCGCCCTGAGGCCCCCGCCGCGCCCCCGTGCACCGGAAGCACCCGGTGCGCGGGCTCCCGGCGGCGTCCGGACCCGGGAATCCGGGAACCCGGTGTCCACCGGGGGCCCCTCGCGCGGGGCCCGCATGTTCTCGCGTGTGTCGGTGGGTGGCTTGTGGCAGTGAGGGCCCCCGGGCGGCAACGTCGCGCCCGTGTCCGGAGGACGGTTCCTTGAGTGACGCCCCCACCGCGACGGCGCTGCCGTTCCGGGATGACGAACTGGCGGACTTCCTGGAGCGGACCAGCCGCACGTTCGCGCTCGCCATCCCGCTGCTCGAGGAGCCGCTGCGCCGCGAGGTGGGCCTGGGCTACCTGCTGCTGCGCGTCGCCGACACGCTGGAGGACGCCGCCCCCTGGACGCGCGACGAGCGGCGGGAGGCCCTGGCCGCCTTCGCGTCCCTGCTCCAGGAGACCCCGGGCGTGGACGCCGAGGCGCTGTCGCGCCAGTGGCTGTCGCGCCGCCCCAGCGAGAACGCGGGCTACCTGGACCTGCTCGCGAGCACCCCCACGCTGCTGGCGAGCCTGGACGCGCTGCGCCCGGAGGCCGGCGCCATCCTGCGCCACTTCGTGCTGAAGACGGTGCAGGGCATGGGGCAGGTGCTGGCCGGCGCCTCCGAGGACGGACGGTTGCAACTGGGGTCGCTCCAGTCCCTGCGTGACTATTGCTACATCGTGGCGGGACTGGTGGGCGAGCTGCTCACGGACCTGTTCGTCCTGGATCCGCGCCTCGCGCCGTACGCGCCCAACCTGCGCTCGCTGGCCCCGCTGTTCGGAGAGGGGCTCCAGCTGGTCAACATCCTCAAGGACGCGCGGCAGGACCGGAAGGAGGGCCGCGTGTGGCTGCCGGAGGGCGTCCACCTCCAGGACGTGGAGCGGCTGGCGGGCGAGGACCTGGTCGCGGCCGCGCGCTACGTGCGGGCCCTGCACCTGGCCGGGGCGCCTCGGGACGTGCTCGCCTTCACCGCGCTGCCGCTCCTGCTGGCGCAGGCCACGCTGGAGCTGCTGGTGCGCGACGGCGCGGGCGCCAAGGTGTCGCGCGCCGTGGTGTCCGCCCAGCTGGACACCCTCCAGGCCGCGCTCTCGCGGGGCACGCTGCCGGAGGCCGTGGAGGCGCTCGCCGGGCCCGTTCCGGGCGGCCCCTGAAAAGCGTTGACCGGGAAGCAACTCCAGGGCGCTGGCGCCGGATAATTCCGGTGCAGGTGTTCCCCCTCTGGAGTGGTGTCCCTCATGAACTGCGCCCGCTCGGCCCCGGCGGTCATCGTCTACTTCCCCGCGCGTTCAGAGGCGGCGCCCCCGCGGGTGCACCGCCGCGTGGCCCGGCTCGAGCGGCAGGGTGGGGGGCTGCCGTTCGCCGCCACGCGTCACCGGGGGCTGTGGACGTTCCAGACGCCGGAGGGGCCGGAGCGCTGGCTGCCCGGCCGGGTGCGGGGGCAGGCCCGGATGCATGCGTTCCTGGTGGAGGTGCTGGGCTTCGGCGCGCTCATCCAGGCGTATGACGTGGCGGCGGACACGCGCAGCGACTCGCTGCCCGGGCACCCGGACTTCGCGAAGAACTTCGACCTGTTCCTGCACCACTACGCGGGCGCGCTGCTCAAGCACGCCGCGCCGGAGGTGGCCTTCGCCCGCGCGCTGGGGCAGGTGGTGATGCTCAACGGCCAGCAGTGGGCCGGGCTGGGCTTCACGCTGACGGACGCCGGCCAGCGGCTGGTGGACGCGTGGCTCGCGGAGCAGGGCGTGGTGCTCAGCCCCCCCGCTTGAGCCACACCCGCAGCGGCCCCCCGCGCTCGAAGCCCAGGGCGCACCAGGCGTCGAGCGCCTCGCCGTGCTCGTAGCCGACGAGGGAATGCCCCGGGAAGCGGGCGCGGAGCCGCGAGAGCAGCTCCGCGTCCAGCGATGAGGGCGCGCCTTCGCGGCGGAATGTGTTCGACAGTCCGACGGCCCCCGCGGCGAGGGACGCGATGCCACCGGCCAGCGGGCGTGGCCCGTCCCCCGCCGCGAGGAAGACGACGCCTTCTTCTTGAAGCAGCGCGGGCGGAAACACGCGGACGCCGGGGGCGGGCAGGGCTCCCTCGGGCAGCCCGCTCCAGGCCGCCTCCCAGGCCTCCAATTCGTCCGGGGTCTGGACCGTACGCCACACCAGGCCTGACGCGGGTGGGGGCACGGACGCGGCGGCCTCCAGGTGGATCCACCGGGCTTCAAACAGCACGTCGAAGCCGAGCGCGGAGAGGTCGAGCGTCGCGAAGCTGTCCTTCACGCCCCAGCGGCCCGGCAGCTCCAGGCGGGACAGGGCCTGGAGGGTGGCTTCCGTCCCGTCCGCCGTGAGCGTGACGGCGTTGGGATAGAAGGCCGGCACCGGCGCGGGGTTGATCCACAGGCCGTGCTCGAAGCGGCCCGGGCGGCCATGGGCGCGGCAGACGGCATCGCACCAGTCCGCGTTGTTCCGGACGGCGGGAAGCCAGGGCTGGGCAGGGGACATGGCCCGCGAGCATAGGGCCGGCCGGGCTCGGCAGCCCGCCTGCTTCCGGAGGGGGCCTCGGGAGACCCTGGGCGGACGGCGGGAGTCCGGATATGGGTAGGGCGATGACTGCCCTGGCCTACCCCATGCCGCTGTGTGTCGCGCCGATGATGGACTGGACGGACCGGCACTGCCGGTACTTCTTCCGGCTCATCTCCCGCCACACGCTGCTCTACACGGAGATGGTGACCACGGGCGCGGTGCTCCACGGCAAGCGCGACCGCCTGCTGGGCTTCACGCCCGCCGAACACCCGGTGGCCCTCCAGCTTGGCGGCTCGGAGCCGGCGGACCTGGCCGCCTCCGCGCGCATCGGCGAGGAGTGGGGCTACGACGAGATCAACCTCAACGTGGGCTGCCCCAGTGACCGCGTGCAGTCCGGCCGCTTCGGCGCGTGCCTGATGGCGGAGCCGGACCTGGTGGCGCGCGGCGTCGCCGCCATGCGCGAAGCGGTGCGCATCCCCGTGACGGTGAAGTCGCGCATCGCCATCGACGACATGGAGGAGTGGCCCACGCTGGAGGACTTCGTGCGGCGCGTCTCCGCCGCGGGCTGCACGCGCTTCATCGTGCACGCGCGCAAGGCGTGGCTGCAGGGGCTGTCCCCCAAGGAGAACCGGGACGTGCCGCCCCTGCGCTATGAGCTGGTGCACCGGCTCAAGGCCGAGTACCCGCACCTGGACATCACCCTCAACGGCGGCATCAAGACGCTGGACGCGGCGGCGGAGCACCTGGGCCGCGTGGACGGCGTGATGATGGGCCGCGCGCCCTACGAAGCCCCGTACCTCCTGGCGGACGCGGACCGGCGCTTCTTCGGGAGCACGCAGGCGCCCCTCACGCGGCACGAGGTGGTGGACGCGATGCTGCCGTACATCGAGACGCAGCTGAGCCAGGGGGCGCCGCTGGGCGCCATCACCCGGCACATGCTGGGCCTCTTCCAGGGCCTGCCCGGCGCGCGCGCCTGGCGCCGGCACCTGAGCGAGAACGCCCACAAGGAGGGCGCGGATCCGGAGGTCGTGCGCGTGGCCGCCGCGAAGGTGCCGCGCGACGCCGACCTCCAGGCCGTGGCCTGACGGCGCCGAGCCCTTAGCGCTTGGGCACGGTGGTGCAGCACCCGGAGCTCGCGCAGCGGACCCAGCCCTGGCCCTGGCAGAGCTGATCATTCGTACACGCGGGGCCCTGGCCCGGCTGCCCGCAGGTGGAGGCCGGTCCGCCTCCTCCACCGCCGCCGTTGAAGGGCTTCGCGGCCTGGATCTTCACGGTGGGGCAGCGGGGCTGGGAGGCATTGCCCACGCAGCTGTTGCTGTCGCCGAGGGTCACGTTCTGGGGACACGTCATGCGCGCCGCGGGGCGCCGCTGCTCATCCACCGAGAAGCAGACGCCCACCTCCGTGAGGTTGCATTGCGGGTCGCAGCTGAAGGCGACGCTGTCACCCTGGCCGAACGACGCGCGCAGTTCCTCCAGCGCCACCTCCTTGCCGACGTTGTCTCCCAGCGCGGGCGGCGTCCCCTGGTCGCCCGGCAATGACAGCAGCGCGTCGATGGTGCTCTGGAAATAGGTCCGGGTGTCCATCCCCGTGCAGCTGCCGTGCTTGGGCCACTCGTGGTTCGCGAGGAAGAAGTTGTCCGTGATGAAGCCCGGGCCGTAGGTGCCCAGGGCTTGCGGAATCGTGGCGGGGTCGGGGAAGCACCTGGAAGGCGCGTTGGGGCCCTGGCATTCGCAGAGCCCGCCGCAGAAGGCCGGGTAGGTGCAGTGCTGCGCCTGCGCCTGCGCGTCGGTGAACTGGGGCCACAGCCCGTGGATCGTGAGGTGCGTCGCGCCGAAGGTGCCCTCCAGGTGCTCGCACTCCTCCTTGTCCGGATGGGTCCGGCAGAAGGTGGGCGCCCACGTCAGCGCGAGCAGGTACGTGCCGAAGCGGGGCGTGGCGCACGCGCCGCCCTCCTGCACCTCCTTCGAGGCCGCGTCCGCGCTGAAGCAATTGCAGGCGGTGGCCTGGGGCCGTCCGAACTCGAACTCGATGGCCTCCGGCTTCGCCAGGTGCAGCGGCCGGGCGGTGGCGGTGGGCGGCGTGGGCGGTGGCGCGGGAGGCGGCTCGGCGTGCGTGCGACACCCCTGCGCGATGACCAGGCATGCCCACAGGGCAAGGCGCGACGGAAGGCGCATGGCTCAACTCCCTTGGGACACGGGTCGGCTGCTGCGGCACGAAGGTACGGAGGTGGAGGCGGGCGCCAAACCCCGTGCTCCAGTCCACCGCCGCGTCCGGGCCCCAACCCTTTCCTCCAGCGCGCGTGGCCCCCAGCTTTCCCCTTGGGACCCATTCACCGGAGGGATTGCACCATGGCACGCGCCATCATCAAGAAGGCCAACGAGGCGGACGAGCGCCGGCCATTCATCGCGCACGGAGAGGCCACCGTCCTGGACCTGGGAGCGCTCACCATTGGCCGGGGCTACTTCGAACCCGGCTGGCAATGGTCGAACGACGTGAAGCCCATCGCGGGCACGGAGAGCTGCGAGGCGGTCCACACCCTCAGCGTGCTGTCCGGGCGGATGCACATCCAGATGCTCGACGGGCAGGAGCTGGACCTGGAGCCGGGCGACGTCGCCTTCATCCCGTCAGGCCATGACGCCTGGGTCGTGGGGGATGAGCCCTGCCGCGTCGTCGACTTCACCGGCGCGGAGGAATACGCCCAGGCCCGGGCTGGCAAGCCGGAGGAGCCCGCGCAGCCGTCCCTTCAATAGCCCAGGCGACATCCCGGGCGCCGGCACGGCCCTCAGCGGATGCCCAGCCGCGCCAGCAGCGTGTCCACCATGTCGCTGACGCGGAATTGATCCAGCCAGTCGTCCACGTCGGTGAGGCCCGTGACGGCCGCGAACCGGCGCAGCACGTCCGAGGCCTGGAGCGCGGTGCGCAGGCCCATCACCTCGAACAGGTGCGGCCGTCCGCGCTGGTACAGCGCCGCGTCCAGGCGCTTCCACGGCTCCAGCCACGCCGGCTCCTCCAGGGGCCAGATGTCCGCGCGGCGGGCGTTGGAGTGCGTCCGGTCGAGGATGGCATTGACCGCGCGGCGGCCCGCCTCGCACGCGCCCTCCATGGAGGCCAGGTCCGTGTGCGTGCGGACGTAGTCCCCCGCGAGACAGAGATTGGGAATGGCGCTCGCGGCCTCCGGGCGCACCTCCCAGGAGCGCGGCGGGTGGACCAGCAGGCCGGACGTGTTGCGCGGCGGCAGCCCGTCGCCGTAGTCCAGGTCCGCGTCCAGGTGGACGGAGTGCAACAGCTCGTCGGTCAGCACCTGCTCCTCCGCGTCCCGGCCGTTGAGCGCCGCCTTGAGCTGTCCCCAGACCTCCGTCTGGAGCTCCTCTGGCGTGCAGTCCTTCGCGCGCTTCGGCACGAACGTGCCGGGCGTGTTCCAATCCGAGACATCAATGGACAGCAGCCCGCCCACCTGCCCATCCCCGAACTGGCGCCGGAACAGCCCCAGCTCCCGCCAGAACTGCGGCTGCGAGATGGACGTCAGCGCCCACGGCGAGTCCGGATAGAAGGTGTGGCCCCGGACCAGCGGCACGTCCTCGTAGAGGAAGAACTGGATCCCCACCATCCACGACACCAGCTGCTCCACGTCCGACGCGCGCAGCCTCGCCAGGGCCGGGTCCAACGCGGCCAGCTCCGGCGTGATGAGCGCATGCGCCGCCTCCAGTGGCACCGCGAGCACGTAGTGGTCCGCGGCGCGGGATTCGCCGTTGGCGAAGCGGACGCGGGAGATGCGCCCGTCCGCGACGTCAAGCGCGGTGCAGGGCACGCCCGCGTGGAATTGCACGCCCAGGGAGCGCAGCTGGGCGACCCAGGGGTCCAGCCACATCTGGCTGGTGGGGCCGCCCATTGTCCGGTCGTTGTTCACCCCGCTCTGCGCGAAGTCGAGGATGAGCTGCATGGAGATGGTGCCAATCGTCCGCGCGGAGCCGCGCTTCGGATCCATGGCGACCATCGTGCGGGGGACGGCCCGCAGCAGTCGCTGGAGCTTCGGCGAGTACAAATCCCCCTGGCAGTAGTCCCACCAGGAGAGCTGCTCATACTGGCCAAACCGGCGAGCGTCACTGGATGAGAGGAATTGCAGGATCTTGAGCCCGTGCAGGCTGCTGTCGGCCGTGTCGATGTCCAGCTTCTGGAAGAACAGCTCCAGCGCCTCCAGGACGTCGTAGGGCTTGTCGAGTTTGCGGCGTGAGAAGCGATACCACGTGTCCTCGTCCACCATTGCGATGGCGCTCTCCGTGGTGGCCCGGAGGCGCTGGTCGACGGTGGGGGTGGCCGCGCCGGGCACCGCGGGCGTGCGCTGCATCTGGTCGATGACGTGGCGGTAGAAGCGCGGGTAGAAGCGGAAGCCGTGCTCGCCTGGCAGGTCGCGCCGCCCCTGCGTCCCGGTGCCGGGCACCGGCTGCGAGCGGGCCTTGCCGCCCCAGGTCGTCCGCGCGTCGTGGACGTGGACCTCGAAGCCGCGCTCCGCCAATTCGTGCGCGACCGTCAGCCCCGCGACGCCCCCTCCCACCACGATGACGCTGGGCATGCAGTACCTCCGGTTGTTCCACGTGTGCTGGAGGGAGCGTCGCGCACGGACCCACGGGTCCACATCACCCCGCAGCGCGAGTGCGATGTCTTGTACGAACGGATGAGACGCACTGTGTTGGGTGTGGATGGTATTGAAACATGTAACTCGTGACAGGTGAGACATGCTCTCGTCGCAGGGGCTCCCATTCCGACCTGGGAGGTCCTGCCGGGCCTCAGCCCTCGCCTTCCTGCTCATTCCAACTGTGCGTGAAATCACCGGTATGGTTGTGTCTTTTTGTATGTTTCGATACTGTTGACTTCTCGATTGATTCCTCGCCTGGGGGTCGGCCCACCTTCATGGCAATGCCTTGCATTTTGAGGAAGGGGGGCGCGTGTCGCTGTTCCTGAAGGACCCTCCATCCGTCTCCATGTGTGTGCTGACTGCCTTGCGCTCGTGGAGCGGAAGGTGACGACAGGCCCGGGAGACATCTCGTCGGACACCGCCGCGGAGTGGCAGAAGGTGCTGGCTGTCTTCGCGGATGAGGCGGAGGGGTTGGTCGCCTCCATGGAAGAGAACCTCATCGCGCTCGAGGTCTCTCCGGCGGACGGGTTGCTCCAGGACATCCTGCGCGGGGCCCACACGCTGAAGGGCGCGGCGGCGTCGCTCGGCTTCCAGGCCGTGACGGACTACACGCACGGCGTGGAGGACCTCCTCCAGGCCCTGCTCGACGGGCGCCTCGCGCCGGATGAGACGCGGGTGTCGCTGCTGCTGGGCGCGGTGGACCACCTGCGCGACCTGTCGCGGGCCTCGCTCGCGGGCGTGGACTCGCTGGGGGCGGTGCACCAGGCGCACCTCGTCCGGCTGCGCGAGGGCATCGTCGCGGGCGTCCCCACGGAGGCGCCGCCCCTCCTCGCCGGCCTGCCGCGCATGCCGGAGTCCCGGAGCACGGCGCGAAGCCGCGCGCGCATGGACATGGAGCGCCTGGACCGCATCGTCACGCTCACCGCGGAGCTGTCCGTGGCGCGGGGCCGGATGGCGCAGTTCCTGTCGTGCGCGGAGGAGTCCGGCGCCCGCTGGGAGGACGCGCTCAACCAGCAGCGGGAGATGGATCCGCTCTTCGAGGCGCTCCAGGAAGAGGTGATGAAGGTGCGGATGGTCCCGGTGGGACCGCTGTTCCGTCAGCACCTGCGCACCGTGCGCGACCTGGCCCGCTCCCAGCAGAAGCTGGCCCAGCTGGATCTGGAGGGCGAGGACGCCACGCTGGACACCGCGGTGCTGGACGCGCTGCGCGACCCGCTGCTCCACCTGCTGCGCAACGCGCTGGACCACGGCATCGAGACGCCGGACGAGCGGCGCGCGGCGGGCAAGGACCCCCGGGGCCGCCTGCGGCTCAAGGCCTACCATGACGCCGGCAGCGTCGTGGTGGAGCTGTCCGACGACGGCCGGGGCATCCAGCGGGAACGGGTGCGCGAGTGCGCACGGCGCAAGGGCCTGGTGGCGGCGCCCGAGCGGCTGCGCGACGACGAGCTCCTGCGCCTCATCTTCGAGCCCGGCTTCTCCACGACCACCGAGGTGACGGAGCTGTCCGGCCGCGGCGTGGGCATGGACGTGGTGCGCCGGGACATCGAGGCCCTGCGCGGCTCCGTGTCCATCCAGAGCCAGGAGGGGCAGGGCACCACGCTGACCTTGCGGCTGCCGCTCACGCTCGCCGTCATCCAGGGCTTCGCCATGGGCGTGGGGGACCAGGTGTACGTCGTCCCCATCGAGAGCGTGCAGGAGTGCATGGAGGTCCCCGCCGGCGAGCGCACGTCGGAGGAGTCCGGGGTGCTGGCGCTGCGCGGCCAGCCCTTGCCGTACCTGCGGCTGCGCCAGGTCTTCTCCCTGGGCAGCGCCACGCCGGCCCGGGAGAACGTGGTCGTCCTCAGGCACCCGGACGGCGTCATCGGGCTGGCGGTGGACGAGCTCCAGGGCGACGGCCAGCGGGTCATCCGGCCCCTGGGGCGCCTCTTCCAGGGCATCCCCGGCATCTCCGGCTCCACCATCCTGGGCGACGGCCGGGTGGGGCTCCTGCTGGACACGCCCGCGCTGGTGCGCAGGGCCATCCTCCACGCCTCTGACTCCCCGGTCAGTCCTCCCGCCCCCCTGGAAACCCCTTCCCCCGCGAACGCCCCCTCGGCGCCGTAGCGGTCAGTCGCTGTCCCGGAGTCCCCCATGTTCAACAATCTGAGCATCACGGCGAAGCTGACGCTCGCCTTCGGCGCGATGGTCGCCATCATCATCGGCGTGGTGACGGTCGTGTACAGCACCCTGGACAAGGTCGCGAAGTCCGCCGAGGGCGACACCGAGAGCCACCAGGTGATGATCGCCGTGCGCACCCTGGAGGGGGACATGGCCGACCTGGAGACGGGCCAGCGCGGCTTCATCATCACCGGCGACGACAAGTTCCTGGAGCCCTACAACCTGTCCCGGCTGAGCGTGTCGCAGAACCTGGACCGCATCCGCGAGCTCACCCAGCGTGACCACCGCGAGCAGGAGCGTCAGCAGGAGATCCGCGACCTGCTGCAGCAGTGGATCACCCAGCACCTGGAGCCGCTCATCGCCCAGCGCCGCGAGGTCAACGCGGGCCGGAGCGAGCTGGCCCAGCTGGTCGCGGTGGAGCAGGCCGCGCGCGGCAAGCAGACCGCGGACCGCATCCGGATGCTGCTCTCCAAGCTGGCGGATGACGAGCAGACCCTCCTGCAGGAGCGCACCGCCCGGACCGGGGCCATGGCGCAGGACCTGTACGACGTCATCATCACCGGCGGCGTCCTGGGCGTGGTGCTCGCGGGCCTGCTGTCCTTCTTCCTCACCCGCAGCATCGTGCAGCCGCTGACGGAGGCCGTGCAGGTGACGGCGCAGGTGACGGCGGGCGACCTCACGGCGAACATCACCGCCCGGGGCACCGACGAGACGGGCCGGATGATGAGCAGCATGCGGGAGATGATCCAGCGGCTGTCGGGCGTCATCAGCGAGGTGCGCGGCGCCGCGGGCTCGCTGTCGTCCGCGTCCCTCCAGGTGGCGTCCGCCGCGCAGGGACTGTCGCAGGGCACCAGCTCCCAGGCGGCCTCCGTGGAGGAGACCACCGCCAGCCTGGAGCAGCTCAACGTGAGCATCCGCCAGAACTCGGAGAACAGCCGGGAGATGGAGCAGACGGCCCTCAAGGGCGCCCGCGACGCGGAGGAGAGCGGCCGCGCGGTGAGGGAGACCGTGGAGGCGATGAACGCCATCGCGGAGCGCATCTCCATCGTGGAGGAGATCGCCTACCAGACGAACCTGCTCGCGCTGAACGCCGCCGTGGAGGCCGCGCGCGCCGGTGAGCACGGCCGGGGCTTCTCCGTCGTCGCCACGGAGGTGCGCAAGCTGGCGGAGCGCAGCCAGAAGGCCGCCAAGGAGATTGGCGGCCTGGCCACCTCCAGCGTGAAGGTCGCCGAGCGTAGCGGTCAGCTGCTGTCGGAGCTGGTGCCCGCCATCCGCCGCACGTCGGAGCTGGTGCAGCAGGTGACCAACGCCTCGCGTGAGCAGTCCATCGGCGTGTCGCAGATGAACCGCGCCATGACGCAGGTGGATCAGGTCACCCAGCGCAACGCGTCCGCCGCGGAGGAGCTGTCGTCCACCGCGGAGGAGATGGCCACGCAGGCGGAGTCCCTCCTGCAGATGATGACCTTCTTCCGGCTCATGGAGGGCCTCAGCTTCAACCACCCCGCCGCGCCGCGCGCTCCGACGTCCCGGCTGCCGACCTCGCCCGCCCGGGGCCTCCATGCGGCGGCGCAGGGGCCGCTCGGCGCGTCCTCGCCCACCGCGCTGTCCCGGCTGCAGAACGGCGCGGAAGCGCCGGCCCCTCATGACTTCCAGCGGTTCTAAGGAGGCGCGCGCACCATGAACCCTTCCACTGAACCGGGCGGCGGCAGGTCCAGCTACCTGAGCTTCATGCTCGCGGGCGAGGAGTACGCCGTGGGCCTCCTGCGGGTGCGGGAGATCATCGAATACCGCCCCGTCACGCGCGTGCCGGGCATGCCTGCGGCCGTGCAGGGCGTCATCAACCTGCGCGGCAGCGTGGTGCCCGTCGTGGACCTGGCGGTGAAGTTCGGGCTGCCGCCCCGGCCCATCACCCGCTGGTCCTGCTTCGTCATCGTGGAGGTGGCGCTGGACGGCCAGCAGACGGTGCTGGGGCTGCTCACGGACACGGTGCGCGAGGTGCTGGAGCTGGGCCCCGCGGACATCGAGCCGCCCCCCGCCTTCGGCACGCGCGTGCGGCTGGAGTTCCTCCGGGGCATGGGCCGCCACAACGACGGGTTCATCCTGCTCCTGGACCTGGACCGGCTCCTGTCGCTGGAGGAGCTGCTCAAGCTGACGGGCGCCTCCGAAGAGGCCCCGCCCCCCGCGCCGTCCCAGGCTCCGGCGCCGCCGCCGGCTCCGGAAGCGTCAGGCAACGGGTGAGCGGGCAGGACCCCTGGCCGTCCACGCTGCCTCCGGCGCTGTCGCGCTCGGAGCTGGCGCTGTTCCAGCACCTGGTGGAGGCGGAGGCCGGCATCCACCTGTCGTCGGCCAAGAGCGCGCTGGTGGCGAACCGGCTGTCGCGGCGGATGCGGGAGCTGGGGCTGACGTCCTTCGCCGCGTACCACGCGTTCGTCACCGCGCGGGGGAACGAGGCGGAGAAGGTGCGGATGCTCGACAGCCTCTGCACGCACGAGACGTCCTTCTTCCGCGAGCCCCGGCACTTCGAGCTGCTGCGCGACCACATCTTCCCGGAGTGGAGCGCCCAGGCGGCGCAGGGCCGGCGGCCCCGGAGCATCCGCGTCTGGAGCGCCGGGTGCTCCACGGGAGAGGAGCCGTACTCGCTGGCGATGGAGCTGCTGGAGGCGTTCCCCAAGGGCTCCGGATGGAACCTGGAGGTCGTCGCCACGGACCTGTCCACCTGGGCGGTGAAGCGCGCGGAGGAGGGCCTCTGGAGCCTGGAGCGGGCCCGGACCATCCCGCCGGTGCTGCTGCGCAAGTACATGCTGAAGGGCGTGCGCACCCAGGAGGGGCTGATGACGGCGGGGCCGGAGCTGCGCCAGTTCATGCGCTTCGCGCGCGCGAACCTGCACGCGCCGGCCACCTGGCCCATGGGCCCCTTCGACGTCATCTTCTGCCGCAACGTGCTCATCTACTTCGGCGCGGAGGCCCGGGCGCGCGTCATCCAGGGCCTGCTGTCACGGCTGCCGGAGACGGGCTACTTCTTCCTGGGGCACGCGGAGAGCCTGATTGGCATTACCGCCGCGGCGCGCTCCGTGAGCGCCAACGTGTACACGCCGCGCCCGGGACCGCCGCTGCCGTCGCGCGAGTAGCGCGAGCGCGCCGCTTCCCATTTCCGGAAAGCGGGTGCGTGGGCCCGCGGGAGGCGCGTTTGCCTATGCGTTGCTCGCCAGGGAGGGGTCCTCCGGCTGAAGGTGGCCGTCGCGCGTGGCTGAACCCTTCCAGCGCGTCAGGCCAATGATTGCCAGCGCCAGGACGACGGCGCTGAAGATGGACGCCTCCAGGCCATAGGCCCCGCCCGAGACCCACTCCGGGCGGCCGTGGAAGACAGGCGTCCACCAGCCGCGGGATTCATTGCCGCTCACGCCGAAGCCCATCACGCCCAGGAACCAGTTCCAGCCCATGTGCACGCCCACCGGCAACGCCAGGTGACGCGTGCGCAGGTAGCACAGGCCCAGCATCCAGCCCGCGAGGAAGGTGGTGAGCATCGCCACGATGCGCGTGGGGACGTCCATCTGGGTGTTGAAGGGGTGGGCGAGGCAGAAGATGAGGGAGAGGACGACCTGCGCCCAGCGGGTGCCCAGGCCCCGGATGACGCGCTGGAAGAGGTAGCCGTGGAACAGCGTCTCCTCGAAGAGGGCCACGCCCAGCATCAGCCAGGCTGCCTTCACGACCGCGGTCACCTGGGGATTCCCGGCGCGCTCCAGGTGATAGCCCCCGGCCGCCCAGCCGCAGACGGCCACGAGCCCCACCAGGACCATGCCGCCCAGGACGCCCGCGCCGACGTGGCGGGCCGCGCGCCGGTCCAACGACATGCCGAGCGACGTCAGGGGCTGCCGCTCGAGATACAGGAAGTCGAGGCTCACGAGCAGCACCGCCAGGAAGGCGACGAAGGGCGGCTGCACGACCTGCTTCAACACGAGGGGCAGCAGCGACTGGAGCCACATCATGAGGCCCATCAGCACGGCGGTCACCACGAGGAAGCCCAGGGCCTTCCAGCCGTTGCGCAAGTGCCCTTCGCCATCCCGGAACACGGACCGCATGGTGATTCTCCTCGCAGGCGCGGATGCGCCCCCTGCCTACAACCAACGCGCGAGCCGGGGAAGGATTGCCCCCGGTCGACACCGCGTGGCACAACCCGCCGCATGAGCACGGGCCCGAAGACGATCCGCCGAGGCGACCTGTTCTGGTGCGAGCCGGACGAGGCGCGCGGCTCCGTCCCGGCCATCGCCCACCCCTACGTGGTCCTCCAGGACGACGTCTTCAACCGCTCCCGCATCCACACCGTCGTCGTGTGCGCGCTGACCTCCAACCTGAAGAAGGCGGGCGAGCCCGGCAACGTGCTGCTCGACGAGGGGGAGGGCGGCCTCGCGAAGCGGAGCGTCGTGGTCGTCTCCCAGGTGTCCTCGGTGGAGAAGGCCCGGCTCGGAGAGCGCATCGGGGCGCTCTCCGAAGCGCGGGTCGAGCAGATCCTCGCGGGGCTGCGCTTCCAGCAGGCGTCCTTCTTCCGCGAGTAGCGCCATGAACTGTCTCACGCAGGGAGGGCAGGGTTGCCCCAGGCCGCGGCGGAGATCCGCCACTGCCCGCCGGTGCGCACCAGCAGCAGGTGGTCGATGAAGCGCACGCCTCCGACGCGGACCTCCAGCTTCGCGGCGGCCACGTTGCCACGGACCTCCACCTTCAGGACGTTCCAGGGACTCTCCCGGTCCTGGATGCCCGCTTCCTCGTTGGCCGCATAGCGAGCCGCGGCCTCGGAGATGCTCCCCCACGCGAAGGGCACCCCGTCCACGTGCACGCGGTAGTAGAGGCAACCCGGCGTATGGGATTGATGCAGCAGCGCGTGGCTGTAGAGCGCGTGCGCTTCGATCTTCGCGTCGAGCACCGCGCGAATCTCCTGTTCCGCGGAGGGCGATGCGGTCGCGGTCTCTCCGGGTGCGAGCCGCTGGAACACCTTGCCCACGATGCGCCAGCCCACGGGCGTCTCCACGACGAGCAGCAGGTCATCGAACGTGTGGTCCGGCCAGTGGGAGATCGCCTCCATCAACGCGAACGGACCCTCACGGTCGAGCACCACCTGCCGGCGCCCGGTCGCGGGCTGGGGCGCCTTCGTATCCGCGTCCAGCGCTTGCCACCATTCCAGCTGCGTCCGCGTCCGCAGCGAACCTTCGGCCCCGTTCACCCAATGCATGAGCACGTCCGGATGGAACGCGGACCGCAGGAGCCGGCTGGAGCCCGTGTCCGAGGCCTGGAAGTACGCCTGCACGGCCTCCTCGGGGCTGGAATGCAGCCGTGAGACGGGCCCCGGGGAGGGAAGGGGTGCGGTCCGAACACAGGCCGCGAGCAGCGCCACGGTCACCAACGGGAGTGTCTTCGACATGCCAGGAACGGTGCGCGTTCCGCCGCGTGAGCGCCAATTGATAGTAGCGCCCTGACTTCATAGAAAGCTTCGATGGACTTCCCAGACCTCCCCTTTCTGCGCACGTTCGTGACCGTCTACGAATCACGCGGCGTGACGGAAGCCGCGGCGCGTCTGCATCGCACGCAGCCCACGGTGAGCTATCAATTGCGCCGGCTGGAGGAGACGCTCGGCGCGCCGCTGTTCGAACGCCGGTCGGCGCGGCTCGTGCCCACGCCTGTGGCGGATCGGCTCTTCCGGTTCCTCGGTGGCTTCGCCCGGGACGTGCAGGCGGTGTTGCAGGGGGACGAGGAAGACCGTCCGCTGGAGATCGCCGCGGTGTCTGGCTTTGGCCGCTACGTGCTCTTCCCGATGCTGCGGGAGTCGGAGTCGCTGCACCGGGCGCTGACGCTGCGCTATCCGTCGGCGGAGGAGGTCTTCCGGCAGGTGCTGGAGGGCCAGGTGGACGTGGGCTTCTCCTTCCGCTCCACGGTGCACCCACGGCTCACGCTGACGCCTGTCTACGAGGAGCAGCTCGTGCTCGTCGCGGGACGGACCTGGGCCCGGCGCCTGCGCGCGCGGGAGCACTTCCAGGACGTTCCGCTGGTGACCTACGACGAAGGGGACTACGTGGTGGGCCGGTGGCTGGGCCACCACTTCGGCCGGCGTCATCCGCACTGGTACAGCACCGCGCACTTCGAGGAGCTGGAGGAGGTGCTGGAGTGGGTGGCGCAGGGAAGGGGCGTCGCCGTCGTCCCCGGCTTCTGCATCCCGAAGGGGCGGGGCCTGGGAGTGGTGAGCTGGGGCAAGCCCCCGCTGACCAACATGGTGCATGCCGTGCAGCGCACCCAGGCCCCGGTGCGGCCGGTCGTCGCGGAGCTGCTGGAGCGGCTGCGCGACGTCCCCCGAGGCATTTGACGAGGGCCTGGTCCAATCAGGCGATCTGCCTGATCTGCGCCGAGAGGTTCCGGCGGCTAACCCCGGAGCCGGTCCGCCAGGTCCTGCGCCAGGCCGCACATGGTCAGCGTGGGGTTCCACGAGCCCGAGGTCGGGAAGAGCGCCCCGCCCGTTACGTAGACGTTGCGCACGCCGTGCGGGCGGTAGTCCAGGCCGACCACCGACGTCGCCGGGTCCTTGCCCATCCACAGCGGCGAGGCCTCGTGCACGATGATGTTCAGGCGGATGCTCTTCTTGCCCGGCCGCTCCGACTGCCAGGTCCCGCCGTTGCCGCTCGCGTCGTCGACCCAATACTCGACCTCCGGCGCCGAGCCCGAGCACCCCACGCGCCCCGCCAGCACGTCGATGGTCTGATACGTCGCCTCGTCGAGCACGTCCCACAGGTGATGGTCCTGCACCCCGGGCTGGAGCTGGAGCGTGATGTTGGTGGCGGGGTCGGTGCCGCCGTTCATGCGGATCCAGTTGTCGGGGTTCTTCTCGCTCACCTCGCCCAGGGTTGCGCAGACGAACACCACGTAATCCTCGGAGCCCTTCAGCTGCGCCATCGACGCGACCGCCGCCGCGTCCGGCGCCTCGTGGGCAATGGTGCTCTCGTCGGCCTCCGGGTTCGCGGCGGCGAAGGCGCTGGCCTGCACGTGGTACTGCAAGCCATTGGGAGCCTTGCCGTCCAGGTAGGTGGCGCCAATCTCCAGCGCGGACAGGTCCTTGAACGCGGAGCGCTTCACGCGCGCCGTGATGTGAGACATGAAGTGCCCGGTGTAGCGCTTGCCGATGTTCGGCAGGGCCTCCTTGAAGGAGTTCATCAGCAGCGTCGCGGGCGGAATGGTGCCCATCGCCAGGACGACCTTCGCCGAGCTCACCGCCAGCGGGCCGCGGCTGGTTTCCAGGGCGGTCACGGTCCCATGGCCGTCATGCACCAGGCGGTCGACGACGCAGTGGTCCACGATGGTCAGCGGCTGCCCCTTGCCCTGGGCCGCCAGCGCCTTCTGGGATTGCTGCAGGTCCAGCAGCGTCCCGACGGTGGAGTACTTGTAGAACTTGACCCCCTTCCACGGAGTGTCGCCGACGGCGATGGGCGCGGGGAACGCGTTCTCCGCCGAGGGCACGGCGTGCTTGAAGTTCTCGCGGAGGTTCACGTCGAGCTGGCGCTGGAGGTTGCCGTAGACGCCATCGTGGATCCTGTCCATCGACGTGACGTGCAGGAAGGCCCGGGCGCGGTCCCAGAAGCCCGGCTGGAGCGTGACGTCGATCAGCTCCTGCGGCCAGTCACGCATGAGGTCCGGGCCCGGAGCCGGGCACCACGCGCTCCAGTAGGTGGAGCGGCCGCCCAGCACGGGGATGTAGCCGGCCTGGAAGAACTCCAGCTCCGACGTCGCCATCCGCGTCGTGCGCGTCCACGGATAGGTGGTGGGCGGCGAGCCGGTCGCGGCCTGGAATGCGAGCGGCAGCATCTGGTAGTGCGTGGGCAGCCAGAAGCCGCCCCGCTCCAGCACCAGGATGCGCGCATTCGGGTTGTGCTTCAGCGTCTGCTCGATGAAGGCCACACCGGTGGGCCCGGTGCCAATCACGATGAAGTCATACGCGGAGGCCTGGATGTCGCTCCACTCGTTCGGCTTGGCGAAGAACGCCTGTCCGGCGATCTGATCCGCGCTGGCCTCCTGCGGCCCGGGAACGGGATAGCCCAGGGAGATGCCCTTCGGGACGTTGCGGGAGCCAGCGAAGAACTTCTTGTAGTTGGCGGACATGGGACCTCTTCACGCAGGACTGGTGGACGTGAGGTCCTCCGCTTGTGCAGAACGCATGCCGCAGTGTGAACACCTGCCAGGTCGGGGCGGCCTCGGAGCGCGGAGCCTCGCGGGCGGACCGGGGCGCGTCGCGGCGGGAAGCGCCGGCGTCTTCCCCGGACGCAGAGGCACGGGCGGTAGGAAGACGTGTGCCCGTGCCTGCAACGTGAAGCCTCAGGGGTGCGCGGTGGTGCGGCCCATGGCCTCCAGCTCCTGGAGCGCATCGGCCGGCAGCTTGAGGTCCCCCGCGGCCAGGTTCTCCCGCAGGTGCGCGACGGAAGACGTGCCGGGAATCAGCAGGATGTTGGGCGCGCGTTGGAGCAGCCACGCGAGCGCGACCTGCATGGGCGTCGCGCCCAGCCGCTGCGCGACGGCGGACAGGTTGGAGGACTGCAGCGGGGTGAAGCCGCCCAGCGGGAAGAACGGCACGTAGGGGATGCTGTCGCGGGCCAGCGCGTCGATGAGCGCGTCATCGCTCCGGTGCGCCAGGTTGTACTGGTTCTGCACGCAGACCACCCGGACCATCCGGCGTCCCTCCGCGACCTGCGTGGGGGTGACGTTGCTGAGCCCGATGTGCCGCACCAGGCCCTGCCGCTGAAGCTCCGCCAGCACGGTCAGCGGCGCTTCGATGGATCCCTCCGCGGGGCCGTGCGTGTCGAACATGATCCGCAGGTTGACGACGTCCAGCACGTCGAGCCCCAGGTTGCGCAGGTTGTCGTGCACGGCCTGCTTCAGCGCCTCCGGCGAATAGGCCGGGAGCCAGGACCCGTCCTCGCCGCGCCGGGCGCCAATCTTGGTGACGATGACGAGGTCCTTGGGGTAGGGCGCGAGCGCCTCGCGGATCAGCCGGTTGGTGACGTGCGGGCCGTAGAAGTCGCTGGTGTCGATGTGGTCGACCCCGCGAGCCACGGCCTCGCGCAGCACGGCCAGCGCGGCGGCGGGGTCCCTGGGCGGACCGAAGACGCCGGGGCCGGCGAGCTGCATCGCGCCATAGCCGAGCCGCTTCACGGGATGGTCACCGAGGGGGAAGGTGTTGGACGGGTCGAAACCGGGCATGCTCCATCTCCTTGTTGGGATGAGGCAGAGATAGCCGTTGTGGGCTCTGGCGATAACAGGGCACGGCCCGTACAGGTCGTGCGGAGCGGCGGACAGTGAAGGTCGACCTGGGTGACTTGAATGCCTTCGTGGTGGTGGCGCGGGCCCGGAGCTTCCGGGATGGCGCGCGCCTCAGCGGCCGGGGCGCGTCCTCGCTCAGTGATGCGGTCCGCCGTCTGGAGGAGCAACTGGGGGTCAGGCTGCTCAACCGGACGACGCGCAGCGTGGTCCCCACCGAGGCCGGGGAGGGGCTGCTGGCCCGGCTGGGCCCGGCGTTGAGCGAGATGGAGGCCGCGCTCGACGTGGTGAACGGCTTTCGCGGCAAGCCGGCGGGGACCTTGCGACTCAACGTGCCGGTCAGCGCGTCGCGGCTGGTCCTCCCCGCCATCCTCCCGCCATTCCTCGCCGCCTATCCCGACATCCGCGTGGAGGTCATCTCCGAGGACAGCTTCGTCGACGTGATCGAAGCGGGATGTGACGCCGGCATCCGCTACGACGAACGGCTGGAGCAGGACATGGTCGCGGTGCCCATCGGGCCGCGCGTCCAGCGCTTCGCCACCGCCGCCTCTCCGGCGTATCTGGCGCGCCATGGCCGGCCGGAGCATCCGCGGGAGCTGCTCCAGCATGCCTGCCTGCGCGGCCGCTTCTCGAGCGGAGCCATGACGCCCTGGGAGTTCGAGCGCGACGGGGAGCGGGTGCGGGTCGATCCCACGGGGCCGTTGATCGTGGGCCTGGGTGGGGGCGCGGATCTCGCCGTCGACGTGGCGCTCGCGGGGACCGGCATCGTGAGCCTCTTCGAGGATTGGCTGCGGCCGTATCTGGAGAGCGGCGCGCTGGAGCCCGTCCTCGAACCCTGGTGGCAGAGCTTCTCAGGGCCGTTTCTCTACTACCCCGGGCGGCGCCTGGTGCCCGCGCCGCTGCGGGCGTTCATCGACTTCATCAAGGACCCGAAGGCAGCGTCTTGAGGCCGGCGCCGCCCTCTTCGCCTGGTTCGCTGCGCGGAGCCGGCTTGTGGGGCCGGCTCCGCGTCAGGTGTCGCCGGACGCGGTGCTACTGGGTGACGAAGACCAGGTCATCCACGTCGGTGTACGTGCCGCCCGGGCAGGAGCCCATGCTTCCCCCGTAACGGAACACGCCGCGCACCGCCTGGAGCGTCCCGGTGGGCAGCGTGAACGTGGCCGTCAGGGTCTGCGAACCGGCGGCCGTGGGGGTGAGCGTGGTGAGGAGCGTCCACGACGGGCTGGTCGCGCTCGCGGCGTAGTACAGGTCCAGCTTGTCGGAGGAGTAGCCGGAGTAAGCCCAGACGGTGGCCTCCACCCGCACGGTCTTGCCCGGCAGCATCACGGTGCCATCCAGCGTCGTCACCTTCAGCCGGTCCAGCGACTCGTCGGAGTGGAAGGAGCCGCTCGTGCCATCCGAGCAGGCACCCAGGGCATTGGGCTGATGGGGCTCCGGCCCCAGGCTGCCACGTCCGGTGAGCAGCGCGCTGCTGTCACAGGACACGCCGCGCGCGGAGCACTTGGGCACCCGCAGCACGTCGTCATAGGTCGCGACCTGGGCGCCTCCTCCCGCCGAGTTGGAGACGGTGACGCTGACCGTGCTGCTCGGGGACACCAGCCCGGAGGTGTCCACCGCCTCCGCCCGCACCGACGCGGAACCATTCGTCACGGTGGAGGTGTTCCACGCCAGCTGGTACGGCGCTGAGCTCACCGTGCCCAGCAGGACGGAGTTGATGTAGAAGCGCACGCTCGCCACGCCCACGTTGTCGCTGGCGTTCGCGGAGAGAAGGATGGTGCCGGACACCACGGCCCCCGAGACTGGTGAAACCAGGGCGACGGTGGGAGGTGTCGAGTCGTTGCTGATGGTGACGGTGAGGACCTGGCTCGTGGCGCTGTTGGACGCGGTGTCGTACGCGATGGCCTTCAGCGTGTGGCTGCCATTCCCACGCAGCACCGTGTTCACCGAAACCGCATAGGGCGCGGTGGTGGCGCTGCCAATCATCAGGGTGTCCACGTAGAAGTCCACGCGGCTGATGCCGTAGGCATCCGCCGCATCCGCGGTGAGCGTCACCGTCCCGCTCAGCACGGCGCCATTCGCCGGAGACGTCATGGCCACCGTGGGAGGCGTCAGATCGTTTTCCGTCGTGAACGTCACCGGAGGGCTGGTGCCAACGTTGGTGGTCGCGTCATAGGCCATCACGACCAAGGTGTGGCTTCCGTTCCCCACCACCATCGAGTTCCAGTTGAAGGAGTAGGGCGCGACGGTCGTGCTGAAGCGCCGCGCGCCGTCCACGTAGAACTCCACCTTCGTGACGGCGACGTTGTCCGTCGCACTGGCGGCCAGGGTCATCGTGCCCCGGCCCAGGGCGCCCTCGGCGGGCGAGGTGATGAAGACCGTGGGCGGCGTCAGGTCGTTCGAGACCGTCACTCCGACCGCCGCGCTGGTGGTGGTGTTGCCCGCCAGGTCATACGCCACGGCGGTGAGCGAGTGCGGGCCGTTGGTCAGGCCCACGGTGCTCCACGTCAGGGAGAAGGGCGCCACCGTGCTGGTGCCGGCCAGCGCCCCGTCCACGTAGAGCTCCACCTTCGTCACCCCGAAGTTGTCGTCGGCGGTGAAGGCCACCGTCGTGCTCTTTTCGAGCGTGCTTCCACTGGCCGGCGAGGTGATGGCCACGGTGGGCGCCACCCCATCCGCCTCGGTGGCCACGGGGAAGACCAGGTCGTCCCGGTCGACGTTGGAGCCGCTGCCAATGCACGCGCCCTGCACCCCTCCGCTCCGGAACACGCCCCGGATGGCCTGGAGCGGCCCGGCGGGCAGCACGAAGGTCGTCGAGAGTGTCTGGGGGTTGCTGTAGCCCGGCGTGACCATGGTGAGCAGCGTCCAGACGGGGCTGAGCGCGTTCGGGGCCGAGTACAGCTCCAGGGTGTCATACGAGGCGTTGTAGGCCCAGACGGTGGCCTCCACCCGCACCCGCTTGCCCGCGGCCAGCGGGGTGCCATCCACGGTGGAGACCTTCAGGCGGTCCAGGGACTCCGAGGAGTGATACGTGCCGGATGATGAGTCCGTGCAGTTGTCGAGCGTATTGGAGGCGTGCGGCTCCGGGCCTACGAGGCCGCGGCCATTGAGCAGCGTTCCGGAGTCACACGAGCGGCCGCCCACCGCGCAGCGGGGCACCTTGAGCGCGGCGTCATAGGACGCGTTGCTCGCGGCCCCCGCGTTGTTCACCAGCACCGTCACCGCGGCGCTGGCGGCGCTGTTGCCCGCGGCGTCGAAGGCCTTCGCGGTGAGGGTGTAGGGGCCATTGTTGTACAGCGCCGAGTTGAACGAGCCAGTGAAGTCGGGCGGGACGCGGGTCATGAGCAGGACCCCGTCCAGGTAGAACTCCACCCTGCTCACGGCCACGTTGTCGTTCGCGTTGACGGGGATGCTCACCCAGCCGGACACCTCCGCGCCGTTCACGGGGGCGGTGATGGCCACCGTGGGGGCGGTGATGTCATTGAAGACCGTGACCTGCACGGAGGCGCTGCTCATCGCGTTGCCCGCGGCGTCCAGCGCCTGGACCACCAGCGTATGCGGACCGTTGCTCAGGGACTGCGTGTAGAGCGGCATGCTGGCGCTGGTGAGGTTCGGGCCTCCCAGGCTGTAGTTCTGCTGCCCGTCCACCTTCAGCAGCAGGGACCTGACCGCGACGTTGTCGCTGGCGATGACCTGGACGCTCACGTTTCCAGAGAGGGTGGCGCCCGTGGCCGGTGACGTGATGGCCACGGTGGGAGCCGTCTTGTCATTGTCCAACGTCACCTCCACGGCCGCGCTCGTCGCAATGTTGCCCTTGAGGTCCAGGGCGCGGGCCGTGAGGGTATGGGGCCCGTTGTCCGCGCCGTTGCTGTTCCACGTGAAGGTGAACGGCTCGGTGGTGACGGAGCCGAGGAACTGGCCGTTGTCGAAGAACCCCACCTCCGTGACGCCGAAGTTGTCGCTCGCGGAGGCCTGGAGCACCACGGCACCCGTCAGGATGGAGCCGTTCACCGGCGCGCTGAGCGCCACCGTGGGCGGCACCGCGTCCGGTTCGTTGTCGGCGAAGAAGACCAGGTCGTCGCGGTCGTCATAGCTGCCATAGGGCGAGCACAGGGTCGCGACGCTGTTCTTCCCGAAGACGCCGCGGAAGGCCTGCACGCTTCCCGCCGGAAGGAGCGTGGTGGTGGAGAGGGTATTGAGCCCCGCGGCGGTGGGGTAGAGCGTCGCCACGTGGGTCCACGTGGGGCCCGCGCCCGAGTCCACGTCGGTGGCGCGCAGGAGGATGAGCCGGTCCGAGGTGTAGGTGGCCGACGCCCAGACCTTTGCTTCGATCTTCACCCGCCGGCCCTGGGCGATGGGGGTGTCGTCGAGCGTGGCGACGGAGAGGGCATCCAGCGACTCGTTCACATGGTAGGTGCCCTCCTGGCTGTCGTAGCAGGTGTTGCGCAGCGTGTTCGGGGCATGCGGCTCCGGCCCCAGCAAGCCGCGGCCGTTGAACTGCGAGCCGGAGTCACAGCGGGAGGCGAGCCCACCGCAGACGAGCGTCATGCGGGTGCTGTCATAGCTGGCGACGACCGGACTGCCATTGCGCCAGGTGATCTCCACGAAGGTCGTCCCGACGTTGCCCGCGGCATCGTAGGCCTTCGCCCGGAGGATGTTGCCCAGTGTGGTGCGGGAGTCCCAGTTCACGCTGTACGTCGGGCCGGGGCCGGTCACGGTCCCGATGAGCTTGGAGGGCTCGCCGGTGTAGAGCGGGTCCACGTAGAACTCGACGCGCGTGACGCCCGATGCGTCGGTAGCGTTCGCGGTGAGCGTGATGGTGTTGTGGACGAACTCGTAGCGCTTGGGAGACGTGAAGGTGACGGCCGGCGCGGTGATGTCGCCGCAGACGTTGGCGTTGCAGGTCTCGCCGCCAGCGCACGTGCCGCACTCGAAGGTGCCGCCACAGCCGTCACCGAGCGAACCGCAGTTCTTTCCGAGCTGCGCGCACGAGGTGTAGCAGGCGGTGGGGTCGTACAGCTCCGACGCGGCGGTGTATTTCGCTCCGGGCGGACCCTGCGTGCTTCCTCCCGCGATGAGCAGCAGCCCGGAGTCCAGCTGGACTCCTTCATGGAAGCTGCGCGCGAGTTGCAGCGTCACCCGCTGGGAGAAGAGGCCGGTGGCCGGCTCATAACGCTCCACGGAGTCCAGCTCGGTGCTGGACGCGCTCTGCTTGCCTCCCGTGACCAGGACGGTGCCGTCCGCGAGGCGCCAGGTCCGGTGGCCGAACCGTGCCACGCTCATCGAGCCGGTGGCCTGGGCGGTGTTCGTCGCCGGGTCGAAGACCTCCGCCGTCTTGAGGGGCGTGCCCCAGAGGTCGAAGCCTCCCGTGAACAGCACGCGGCCGTTGGCCAGCAGGGTCGCCGCATGGTTGTCGCGGTTGCCCACCACGGGGATGGGGCGCGTCCAGGTGGAGGTCGCGGGATCGAAGATTTCAGCCCCGGGATAGCCCGACACCAGGACACGGCCGTCCAGGAGCAAGGTGAGCACGGGCACGTTGTGCGCCAGGATCTGATCCGGCAACACGGTCCAGGTGGAGGTCGCGGGATCGAAGAGGGCAGCCTTCGCTCCGACCCCCACCACGAAGACCCTGCCGTCCGGCAGCACCACGGAGTTCGTGGTGCTCTGGGGGAAAGGCATCGCGGGCCCCGCGCTCCAGGTCCCCGTCGCGGGGTCGTAGAGCTCCACGCTGCTCAGCGCAGTGACACCGACGCTGCCCCCAATGACCATCACCCGGCCGTCGGTCAGCAGCACCGCTGAATGGCCATGCCGCCCGGTGCTCAGGGCCCCGGTGGCACTCCACTCTCCGGTGGCAGGGGAATAGAGGTCACAACTCGCCAGCTCTTGCACGCCAGGGCCATTGCCCGAGCCGCCCGCGGCCACAACCCGTCCGTCCGAAAGCAAGGTCAGGGTAAACCCTCCCCGGGGGGTACTCATGGCCCCTGGGGTGGTGTCCTGCGTCTGTGATTGGAGGGGAAGCGCCTCCGTTACTGCCTCGCAGCCAAGTGGATTCGCGGCCGCCAGCAGCAGCAGCGCGAGCAATAAAGGTCGTTTCAAGAGGTGTCTCGGCGGGGAGCGGACGGCGAACCGTGGTGGCACGCACCGCGTTCACGTGGAAGGCCCCCATTCCTTCCAGCGGTCGGCGCTGACGACGAATACCTTAAACGACTGACATTGGAAATCTTGAGCTAGACAGGACGGTGATAGGACCCGGCGCCTGGGTTGACCTTGATGAGACTTTGTAGCTGTCTTCCCGGAAAGGCTGTGGTGTCGCCTGGAAATCCATGGCTCTCCGTCGCTTGTCGCGCACGAGCCCTTCGGCGACGCTCCCGCGTCTCCTTCCCCCAAGGCCCCATGAACGCACTGCGAACCCCCAGCATCCTCGCCGCGTTGCTGCTGCTGTCCCCCGGCTGCACCTCGTCACGTCCACCGGCCCAGGTGGAGTCGCAGGCCTCCCAGGCCGCCGCCCCTACGGCGTCCCCCGCCCAGGTGGCGCTGCGCGGCTTCGTGGAAGCGTACTTCGAGGAGCACTTCCGCCGCTCGCCGATGTCCGCCACGTCCGCGGGCGTCCACACGTATGACGGGGAGCTGCGCGGCTTCCGGCCCGAGGAGCGGGCGTCGCACCTGGCGTTCCTGAAGGAACGGCTCGCGGCGCTGCCCGGGGCGGTGGATCGGGCCGCGCTGCCTCCCGGCGACAGGGCCGACTACGACATCCTGATGAACCACTTCCGGGCGCGCATCCTGGACCTGGAGACGGTGCGCTCGTGGGAGCGCAACCCGAACGCCTACCTGGGCTTCGCGTCCAACGCCGTCTACCAGCTCATCAACCGGGACTTCGCGCCGCTGGAGGAGCGGATGCGCTCGGCGGTGAAGCGCATGGCCCTGGTGCCGGAGGTGTTCGCGGCGGCGCCGGCGAACCTCCAGAACCCGCCCAGGCTGTGGACGGAGATCGCCCTGGAGCAGGTGAAGGGCACGCGCTCGCTCTACGCGCAGACGCTGCCGCAGGCCTTCGCGCCGGTGCAGGACGCCGCGCTCCAGGAGGCCTTCAAGAAGGAACAGGCCCGCTGCCTGGAGGCCATCGACGGGTACATCCGCTTCCTGAAGGACGACCTGCTGCCCCGCTCGAAGGGGGAGTTCGCCATCGGTGAGGAGACGTACCGCCAGAAGCTCCAGTACGAGGAGGGCGTCACCGACAGCATCGACTCGCTGCTGGCCTGGGGGCGCGCGGAGATGAAGCGCACGCAGGACCAGTTCCGCGAGGTGGCGGGGCGGATTGCGCCGGGCAAGGCGCCCATGGACGTGTATCGCGAGCTGGGCAAGGACCACCCGGCCGGGGCGGAGCTGGTGCCCACCACGACGGCGACGCTGGAGGACATCCGCCAGTTCCTCATCGACCACCGCATCATCACCGTGCCCAGCGAGGTGCGCGCGAAGGTGGCGGAGACGCCGGTGTTCAGCCGCGCGCTGTCCTTCGCGAGCATGAGCACGCCCGGCCCGTTCGAGACGAAGGCGACGGAGGCGTACTACTACGTGACGCCGCCGGACCCGGCGTGGAGCGCGGAGCAGTCCGAGCAGCACATGAGCTTCTACAACCGCTACGCGCTGCCCCTCGTCTCCATCCACGAGGCGTACCCCGGCCACTACGTGCAGTTCCTGTGGACCAATCGCATCCAGTCGAAGGTGCGCCGGCTGCTGGGCTCCGGCTCCTTCAGTGAAGGCTGGGGCCTCTACACCGAGCAGATGATGCTGGACGAGGGCTACGGCGGCACGGGCCCCCAGGCGGACCGGCTGCGGCTGAACCAGCTGGCGCTCTACCTCCAGCGGCTGGCGCGCTACGTGGCGGGGTTGTCCTTGCACACGCGCGGGATGACGTACGACCAGGCCGTGAGCCTCTTCGAGAAGGAGGCCTACATGACGCGCATCAACGCGGAGCGCGAGGCGCGCCGTGGCACGTCGGATCCGACGTACCTGGTGTATGCGCTGGGCAAGAAGATGCTGATGGAGCTGCGCGAGGACGCGAAGGTGAAGTGGGGCAAGGACTTCAGCCTCCAGCGCTTCCACGACGCGGTGGTCTCCCACGGCTACCCGCCCGTGCCCATCGTCCGTCAGCTGCTGCTCGGCGAGGACGCGGCGCCCTCCGCGTCCCGCTGAGCGTCCCAAGCCATGTCGCAGCGATTCACCGTGACCGCGCTCGTGGCGCGGTTCCTGGCGGGTGCCGCGTCCAGGGCGGGTGTCGCCGTCCAGGACCTCCTGGACGCCCACGGTGTCTCCTCGCAGCAGTTGCGCGAGCCGGACGCCCGTGTCCCGCATGAACTCGTGAGGACGCTCTGGGAGGAGCTGCCGCGCCGGCTGGGGGACGACGCCTTCGGGCTTCACTGCGCCCAGGAGTTGCCGCCCGATGCCTATGACCTGGTGGACCTGGCGATGGGCCATGCGTCCACCCTGGGCGAGAGCTATCGCACGTTCCTGCGCTACCAGTCCCTGGTCCATGACGCCGCCTCCTTCAGCCTGGAGGAGACAGGCCCGGTCGCGCGGCTCGTTCACATCTGGCCCGGGCCGGATCCGCTCCCGCGTCACATCAACGAGTTCGCGCTCGCGGCGCTGCTCGTGCGAGGCCGCAGGTACCTGCGGCAGGAGTGGGTCCCGCAGGAGGTCTGCTTCCAGCACGCGGCGCCCGCTGACACCCGGGAGCATCAGCGGCTGTTCCGCGCCCCTGTGCGCTTCGGCCACCCCATCAACGAAATGACGCTCGACCGGAGCCTGCTGGACCGGCCCATCCCGGTCTTCTACCCGGAGTTGGGCGCCGTGCTCGACCGGTTCGCGCAGGTGCTGCTGGGCAAGCTCCCCGCGCAGGGCGGGTTCCTGGACGACGTGCGCCGGGGCATCCTCCGGAGCCTGAGCGCCGGCCCTCCGGAGGCGGAGCTCCTGGCGCGCCAGCTCGGCCTGAGCAAGCGCAGCTTCTTCCGCCGACTTCAGGAACTCGGGACGAGCTACCAGCAGCTCATCGACGAACTCCGCCGCGACCTGACCGTGCGCTACCTCCGGGAGGGCAAGCTCTCCCTCTCCGAGATCGCCTTCGCGCTCGGCTACTCCGAGGCGAGCACCTTCCACCGCGCCTTCCGGCGCTGGACGGGGCAGAGCCCGGCGGAGTACCGGCGCTCGCTCACCGACGGGCCTCCACCCCCGCCACGGTGAGTGGCACGGTCTGCCAATGCATTGGCATCCCTGAGCAATGAACCCTCGCGGCCCGCTCTTCATAGTGGCCGCGAGCTGAACCGGCGAGGCCGGCTCGGCTCCTTGCTCAGGAGCGGTCATGAACGCGCTGCAATCCCTGTTGTCCTTCTTCACCGTGCTGGCACTCGGCCTTGGCTGCGGAGCGGCCCCCGCCGCGCGCGAGTCCCCCGAGGAACTCGGGCCGCCACGCGAGTCCTCCCTCTCGGCACTGCCCGCGTCGCCGCGCAGCACGCTGGCGGCGTTTCTCGCGGGCAGCAGCTCGCGGGTCTACTACCTGGATCCCGTCAGCACCGTCGCCGAGCTGGCATCACAAGGCTCGGAGTGGAAGTACTCCTGGCTGCCCGGGTCGGCGAAGCCGGGGAGCCCGCTGACAGGGTTCCAGCTCGGGAACAGCGCGCCGCGCGTCTACTTCATCGCGAACGACGGCCTGGTGCATGAGCTGTGGTGGGATGGCACCTGGCACGACCAGGCCCTGGCCACGCAGGTCGGGGCTCCCCCCGCCGCGGCGGACAGCCCGCTGGTGGGCTTCGTGCGGTCGGGGGTCTACCCGCGCGTGTACTACGTGGCCGCCAGCAACCGCCACGTCCAGGAGCTCACGTGGAATGGCATGTATTGGGGCGTCAGTGACGTGACCGAGCGCGCCGGTGCACCGGCGGCGGCGGTTGGCAGTCCGCTGACCGCCTTCCAGGTCAAAGGCAGCGAGGCGCGGGTGTACTTCGTGGGCAACAGCCGCCATGTCCACGAGCTGTGGGAGAACAGCGGCGGCGCCTGGGCTCAGCAGGATCTGAACCTCGCGGCGAACGCTCCCATGGTCGACAATGACACGGCGCTGACCGGGTTCGCGACGGACGGCACGTGGTCTCACGTGTATTACGTGGGCATGGACCACCATGTGAGCGAGCTGAAGTTCACCTCGCAGGGGTGGACGTACACCAACGTGACGCCACCGGAGGGCCCGTACGCGACCGCGCCCGCCACGGCCCTGACCAGCTTCGCGGTGAACCCTGGCAACGCTCGCGTCTACTTCGAGATGGCTTCCAATGCGGTGGGCGAGCTGTGGTGGGATGGGGCGCGCTGGCACCTGAACAACCTGACCGCACTTGCCGGCGCCCCTGTCGCCAAGGCCAGCAGTCCCCTGGCTGGGTTCGCGATCGACGGTGTCTACTCACGGGTGCACTACATCGCGGGCAATGACAACGTGATGCAGCTGGCATGGAGCGGGTCGAACTGGGGCTTCACGAACCTCACCACGACCGCGAACTGAGCCCGTCCCGGTTCCCGCGTCACCCGAGCCACTGTCAGTGGGTGAGGTCCTCGCGTTCCAGGGCCCACCATTCCCGGCCCGTGGGTGAGAAGCCGAGGAAGAAGTAGACGTGCTCGCGCGTCGCGGTGAAGAGGTACGGATCACCGCCTGTCAGTCCTGGCGCCAGCTCTTGGAGCTGGCGCGTTCCGCGGCGCGTGCCATCGCTCCTCCACAGCTCCGGTCCGGTGTGGCCGTCATCCGCGGAGAACAGCAGCGTGCCGGCCACGGGGAAGAGCCACGCAGGCGACCCGCTGGCCGGCCCGGGGGCGAGGTCCTTGAAGAGCCGCGTGCCCGGCGCCCTGCCGTCGCTCACCCACAGCTCCCGGCCCGTGGCGCCCCCGTCCTGGGCGCTGAAGAAGAGGCATCCGTCGAAGGCCACCAGGTACTGCGGCGGGTCCATCACCGGGCCGGGAGTGATGTCCTTTACCAACACGGTGCCGTCACGGGTGCCGTCCGTCACCCACAGCTCGCGGCCGACCTCGGGGTTCTCCGCGACGAAGAAGACGCGCCGGCCCACCACGGTCAGGTCCGTGGGGAAGGAGCTGTCCGACCCGGGGGAGACGTCCGCGAGGAGGAAGGTGCCCTCCGGCGTCGCGTCAGTGCGCCACGGCTCGTCGCCGAGCTCCGAGTACTGGTGGAAGATGAACAGCCCGCCCACCGCGACGGCGTCCGAGAACAGGAGGCTCTCCTGCCCGGGCATGAGGTCCAGCGCGACGGTCCCCGCGGCCGTGCCGTCCGTGCGCCAGAGGTCGAAGCCGGTCTCCTCCTCCACGGCCATGAAGTACAGGCGCCCCTGCAGCTCGATGAAGGCCTGGGGGCCGGAGCCCTCAGGCCCGGGCCACAGGTCCTTGACCATCCGCGTCCCGGCCGTCGTGCCGTCCGTCCGCCAGAGCTCCACCCCGTGCGTCCCATCGTCCGCGGCGAAGTACGCCACGCCGTCGTGCACGAACGGGCCTTCGAAGAACTGGCTGCCCTCGGGCCCCGGGTAGATGTCCTTCACCAGCCGCGTGCCGCCCGGCGTGCCGTCGCTCCGCCAGAGCTCGAAGCCGTGGATGCCGTCGTCCGCGAAGAAGAGCAGCGCTCCCCCGAACGGCGTCATGCTCCTGGGCCCGGAGCTGTCCGGCCCCGGGCGGAGGTCCGCGACGAGCCGGGTGCTTGCCGCCGTGCCTGCCGTCGCCCACAGCTCGGCGCCGAAGCTCGGGTCATCCGCCGTGAAGAAGAGCGTGCTGCCCACGCTCGCGCTCGCGGTGATGCGGGGATCGTCCGGTCCGGGGATGATGTCCTGCACCAGGTAGGCAGGCCCCGCGCCGGGGTCGCGGCTCCTGTCACCCTGCTCGCGCTCCACGGCCTCGCCGTCCCCGGTTTCGGGGAACACGGCCACGGCGGCGGCCAGCTCCACACCGCCGCCCCTGACGAGCCTCAGCGCCCACAGCTCGGTGCCCCGCGCCGGCTCGGTGGCCGCGAAGTACACGCGTGAGCCCGAGCGCGTGAAGTCATGCGGCGCGCTCGAGAAGGCGCCCGGCACCAGGTCCGCGACCCGCGCCGTCCCTCGGGTGGTGCCGTCGCTGCTCCACGGCTCATGGCCCCGGCCCTGCTCGCGCGCGGTGAAGAAGAGACGGCCCCCCTGCGCGGTGAGCTGCGCGATGCTGGACCCGGCGGGCCCGGGCATCACGTCCTTCAGCCGGAAGGTTCCGCGCGGCGAGCCGTCACTGCGCCACAGCTCGTCGCCCGCGTCGGGCGTGTACGCGGAGAAGTACACCGCGCCGCCCAGGGCGGTGAGCGACCGGATGTGCGGGCTGTCCGGGCCAGGAAGGAGGTCCTTCACCAGCCGCGTCCCCCCGCGCGTGCCATCACTGGTCCACAGCTCGGCGCCGAGCACTCCGTCGTCCGCGGTGAAGAAGAGCCTGCGTCCCGCGGCGGCGAGCGTGTTCGCGCCGTCGAACGAGAGCAGCGCATGGATGTCCGCCACGGCCACCGTCCCCTCGGGGGTGCCGTCGCTCTTCCAGACGGTGAAGAGCCTCGGCCCGTCCTGGAGTGTGCCGTCCTCGCTCTTCGCGCCGATGATGGGGGATTGGCCGATGATGAAATAGAGCACTCCATCCGCGACGATCGGGCCCACCGTGTAGACGTCGACCCGATCGGTGAAGTCGAGCAGCGTGACGATGGCTCCCGTCCTCCCATCCAGTCGCTGGAACGTGTAGCCACCGAAGAAGTAGAGGTGATGGCCCATCGGCACGAGCTCGGTAGGAGGATAGGCCAGTCCCGTGGGCACCACGCGGGTGGTGCCCGGAACGCCTTCGGTCCGCCACAGCTGGGAGAAACCCAGCTCCGGCGAATACGCTCTGAAGTAGAGGACTCCCTCCAACGCGGCCAACGTGGACGCGTACGACGACGCGTCTCCGACGGCGATGTCCTTCACCAGCCGGGTGCCCGCGCGCGTCCCATCACTGGTCCACAGCTCCAGGCCATGCGTGCCGTCGTCGGCGGTGAAATAGACGCGCCGCCCCGCCGTCATCAGGCCGCGCAAGGAGGCACCCGCCGGGCCGGGCCGGATGTCCTCCACGATGCGCGTCCCGCCGGGGGTGCCGTCGCTCTTCCACAGCTCCGTGCCGTGCGCGGCGTCGGTGGCGACGAAGAAGAGCGTGCCGTTCACGTCCGTCAGCTCGGCCGGGCCCGCGCTGAGCCGGCCAGGGACGCTGTCCTCCACCCGGTACGGGGAGCTTGTCGAAGCCGCGTCCTCGCTCGCGCCGGCCTCCTGGAGCTCCAGTGCGGAGGGTTCGCCTTCGGCCTCCTCGCCAGGAACCGCCGCGGGGCCGCTACAGGCCAGGACCACGGCCAGGGCCAGCGGCGAAAAGAGGACTCCGGCAGGCAAGCGCATGAGGCTCCTTCTTGGCGCATGGACGCGCGAAGACGTGATGCGCATGGTGCGCACGCCGCCCTGCCGGGACGAGGTGCCCTCCTGGCCGGCCCGCGTGTCGGCTACCGCCCGAAGTGCCCATCAAGACCGCGCAGGGCCTCCCGTGCGCCCGCCTCCGTGACGAAGCGGGCGCGCGGTCCGGCGACTACTTCTCCTGGGTGACCTTGTTGTCCGTGCCGTTGCGGCTGATCTTCGGCTTCGACTTGCCGTGGCCGCGCTTCCAGGTGACGGTGTTGGAGCTCCCCGTGACGGAGATGGCGCGGGTGGCCTCCACCTTCACCTTGTTGTCCGTGCCGTTCACGCTGACGCTCTTGCACTCGCCGGTCAGCGTCACCGTGTTGTCCGCGCCGGTGATCTCCACCGTGCTCTCCGGCGTGCACGCGTGCGTCGCCGTTTCGCCAGAGCCGGTGATGTCGATGTTGCCCTGCGCCTCCGAGTCCTCCTGCGCGACGGCCGTCATCGGGCCGAAGGCACATGCCACCATCATGAACACTGCCGTGCCGGACTTCCTGTTCATCCGTGTCCCCTGGGGAGAGGTGCGAGCCTGACGCCGCACGGGTCCCCTCTACGTGACGGGCGACGGAAGATTCAACCCGGGCCTTCCGGGCCCGGCCCATTGGTGATCGCAGCCACCTTGGGCTAGATCTCTTGTCCTACTATCCAGTGAGGGCTCGATGCCCAAGTACGTAGGGGAGTCCGGAGAGAACCGCCTTTTCCAACACAAGGACCTGGCGGGTTTCTATTACGTGGCCAAGCTGCTCCGCGAAGAGGATCGCGACGGCGATTTCCTCTACGTGGGTCTCGGGCGCAGTCCGGTGGTGATCATGGAGTTCCTGCGCCAGGCCTTCGACATCGATGCGCAGGACCTGCCGCTCAGCATCGAGACGACGAAGGATGAATACGCGAAGGGCAAGCGCGAGGTGCCCTACGACGAGTCGATGGCGAGATTCATCGATCACTATCTGCCGAAGACGCTGCTCCGGGGGCGCAAGGTCATCCTGGTGGACTACGTGGACTCCGGCTACTCGCTGCTCAGCGCGCAGGGCCTCATGGAGGCGCACCTGAGGGCCATGGGCCTGCACGAGGAGGCGGAGCACGTCTACATCGCGCCGCTGACGAACCTGGAGAAGTTCCTCACGGCGGAGAAGTCCGTGATGGGCCGCTTCAGACCCGACATCAGCGCCGCGCACCGGCTGCTCAAGGTGCTCCACGCGACCATCGACAAGGAACCCTTCTCACGCTTCCCCAGGACGTCCGAGAAGAGCATCCGTGAGGGCAGGTTCCCCCAGCCCGATCAACAGGCCGTCGCCCGGCTTCAGAACGTCATGAGGCTGGCGCTCCGGCATCTTGGGGAGGACCGGGAGCAGGTCGAGCTGGCGCTGCGCACGTCCAAGTTCCTCGAGCAGAAGCGTCGCCCTGGGCGGACCTTCCAACAGGCGATCAAGGACATCCCCCCGCGAGGACAGCTCACCCAGAGCGTCGTGGTGAAGGAACACCTGAACGAAAAGTACAGCCGCCTCTCCGCGGAGGAGTACGGCATTCCCAACGGGCGGCTGGCCTACGAGTTCCGGCGAGGCCTCGCCAGCGCGAAGCGCCATCCCTACGTGGCGACGGGGGTGGGCGTGTCCTTCGCGATCCTGGCCATCTTCTTCATCTACATGCTGGTCAAGGTCCTGATGTCGATGCAGGCCGTGGACCCCTCCGACCGCGTCCAGGAACTCTGAAGGGAACCCCCGCATGCCCGGCGTTCTGCGCTACCGCTTCTCCAACATCGACGCGCTCGTGGACCGGATGTTCGACCCGCAGGTCCGGGAGCCCCGGCAGTACATCCGCGCCGCCAGCGAGCTCCAGGACTCGGACGCCGGTGATCAGCAGATCGCCGCGGTCTGGATGATGGACCGCTCGGACCTGGACCTGATGCTGGCCACGCTGCTGGACGGGTGGCTCAACCCGCAGGACGAGCGCGGGAGCTGTCCTGCTTCGGACCGGCGCTTCCTCCAGTTCCTCTCCAGCTACGTGCGCAAGAACGAGATGACGTTGTGGGTGCCCCACCTCATCAAGAAGAGCACCTTCGTCAACGTGGCCAAGGGCGTCACGTACCATGCGCCGCGCTATCGCATCGATGCATGGCGGCAGTACCCCCTGGTGGGCCCTGACGACAACACCCCGTGGCGGGTGGAGAACGTCCGCCGCCTGCTGATGCTCTTCGCGGCGGGGGCCCACTTCGTCGTCCTGCACAACTACGGCGACACGAAGATTGAAAGCGATGACTTCTACGGCGCGTTCGGCAAGAGCTTCGGCGCATGGACGCCGTGGGGCGGCATGCAGAACACCGCCATCGGGCACAGCCACTACCGGTACCACGGCAGCAAGGGCCCCGTTCCCTCGCTCGGGACGGCGTATGCCTATCCCTACGTGACCGGAGAGCTCGCACCCAAGAAGGACTGCCCCTTCATCTGCTCGCTCATCGTCGACACGACGGATTGGAAGAACAAAGCCATCATCGACGGGAACGTGGAGTACTTCGACTACAACACCTTCTTCCAGTTGGAGGGGTGGCCCGGGACGTACGTGACGGGAAAGCTGGGCCTCAAGGGACGCCACGGCCGGGACTTCGACCTGCACCAGGCGACGCTCTGGAACATCTCCACCTTCGGCCTGTGTCCGTACAGCGAGAAGCGGGGCACGCCCATCTTCCTCGCGCCCAGGGACTACCGCTTCCAGTCGGACTCCTACGGGATGCGCATGCCGAAGTTCGCGGGGGCCCGCGAGGTCCAGACGTGGTACCGGCCCGAAGCGCTGACCCCCGCGAAGGCCGACGTGGTCTACGCGCGCTGAGGCCCGCGGCGGCAGGCGCCTAGACGCGGAAGCCGCTCACGACGCCCTGGATGCCCTGGAAGGCGACCTCCAGCCGCTGGATGGCGGACTCCACGTCCTCGTTGGCCTGCACGCTGTCCTTCATCATCCGGGAGAAGTCCGTCACCACCGCCGTCATCTGCACGATGCCGGCGTTCTGCTGGGTGAAGGAGTGCACGATGTCCTGGGCCGCGCTGCTGCTGTCCCGCACGGCCTCCGTCAGCTGCCGGAGGCTCTGCCCGGAGGAGAGCGCCTCGTTGATGCCCTCCGCCATCTTCTGGTGGCTGCTCTCCACGGACGCGGTGACGGCGCTCACGGAGGTGCTCATCTCCGACAGCAGGCCGCTGATGCTCTGCGCGCCGCGCAGGGACTGCTGGGACAGCGACCGCATCTCCCGGGCCACCACCGCGAAGCTGCGCCCATGCTCGCCCGAGCGCGCCGCTTCGATGGCGGCGTTGATGGCCAGCACGTTGGATTGATCCGACAGGTCCTTCACCGTCTTGAGGATGGCGGACGCCTTGCGCGAGCCCTCCGTGAGCCGCGCGATGGCCGGCATCAGCTCGCCCACCTGGGTGCGCAGGTGCTCCAGCGCCTCGCCGCTCTGCCGCAGGCGCTCCTGGCCCGTCACGCTGGTCTGCTCCGCGCGCTGGGCGACCTGCAGCACCGTGTGGGCCTGCCGCGAGGCCTCCAGCGACCGCTCCTGGATGTCCCGCATCGCCACGCTCGCCTCCTCGATGCTGGACGACTGGCGCGCCAGCTGCTGGGACTGCTCGCGGCTGATGTGCGTCAGCCCCTCGACGCTGCCCGCCAGCTCCGTCAGCGTCTCCTGGAGGGTGACGGGAATCGTGCGCAGGCGCTGCACCAGGTGGTTGATGCTCTGGGCCAGGAGGCCAATCTCATCCTCGGACCGGATGTGGATGACCTGGGTGAGGTCGCCCTCGGTGGCGATGCGCGAGGCGACCTGCGTGAGGCGCAGCAGGGGCCGGGCCACCTGCGACACCAGCCACACCGACAGCGACGCGAGCACGCCCAGCAGGATGAGCCCCAGCAGGACGAGGCGTCGCTGGGAGCCTTCGTGCTCCTCCCGCGTGAGGGCGAAGGAGGCCCCCATCTCCCGCTGGTCTTCCTCGGTGGCGCGCGTCAGCGCGTCCCGCACCCGGTTGTAGCGCGCGGCCATCTCCGGGAGCCGGGCGGCGGCCTGGGCGTCCTTGTTAATCATCCGCTCGCTCGTGTCGCGGGCGAAGGCCACGTAGTCGCGCAGCTGCGCCTCCAGCGCGTCCAGGCGCCCCGGGGCGATGGCGGGGTTGGTGCGCCCCTCGGCGAGCCGCTGGAGGAAGCGCTTCGCGGTGGCGTCCGACTCGGCCAACTGCTCCAGGTCCTCCGCCGCCACCGCGTCCTGGAGGCCGCGCTGCAGCTCTTGCAGGAGCACGTCCAGGTCCCGGCTGAGGAGCACCGCGGGGACGTAGCCCTTCTCGATGCGCTCCAGGTGCTCCCGGGTGCTGCGCCCGAGCAGCTCCGAGAGCCCGATGATGGCCACCAGGAAGAGGGCCGCGAGGACGGGGAGCAGCAGGACCTTGTGCTGGAATCGCATGGCGCCGGGTTCGCTCTCTCAGTCCAGGAGGGTGAGGACCTTCAACCCGGGGGTGGGGGTGTTCGCGGGCACGTAGCCCACGGCGCCGGGGTTCGCGCGCACGAAGGCGAGGACCTCGTTCTCCGACGGCAGCTCGGGGGGCGGAACGTCGCGGCCGGAGAAGATGCGCTGCTGCCAGAAGGCCCGGACGGCGGGCAGCGAGCGCTTGAGCACCTCGTCGCAGAAGGCGGCGCGCACCGGCGAGCTGTCGTTCAGGTCCACCGGCAGCGCCGTGGCGCCCGAATCCCACTGGGTGCTCTTCTTGAAGAACAGCTGCGAGAGCCGCGCGCGGCTCAGCTCCGTCACCGGGTTGGAGGGATGGACCACGACCTTGTAGGTCGCCGACGGTGAACCCCGCGCCGGTCCGGCGAAGAGCCCGATGAACCCACACAACAGGAGCAGGGAAAGCGTTCTCATGGCGTCTCCAGAGGGGGGCGGGGCTAGAAGCTGAACTGCGAGCCCAGGGACAGGAGCCGCGTGTGGGGCTCCGGGTGGAGGAGGGCGGCCAGGTCGTCGGTGGCCTCGGGCATGGCGAAGCGGTTGCCGATGACGTTGTGGAACGACACCTTGAAGACGAGGTGGGGGTCGAACCAGTAGTTCAGCCCCACGGCGACCTCGCGGTGGCGCAGGTAGGTGACGAGTTCGTCGGGCACGGCGGTGGGCGCCCAGGTGCGCGAGCCCTCCACGCGTCCGGCCACCTGCCAGTGCGGGGTGACGAAGTACGCCGCCTCCAGGTAGCCCGTGCGCGCCGTGGCCACCTCGGAGAACAGGTTGAAGAACTCGGCCCGCAGCCACAGCGACTCGCCCAGGTACTCGGCGCCCACGCCCACCACGCCCAGCACGTCGTGCTCGCCCTCCGCCGTCTTCGTCGGGGTCCGGGACACGAACCCGGACGTGGTGAAGCGCAGCCCCTCCAGCGGCGCCCACAGCGCCAGCCGCCCGCCGGCCAGCTGCGATTCAATGACACACAGCCCGCCCTCGGTGTCGTCACAGTCCTGGGAGAGGGGCTCCTTCAGGTCGAGGAAGCCGCCGTAGGCGTCGTACTCCACCATCCACTCCCCCGGCAGGTTGATGCGGCCGGTGAGCCCCAGGCCGTTGTAGTTCTCCACGCCAATCGACGTGGGGCCGTACGTCCCCTGCGGCAGGGCGTTGAAGGGCCGCAGCGTGCCCACGTCGTAGATCTCCGAGTACAGCGCCAGGGGGAGCTGGTTGCGGCCCACGCGCAGGTGGAACTTGTCGGAGAAGGCGTACTCCGCGAAGGCATAGTCCACCTCCAGCTCCAGGTCCTGGCCGGGCGCCTTCTCGAAGGAGAACTGCGTGTTGATGACGAGGCGCTCCGTGGGCAGGGCCCGGACCAGCAGCGTGCTGCCCACGTCATGCAGGCCCAGCTCCTCGTTGCCGCCCAGGTAGACGTTCTCCCAGGTCCTGCCGGTGCTCAGGTGCCCATAGCCGTGGATGAAGAACTTCCCATCCGCCAGGGGCATGCCGGACGCGGTGCCGGAGACCAGGAGGAATCCCAGACACAGGGAGAGCCGTCGCAGATGAAACATGGAAGTGCCTTTCAACGGCGCCCGGGGGGGACGCCGCCGCCAACTCACCCGTGACGCATGTCTGCGCGGGTTGTAGCTGTATAAGAAAATTGAAACACCTTGTCCAGGGGAGCGGAGGGGGAACCGCGCGCGCCAGGCCCGGAATCACCGCCGTTGGCTGGAGGCCAAAGCAGATGTCTGTCCATTCCTGGTATCAGCTTCAGCCGTGAAACACGGGACTTCAATGACAGACATACTCGCTGGCGCCGGTGGATGCCTGTTTTGAAGTGAATGCGGTCAAGACCCGAATGAATTGCGATCCTGGGTCCGCTCTGGGAAGTTCCCGGGCTCTCCCGGAGCCTGAACATGAAATGCCCCGCCTTCGCAGCCGTGGTCACCCTCTGGAGTGCACTTGTCCTGGGCAGTTCCGCGCACGCGGCCGAGCAGGGCACGGCGCCCCGTGCCGACGGGTTCGCCGGTTGCCAGGACGCGAAGTCGGACGCGGCGCTCGCCGGTTCCCTCTGTGCTCGCTTCAGTGCGCCGTTGGACTCCGCGGCCCCGAGCGGTGAGCGGATCGAGCTCTTCGTGCGCAAGTTCCCGGCTCCGGGCCGGTCGGCCGGGCAGGTCTGGCTCGTGGCGGGTGGGCCCGGCGAGTCAGGGGCTTCGTTCTACCCGCTGCTGAAGACCCTGCGGGCCGCCTTCCCGGGATACGACCTGCTGGTTCCGGACCATCGCGGGACGGGTTTCTCCAGCCGGCTCTGCCAGAAGGAGGAGGCCGTCGACAGTGCCGGGGGCGCCGCGCTCGAAGGCGCCGAGTGGGCGACCTGCTTCGAGGCGCTGGAGTCCGATTCCAAGCGCACTCGCGCCTTCACCATCACGCACTCCGCCCGAGACTTGAGCGCGCTGATGGAGCGCTACTCCACGGGCCGGAAGACGTGGCTCTATGGGGTCTCCTACGGCACGCAGCTGGTGTTGCGCATGATGACGGTGGCCGCGCCGCGGCGCCTCGATGGCATCGTGCTCGACTCCCTCGTTCCACCGGAGACGACGGACCAATGGGACCTCAGTCATCGCTCGGCCGTCGTCGACGAGGTGGGCCGCGCGGTCCTCGCGAAGTGCGACGCGGACCCGGCCTGCCGGGCGCGTCTGGGGGGCTCGGCGGTCGCCGCGATGCAGGGGCTCGTCGACGATCCCAAGTTGTCCGAGGCCGTCCCGGGGGGACGTCCGAAGCTCTTCTTCGGCGCACTGCTGAACAGCCCGGAGCTGCGGGCGCGGATTCCCCTCGTCCTCTCGGGCCTCCGGAGCGGAGACCTCAAGCCGTTGCAGCAGGTTGAGCGGGACCTGGAGGCACTGGGCGCCGTGTTCGACCATTTCCCTCAGTCCCCGGTGTCCATCCCGCTCGTCGCGGTGATCAGCGCCTCCGAGAACAACGCCAGGCCAGACCTCACCCAGGCCCAGGTGGAGGCGGAAGCCGCCCGGTTCCTGTTCGTCAGCAGTCTGCCGGGTCAGCTCGTCGGTCGGACGTCCTTGGCCTATCCACGCGACGAGTGGTTCGGCAAATCTCCCACCGCGCTTCCTCCGGTGCTGGTGCTCCAGGGCGACATGGACCCGAAGACGCCCCTCGCTGGCGCCCAGGCCCATCTGCGCCTCCTGCCCGAAGCCGCGGGCGTCAACCTGTTCACCGTGAAGGGTGGGCCGCACTTCCTGCTCTTCACGGCGCCAGATTGCTTCAAGGCCGCGGTGAGCAGCTTCATCCAGAAGCGGCGTGCTCCTCGTGCGGCTTGTTCGCTTTGACCCGCGCCTGACGTCTACGGAGCGGGGATGAACTTGAACTCCGCGATGACGATCTCCGCCTCCTGACCGTTCTTGGGCGCGCGTCCCTGGAAGAGCCAGAAGTTCATGTGGACGGGCAGGGGGGTCTGGGGAATGCGCTGGACGTAGTCCGGCGGATTGAGCAGCCAGCTGGCCATCTGATTGGTGTTGCCATCCTGGTGGCCATGCAAGGCCTGGAAGTAGACCTGCGTCGAGGACCATTGGAAGCGGTAGGTGGAGTAGGTCCCCCCGAGGCTGATGGCGTAGGCCTGATGGGAGTAGGGGACGCCCGTCACCGCGGGGTACACGGCCCAGTTGCCCATCTGCGGCTGACTGCCGCCCCACTTCGCGAATTCGATATCGATTTCATTCGTGCCGTCCGGGCCCACGTCGGGACGCGTGTAGTTGAACAGGCCCAGGACCACGTTGTCGTCGAAGAGGTCCGGCCGGCCAATCACCTTGAACTGGTACGTGCCGTACCCCAGCCGCTGCTGCGGCATGTAGACCTCCGCCGTCGTCCAGCGTCCGTCGCGCCAGGCGATCTTCAGGTGGAGGTAGCCGTTCGCATCGACCCAGGCGTTGCGGTCATCCCAGGCATTGGGGCCCGGGCCGCCCTGACCGCTGCGGACCTCCCATTGGTAACCCGAGAAGGAGACGCTCTTCGCCTCCGCGAGCGGAGTGAAGGCAATGCTGGAGACGAGAGCGATACCAAGGACCTGTGAGCCGCGCATGGATGACCCCCACTTCGAGAAGGGTGCCTACGTAAAGCACGCCTTCCGGCATATACATCTTTTGCTAGGATTGAAATGGGGTTGCCTCCGTGTTCTATCATCCCCCCGGTGCTTCCGTGGAGTGCCTGACTGCTCGGGTGGTTCAAGGCCCGATTCGCGCCCTGCCGCGACAATCCTGCGTCAGGGCGCGCAGCCTGGATCGGCGGGGCTCCAGGTGTACTGGGAGTCCAGCGTCAGCACCTGTTCCACCACGGGGCCCTTCATTCCCCGCGCGGTGAGGCGGAAGGTCTGCTCCGGCGCCGTGCCCGAGACCTCGGCGCGGTAGATGAAGCGACAGCCCGCGATCCATGTGTCATCAGGCACCGGCGCGCGGGTGCCGTCGAGGCACGGCTCCGGAGCGAAGCCCACCTGGGCGGCGCTCTCCGAGTAACGGTCCTTCTCTCCGAAGTACGCCTTCTGGGAAGCAAAGAACGCCTTGAGGTTGCTGGCTCCCTCGCACAGCGGAGCTGGCAGGGGCGTCCCCTCCGGCCTGCGCACGCCATGGCACTCCTCGAGGACGAGCTCGGAAGGCCACACGCGCACGGGCTGCCTGTCCACATACCCATGCGTCAGGGTGTACGTGAGCCCTTCGGCGAGTCCGCCCACGCCCACCGCGCGCACGCTGAAGGTGCTGTTGTCGGGAGCGGAGCCGGCCACCGAGACCGCATAACGGAAGTGGCAACCCGCGAGCCAGGTGGCGTCCGGCGTGGGCACGCGGCTGCCATCCGTGCATGGCGCAGGGGAGGGGAGGCGTGTGACGTCCGCCGTCCAGGCGTCCTTCTCTCCGAAGAACTCCTGCTGTCCCGCCAGCAGCCCGCTGAAGCCAAGGAGCGCCTCGCATCGCAGCCGCTCGCGCAGCTCCGCCTCGGTGCTGCTTCGCGAGGGTGCGACCGGCGCGGGTGCGGGCGCGGGCGCGCTGGCCTTGACCGGAGCGGGAGCGGGAGCGGTCGGCTTCTCCTGCCGCTCACAACCGCCCAGCACGACCAGCGCCGAGACGAAACGGATGACCCGGAATGAGAGGCTTCGCACGCTGGACTCCTGGGGTTCGCATTTCCAGGCATCCATCATGGCGGTTTCCTCGCTCCTATTGCCATGCGAACTGGATGGACTCACTGGAAGGCTTCTCCCTGCATGCCAATACGCACCTCCATGCCAGCGACAGGCAGGGGCTGGAGCGGATGTGCCGCTATGGGGCGCGTGGCGCGCTGGCGCTGGAGCGCCTGTCGCGAATGGAGGATGGCCGCATCGCCTACCGCATGAAGCGCCCGCTGCCGGAAGGCACCACGCACCTGCTCTTCACCGGGCTGGAACTGTTACGGCGTGTCGCGTCCCTGGTACCTCCGCCTCGGGCAAACCTCACGAGGTTCCACGGCGTCTTTGCTACAGGCGCCAAACTGCGGCCATTTCTGGTCCCCCGAGCGGGAGAGGAGGAAACGAGCGTGGCGCCCCAGGCAGCGGCCAGCAAGGAGCCGCTGAAGGAGAAAACGCCGCGAGAGGACTGGGCCGAGTTGCTGAAGAGGACGTTCGACTTCGACGTGTTCGCCTGCGTGAGGTGTGGAGGCAGACGGCGAGTGCTGGCGTACGTGAACGAGGCGGGAGGAGTACGAGCGATTCTGGAGCACCTGGGCCTGCCCACGGCAGGTGCGAGGCTGGCCCCGGCGAGTGGGCCCCCTCAAGCCGCAGGGTGTTGAGGCTCAAGCCGCCCCAGCCAAGAGAGCCAAGTCCTGCCGCGCACCTGAAGGGAGCGCGGCCAGGGCCGGGTGTACCCCAAGGGGCTGCGCGGCTGCTCCACCCGCTTGGCGCACTGCTCGGGCGGCCCCCATCAACAGCCCTCCGCGGCCCCTCCGCTCCTGCCCTCACCCTCCACATGGCCTCTATCCTGCCTATACGCTGTCGCTGAGGACTCATGGTTCTCCTTCCGCGACTGGCTGCTCAGCGTCGGGAAGGAGAGGGCAGTCAGCGTAACGACGTGAGAATCAGACCGCTATTTCCGGAAGAACGGCGGTTAGTTCTTTCCTGAGAGCATTGCCTGATTCGTGATGCATTACTCTGCTGATTTTGTCGAAAAACTCCTTCTTGCCTGCTAGACCAAGATGATTGGCAACAGTGCCAGCGATCCCCTTGTTGTCGTACATCCTGAGGATTCCTTCTAGATTGGCGCTGTCGAGGTTGGTCTCCAGTCTCGATTTAAAGTCATTGTAGATCGAGCGAGGGATAATGTTTTTTACCTCTTCAGTAAAGGCTGTCTCGAGGTCTTCGATTGTTTTCATTGAGACTTCGACATTCTTGAGTTTGTTGTCGATGACCCGCGTAACGTATCTGCAAGATGCGGCTTCGAGGTCGGCTCGTGCAATCTTGATGATCGCCGAGGTTAGGTTTTTTAGTCTTTCCTCTGGGGTTGAGCAATGGAGTATGTCGGCAAGCGCAAGGAATACTTTCGGCAGTGCAAAGAGGCTTTCGATTTCTGAGACTGGGAGGGTAAATATGTGAAGACTCTTGAGGCGCTCTATTTCAGCATTGTCGCGATCATCGGCATCGACTATTCCAAATGATGCTCCCAAGTGGAGTCGCTTGGCGTTTCGCCGGAGGCTACTTGTAGAACGAATCACGTCTGAGCATGAACCAAGGGGGATGACCGTAAATAGGGGGTATTGCGATCGGTAGACTATAAGATCAATGCTGGATGATTGACCTTCGACGAATAGGATTGGGCGGCGACTTCCCACGATTTCTGCAATGACCAGTTCGGGAATCTCGCCATCCTCGGGTAGTTCGTCAATATCCCAAGCCCCTTGTTCTTGATTTGAGGCGTAGGCGCGGATGAAGTATCGCGCGACTGCTGATTGAGTTGTTGCGAAATCGAGATCGTGGGTTATGTATATGAATGCGCAGTCGGGCCGAGCGGCTTCAAGTTCGTTCCAAAGTCGACCAAGAATGGCCTTGTGTATGTGGCTTTCTGGTTCGTCGATAATGAGGAGCGAGTCGGAAGGTGCGAGAAGGCACTGTCCAATGTAGTAAAATATTGCGCGCTCGCCATCGCTTAGTTGCGTGGCTGGGTAGGCTGTGTTGGCAGGCGGTGGCGTTTCTGGTTTTGGTGCTGGCGAGACGTCGATGGATGTTTCGTTGGTGGTGAGTGTTCGGTGAGGCAAAAGACGCTCCCAAATGGCCCTAAGTGTCGATAGTTTGGGGAGGGGCAGGGGGCCTGGATCGTCTTTTCGGCGGTCAGGAAGGTATTGGAGCGCTACGCGTGATTGTTCAGCGAACAGCGCTTGGAGCAGATGCTCAATATCGTTGAGCGGGGTTGTGGCGGGACTTCCCCTCCAGCGGCTGCCTAATCTGTAGTGATGTGTATCGAGTGGACTTGTGCCCTTCGGGGTTTCCGTGCCGAACCATAGGCGCTCGGTTGCTGTCTTGAGCGATGTCAGTGCTATGTGTTCGGGCATTGATAGTGATTTTTGTGCTGAAATTCTGAGCGACTTGTTGCCCGGGAGCGACGCCTCTATGTGGACGCCAAGTCGGGTTTTTCCTGAGCCGTTTGCTCCGATGAAAATTATTGAGTGTCCAGGCTGTGCTTTGAGCTTGAGGGAAGGGGCTGCGTTTGGTCTTGGAATGCTGATTTCGAATGATGTGTTGGATGTCATTTTTTTGGGGGGTGGTTTCTTTGCTGTGAGGCGTTCCCAGATTGCCTGAGCGTGGTGAAGGTACTCTACGGGAACCATGCGCACGAGTGGCTATGTATGGGCGAAGATTGTGAAGCGGACGCCGTCCACGCGACCGTTGACCATGCGGAGGTATGTGCCCCGCTCCCCGTCGTAGCCCAGACAACACCGTCCGTGAGGACCTTGCCCGGCTCGCCGCCCAACAGGAGGCGACGAACGAGCGCGCGGGTACCGCGCTGAAAGCCGCCGAGCGGATAGCGGTGGACCTCCACCGTCTCATGGAGGGGGTCCAGACGGAGGTACGCGGCGTTGGCGAGCGCATGGCCACTGCCGAGCAGGTGCGCCGCCTGGAAGATCGCATCATGGAGGTGGACCGGCTCGTAACGGAGCACGCGCCGGCCGTCGGCGCGGTGCCGGGCCTGGCGGCGAAGGTGGAGGCGCTGGAGAAGTCCTCGGCTGCCCACGGGGTTGCGGTGGAGGCCATCCCCGCCATCCGGGAGCGCCAGGACGCGCAGGAGCACCGGAACTCCCGTCAGGCTGGGGCGCTGTGGGTGGTGGGCGTCGTCGTTGGCCTGTTGGGGCTCGCTGGGCTGCGCGACTGCGGCCGCTGGTTCGTCCAGGCCCAAGCGCCCGCCCAGCACCAGTCCATCCAGGACGCGCCCGAGCCCGGTTCCCCCACGAGGCGCCGGTGAGCCTCGCGCTCTTCGCCGCGCACGTGCTCGCCGCGTGCGCCGCCCTCGTCCTGGCGGCCTGGGTCAGCGCTTCTCCATGACGCCGCCTACTCCCAGCAGCCGGAGCCTCACCATGCCCATCACCTCGCAGCGCGCCGCCTTTCTTCAGCTCGTCCTCGCGCAGATGCACGCGCCCTATCGCTGGGGTGCGAAGGGCCAGCGAGCCGCGGCGGACGGCCCGCGCCTCTTCGACTGTTCTGGCCTCGTGACGTGGTGCTTCAACCAGGTGGGCGGGCGCGACTGGAGGGCGGACTACAACACCGACCGGCTGTGGGAGGAGTGCGCGCCGGTGGCGAGCGTGGCGGACCTTCAGCCTGGTGACCTGGTGCTGTACGGCAAGGCCGGCGATCCGGACCACGTCATGGTGCACGTGGGCGTGGGTGTCGTGGTGGGCGCGTCCGGGGGCGGCAGCAAGACGCTCACGCTGGAGGACGCGGCGCGCGGACGCGAAGGTGAAGTCCTTCACCCGCGTGGAGTACCGCCCTGACGTCCTCGGCTTCCGCCGCCTGCCCTTCGTCTCCTGAGCCGCAAGCACCTTGGCCATGGCGCCCCCTCTCCTCGGGCTGGTGCGCCGCTGAACCCCTTTCCCGACGTCCAACCCGCAGCATCGCCAGGAGCACCTGCATGTCCACCCCCGCGACGTACACGCCGCCCGCCGAGCTCATCACCGCCGCCGAGAAGGCCCTGGCCCAGGCCAGTCCCGGCAAGCTCGCCACCGCCCTCACGCTCTACACCTGCTACGGCAGCGTCACCGGCGGACGCTCCGCGGTGACGGGCACCGAGCTGCCGCCGTTCGAGAAGTGCTCCGTGCTGGTGCGTGCCGGCTGGCTGGCCGTCGCCGAGGCCATCAACACCCCGGTCGCGTCCGTAACCGCGGTGCCGACGGGGCCGGTCGGGGCTCCCGTGGTACCGCCCGGCCAGAAGCCCAGCGTCGGCCGCAGCGTCCACTTCCAGGACGGGGCCAACGTGCTCGCCGCCACCATCACCCGCGTCCACCCCAACGGGAAGGTGGACCTGACTGCGTTCCCGCCCGGCGAGGAGTCCATCTGCGTGTCCGAGGCGGACGAGGCGCCCACCGACGTCCCGCGCACCGGCTTTGGCCCAGACCTCCACCGGCGCCAGATCCAGCATCCTGGACGCGCTGCTCACGCCCACCAACATCAGCGTCGCAGTCGTCGGCATCATCGGGCTCTTCGCCGGCGTCTCGTGGCTCACCGAGACGCGGAAGCGGCGCATCGCCCTGGCCGCCTACCACGCGTACCACGTGATGGAGGACGTCAAGGCGGAGTGCAAGGCCGCCGGGAAGTCGTACCCCTTCGTGGACATCACGGAGGCTGCCCTGGGCAAGGCGAACGAGTACATGGTCGCCAACGGCTGGCGCACTCTGAAGCCTCGTGAGCAGGCGTCCGCGACGCTCCAGTTCAAGTCCCTGCACGGCGAAGCGAAGGTGCAGGAGAAGGCGCAGGAGCAGGCCCTGATGGTCGCGCACGGCGCCGTCGCGGCGAAGTCGACCCTGGAGGGCGCGGTCCCTTCGATGCCCCGCGGGTAGCAGTCGCTGCGGGGCTGTCGCGGGTGCTGAGCGACGTGCCGGTGCGGACCGGATACCTGGAGGCACAGGCGGGCATCTCCTCCCTCACGGGCGCCTACGCGCGCCTGGAGGGTGGGGCGAGGCTCCGGGCCAAACTGGGCGTCTTTGGCTTCGCGGAGGTCAACCAGCGCGAGCGGATGGTTGGAGTGGGCGCTCGGTGGACGTTCGACTGGTGATGAACCCATGGTCTGCTCCAACGTGTCTGGGGCGGGCCAATGGGGCCACCTGGCTTTTGAGCTAAGGGGTGGGGGATGCAACCGCCCTGAAGTCCTGCAAGAGTTGGATTGCGACCTTCTCGCAAGAGAGATTGATGGTGGCCTCCGTGGCGTTGCAGTCCCAGGTGTCGAGCGGGGTCAAGAAGCGGTCGCCCATGCTGCGTGTTGACGTGAGGAGAAAGGTCGCGAGTACGTGCTTCGCGCCGAATGACGTAAGCTTGTAAACCAAGTCGTGAATCACTGTATAGTTTGGGACTTCTCGCTCGGAGATGACCTTGAAGCCTCGTCGCAACAAGGCGTCCTGCAAATTGCTCTCGACTGTGGCGTTCGTGTCTTCAGCGTTGTACGGCTTAAGGTGAATTGCTTGGAGTTTGGCGAGCAACTCTCTCTGGGGCTTCGTCATCCTTGTTAGCATTGGTGCTCCCTTTCGGTTGGGGAACGATATGCCGTACTGCTAAGGCTCGCGAGTTGGTGTCACCTGTTGAGGACTACAAACCCCTGCACTTCGTGACTAGGCAGCAAGTCTTGGTGGGCGATAGCGCCGGCCGCGTCCAGTTCGGCGCCGCAGGTGGCGCAGCGGTAGACGAGGCAGCCTCCGGCCAGCACCCAAGTAGCCACCGCCGGATGCAGCACCAGCAGGTCGAGTGTCCCCGAACTGCCGGGCGCGGAGGTATATCGGCGCGCGGTACTGCTCCAAGGTGTCTTCGTCATGCCGTGGGCCCCGGACCGTACTATTCTTCCCACGTGTACTATCTGCCGCCAAGTCGTTGAAGCATATCAACTGCTGCCGCGTGCGGAAGCGGCTCGTTCTGATCTATCGAATAGCCGCTTGGCTGGGGCGAATAGATCGCACTTGCGGCTTGAATAAGAATCGCGTCCTTGATTTTTGGATCCTTGGTCGACGAGACAAAAACGCCAAATGTGCTTAAGGCCAGGGAGCGGTGCCTGTTTACGATGAAGTTATGTCGGTTGGTGCGGTAGTTTCTTCCGCAGATGGAAAGAACGTAGAAGACAATTGACAGCAGGATGAATCGTGGGAGATAGGCGAATACCGTCAGGCCTATTGACCCCTGGCTTAAAGCGTCTGGTACGTGGAGACTAGCGTATGTGGCTACTGCCAGTGCGGTCGCTGCGGAAATGCAAACACCTAGTAGCCATCGGTTGGCATAGGTCTCATGGGTCGTCGCTTCGTTCTCGAAAAACTGCCGTTGAGTCGAGACGACGGCGTCAACCGTGTGAAGGCGCTGCTGCTCCAATATTCTTTGTATCTCGACTGCGGCCTTTGTGACTATTGAGAGTTGCTCTTGCGCCTTGACTTCGAGGTTGCCAATCTGAAAGTCCAACATCACGATGTATGCCGAAATTGTCGAAACTTTTCCAAAAAGATTTTCGTGTAGCTGGATGATTTCGGAGGCGACATTTTCAGGGATAGTATTGTCGGCATCGTTAAGGCCAACGAGTTCGGCCGCTCTTGTTAGTGCATTTGCTAGTTTTTCGGCCAGCACGAATGCTGGGTCTGCCAAGCTGTCTGGTACCCATTCCCAGTTGGTTACGACCATTGATTTGAGGAGCAGTTGGGATGATTCGATATGGCGCCTAATGCTTCTGAATGTGATTTTTTGATTTGGACCGTCGGGAACGAAGTCTGTGATTTGTAGCTTGAGTGTAGGTGTGAGATTGTGTTTTATTATTGCTGCGCGGTTGGGTCGAGTGCTGTTCATGGGAGGGAGCCTACTGCATGCGCGATAATCAGCAAAAGCGTCGAGTCGGCGCCATTCTCAAGACGTGATCGTCTGGTTGCGCTGCGAAGCCTGGATGCGGGTAAGGGTTGTTTCTAGCGTGCAGTTGTGGCTGCGGTCAGTCCGAGTGTTCCATTGTCCCGCTATAGGCAACGTGGTTAGTGCCCGGTAAGGTAGGCGGCGCAGCGGGACGCTGCGGAGCCCGCAGTGGTTCATGCCCTCCAGTTCGCTGGCCAGGCGGTGGATCACCTCTCCGTCGCCGGGTTCCCTGGACCTGCTGTGCTGTCGGCGCGGGATGGTGGTGTTACTGGAGGTTAACAGCACCTAACGAAAGTCAGGGTTGGGCTGGCCGAGCGCAAGGGGCGTCCCCAGGTTGAGGGGCATGGTCCGAGAACTCGTCCCCGACGCCTTCTGGCAGCGCGTGGCTCCCTTGCTGCCACCGCCCCGGCCCAAGAAGAAGCTGGGCCGCCCTCGGGCGGATGACCGAGCGGCGCTGGAAGCCATCGTCTTCGTGCTCCGAAGTGGCATCCCGTGGGAGATGCTGCCTCGCAAGCAGTTCGGCCTTTCGGGCATGACGGCCTGGCGCAGGTTGGAGGAATGGACCCGCGCAGGCGTGTGGGAAAAGCTCCAGGAGCGGCTGCTGGACGAGTTGGGACTGCGAGGCAAGGTGGACTTCTCCCGCGCCTCCATCGACTCCTCGTCCGTACGGGCGTCAAAAAGGGGGCCCTCACGGGCCCAAGCCCGACGGATAGAGCGAAGGCGGGTAGCAAGCATCATCTTCTCGTAGAGGCCCACGGCCTGCCGCTGACTGAGTCGGTGACAGCCGCCAACGTCCACGACACGCACGAACTCTTCCCCCTCGTCGACTCCGTGCCCGCGGTGCGGATGCCTTCGGGGCAGCGTCGCTTCCGTCCGGGAAAACTCCACGCAGACAAGGCCTACGCCTCCAGGAAGAACCGGAGCGGACTTCGTCTGCGCGGCATCACTGCTCGCATCGCGCGTCCCGGCGTTGAGTCAAAGGAAAGGCTCGGACGCTACCGATGGGTCGTGGAGCGCACGCTGGCCTGGAAGAACCAGCTGCGCCGCCTTCGCGTGCGCGACGAGCGCAGGGACGATGTCCACTTCGGCCTCCTCGTCCTCGGCTGTTGCGTCATGCTCCTACGACGCCTCTGTCCTGGCATTTGTTAGGAGCTGTAAGAGCCTATTTCGGTAGGCTCCGTCCTTGGCACGCTGCTCCTCGGGCATTGAATCTGCGGGTCCACTCACTCCCCAGCCAGCACCACGGCTCGGACGCGCTGCGCTCCTGAGATGACGCCAGCAGCAACGGAAACTCCTGATTCCCGCCTCGTCCACGTCGCCTGCGTCGACGGTCGAGACTCCCCACCCCACCCCGCTCCCCGAGTGGGAGGGCCCGCCGCGGAGAAGCCCGTGGCTGCGACACGCAATGCGGAATGAGGGGACCTCCTCCCGCGCCCACCTCCCCTACACAGCTCCCGCACCAACACCTTCCCCGCTACCTCTTCTGCTGGTGCCGAGCTGCGCTGCCGTGTTCGCCTGCGTGAGGTGTGGAGGCAGACGGCGAGTGCTGGCATACGTGAACGAGGCGGGAGGAGTACGAGCGATTCTGGAGCACCTGGGCCTACCCACGGCAGGTGCGAGGCTGGCCCCGGCGCGCGGGCCCCCTCAAGCCACATGGTGTTGAGGCTCAAGCCGCCCCAGCCAAGAGAGCCAAGCCCTGCCGCGCACCTGAAGGGAGCGCGGCCAGGGCCGGGTGTACCCGAAGGGGCTGCGCGGCTTCTCCACCCGCTTGGCGCACTGCTCGGGCGGCCCCCATCAACAGCCCTCCGCGGCCCCTCCGCTCCTGCCCTCACCCTCCACATGGCCTCTATCCTGCCTATACGCGCGATGGCATTCGGCGCGAGAGCGCTGGCCAACAGCAGGACGCATGCCGCGAACACGGATCGCTACCCGCGGGCGTCGTCGGGGCACCGTTTCGGAAGGCGTCTGTGGGCAGGGGAGCCGCGGCCGGCTCAACCCGAGGCCCACCACGAGGAGACAGGGGCACCCAACCTCATCCTGGTGCCCATCGGCGCCCGGATGGGCCTGGCGCCCCAGGTGGACCCGGGACTGCGCATCAGCACGTCTTCGGCCCCCGCCTTCGTCGTCCTGGAGATGGAATCCTGTCCCGCCGCGTCCAGGTGGCGCTCCACGGTCCGCCTGAGCCTGCTCCTGTCGCCGCCGCGCCTGCCTGCGGGGGCCGTGACCTGCGCCTCCTCACGGCCGTCTCGCTCGCCACTGCCGGTGTCCTACTGGGTGTGGCGCTTCGAGGAGCGCTCCGAGGTCGACCCGGAGTCACGCGGAGTGCCGATGGGGGGAGGCTGGGACTCCACGCGCGTTCGGAGGCATGATGGTGGGAGCTGTCGAGGGGTGCCCGGGTCCTCGCGGGTGACGCACGAGCACCAGGAACCCGGGTCGTCGCAGGGGGAGCGCGGGAATGTCGGAGTCGGTCGAGCTGAGGTGCCTCCGGTGTGGTGCGCCGGATGCGGGGAACGTGGCGCGCTGTGTGTGCGGCGCCAGCCTCCGGGTCGATGTGGTGTTGCGGGATGCGGTGGCTGACGAGCGGACGCGCTTCGCGCTGGCGCGGGCCATCTCGCTGCTGGGCCCACCCGCGCCCTCGTTCTCCGAGGCGCGAAGCCTGCTCGCGACATCAGGGGCCCCCCTGGCCCGTGGCGTCTTTCGCGCCTTCGCGGAGAAACTCCTGGAGGTGCTGCGCGCCCAGGGCGCCCGCGCGGACTTGCGGCCCTTCGTGGAGGCGGTGGTGCCCGTCCAGGAGCCCTCTCGTCGAAGCTTGAGGATGCTCGTGGGCCTCTGCATCCTGTTCGGATTGCTGGGCGGCATCTGGGTGGCCCGTTCTCCGCGCTTCGCTCGCACCCGCTCGAAGGTCATGGCCCTCGTGGCGGGTGAAGACCTTCCGGGCGAGGCTGCTCCCGTGCCGTCGGCTCTCTCCACCGCGGAGATTTCACGCCGCGCCGGCCCGAGCACGTTGTCCCTGCGATGTGGGAGCAAGGTGGGCTCCGGCTTCTTCGTGGACTCGGAGCTGGTGCTGACCAACGAGCACGTGGTGTGTCCGCCGGGCAAGCTCATGACGGCGGTGCTCGCGGACGGGCGGGAGCTGCTCGGCGAGACGGTCGCCAGTGATGTGGATCTGGACCTCGCCACCGTCCGTGTCGTGGGAGCGAAGGCGGCGCCACTGCCACTGGGTGACGTCACGCGCCTGGAGCCCGGAGACCCGCTGGTCTTCATTGGCAGTCCCAAGGGCCTGGACTTCACCGTGCACGAGGGGAAGGTGGGCTTCGTGGGCCGGCAGTATCTGGGCACTGGCTATGTGCAATTCAATGCCTCGGTGAATCCGGGCAACAGTGGCGGACCGCTGTTGAATGGACGCGGCGAGGTGGTGGGCGTCGTCTCGATGAAGATCGAGAACGCGGATGGGCTGGGGCTGGCGCTGCCCATCGCCTACGCGAGCAAGCTCGTCTCCGTGCCCACCACGCCCGAGTCCACGGAGCGCTGGAAGCAGTTGCTCGAGCGCGTGGCGCGTGACGAGGAACGCGAGGTGAAGCGCTTCCAGGTGGACACCGAGCAGCAGGTGGTCCTCTCGGTGCAGCGGGTCGACGGGCTGGGGCTCGTCGTGTTGGTGGTCGAGCGGTTCGACTCGCCACCCACGGCCGTGAAGCGCCGCATGGAACTGGAGACGGAGGGCAAGACGTGCACGCTGGACCTGGAGTTCGAGGACTGGCGGCCCCTGAGCCAGTCCCTGGCGGCGCAGGAGGACTCGCGGAGGCTGCGCTGGTTCCTCTCGCGAGGCCTCACCCGAGGCATCCACATTGGCGGGGCGCGGCTGCCCGTCGAGACCTGCTCGTTGCCGGAAGTCGGCACCGCCTGGCTGAAGTCAGGGCAGGGGAGTGGTGAGAACCAGGAGCGCATCGAGGTGTCGCTCAAGGACGTGCGGGAGGCCCGTGAGACGTGGAGCCGGAACCCCACGGGCATCCAGCGCTGGGAGCGGGAGCGCTTCAAGCAGCGGCTGGCGGGGACTCGCTCTCGAGAGGAGGAGGAGCGGTGGCGCTCGTCCTTCGGCAGGGCCCGGGCGCGTGTCACCCGCTTCGAGGAGGAGCGCGCGCGTCTGCGCAAGGACGCGTCCTCCGGCAAGCCGGTGGCGAAGCGCCAGCAAGAGGTGGAGGAGGAGCTGAAGCTGGCGAGCCAGCAGCTCGCCGAACTGGAGCGCTACGCCGCGGAGAAGAACGTTCCCCCGGAGTGGCAGCGGTAGGCCCTGGGGCTTCGGGCTCTGGACCTTCTCAGTTCGCCGGCGAGGCTGGACTCCACCTGGCGCTGAGGGCTCGTGCGCTACGGCGCCGGCCAGTCCGCCGGAGGCTGTCCGCGGACGTCCTGCACGGCCGGACGATTCAGCTCCGCCAGCGCCTCGTCCACGCGGGGAGTGCCTGGGAGGGCAATCCGTCACCCGGTGAAGACGCCCTGGCGGAGGTCGTTCACCCCGCAGCCTCGGCGCTCCGCTCCTGCGCGAGGAGGATCAGCTTGGACCGGCTGGGCACGGCCAGCTTGACGAAGATCCGCTTCAGGTGCGTCTTCAACGTGTTCAGCGAGCTGCCCATGTCCTCGGCGATGGTCCGGTTGTCCCAACCATTCAGGACACGCTCCACCACGTCCAGCTCGCGTGGGGTGAGCCGCTTGCGCCACTCGGTGGGGACCTGGACGCTGTGGGACACCTCCTGGAACAACAGCGCCCAGGGCGCCCTCCAGGGATGGAGCGGCAACGGGAGGAACGTCACCTTCAAGCTTCGCGCTGGCCGCCGGAACGTCAGGACGTCCTGTCCGGAGTGCATCGGCTGTCCAGCGCGGCGGAGCCGCTCCAGCGCGTCCAGGAGCACGTGAGGCAGACCGAAGCGGCCACACGGCGCCTCGGAGAACCAGCGATGGAGCAGCGCCGTGGCGCGGGGCGTGCGCATCAGCTCGGCGTGGGGCGGGCTCAGCACGATGCTCTCAAGCCCTGTGTGCCGGAAGAGCTGGTCCAGCAGGTCTCCCTGGCGGACCAGGTCTCCCAGCATGAGGCAGTTGCGAACCGTCCTGGCCAGGATGGGCGTCAGGCGCTGGAGGAGGTCCCGCTGCTGCTCGGAGAAGGCCTTCGGGGTGTCCCGGTACAGGGTGAAGCCGCTGTGCCAGCCAAGCCCCATGTCCAGCGCCACGGACATGACGCGCTCCACCGGCATGTTCATCTCCCGGCAGTGCGCATACATGGCGCTGTTCCGCATCTCCCGGAGCGACAGCATCTCGGTGTCCCGCAGCACGGTGTTGGGCCGCCGGATGACCGAGGCGCTCACGAAACATTCGTCTGAAATCTCCGGGTAGCGGTCGAAGAAGACCTGGGGCATGTCCTGGACCACGGGCCAGTCGTACTGGCCGGGCTCCCCGGGCCTGGACACGCACAGCCCTCCAAAGTCCGCGGCCAGCTCGCGCGACAATATCCCGTGGGCCTCCGAGAAGACCTCCCGCAGGTCGAGCGAGCGGGTCAGCGCGGTCATCACCTCCAGGAGCACCTGTTCGCGTTGCATGGCCTCCCTCCTCGTCTGGAATGACTTTATCACACGCGGAGTGTCACCCCTATGGGTGATGCCCGCCCCCAACGGGCTCCCGTACGTTTCGCCAGCCGGGACTCACGGTGATGGCCTCGCTGGATGCCAAGGAGAGAGACAATGCGGAATCAATTGTTTGTATGTGTTATGGCGGTGGGTGTGTTGCTGGCCGGAGGCAGGGCTGAAGCCCTTCCTGGCGGCTGGTACACGAAAGAGACGGGCGACCGGGTCACCCTCTACGACCAGGCCCACGAGGCCGTCTGGGCTGGCTACTTCGACGAGGAGGGCAACTGGCACGAGACGACCTACTCGCCCAGGGGCAGCGGCTCGGGGGACCAGGGTCAGACGATGGGCGGCATCAAGACCACGGCGGACACCGTGCTGGTGGAGATCACGAAGCCGGTGGAGGGGATCGTCGTCATCGACGCGTCGAAGCAAGACGTCGTCTTCGAGCTCCGGGGCCATTTGGATGCCGGGATGACCGTCAAGATTCCCGTGAGCAAGCTCGGTGACACCGTGCAACTGGTGGCCACCGTCGATGACAAGGGGGCGACGCTCGACCTTGCGTTCTTCAAGCGGGCGGACGTCTGCGCCAGCAAGTCGTTCTGGCTCAGTCGCTGAACGCACGGAGTCCCACCGCACAGGCCCCTTGACCCGGGCCTGTGCCGTTACTTCCGTCCGCTTCATTTCGACCGACCCGAGCGGTTGGGTGAGGGGATCGCGTCGTTCCTACGAGAGGCACTGCTGACGTCAGCTCACACCCTGGGTCCGGGTTGACGAAAAGGTCAATGTTTCAAGACTCAACGTTTCACGCGTCTCTCCAGGAGGGTGCGCCCGGCGCCGATGCTCCTCGACAGCCCGGCCCCAGGAGAGCCTCAGCATGAAACGTCTCGCCGGCAGAATTCCCCGCGTCGCCACCGTCTCGCTCCACGCCACCACGGTCCGTGCCCTCACTTCGGCGGCGGGCGGCCCCCCCGGCTCGCTCGCCCTCCGAGCCGCAGCGAATGCACGCTCCGGACGAACCGCGGTCCGGAAGGTGGCGGCCACGCCCGTGGCCAGCGCCGCGACGTCCACGCCGTCCCTTTCGGCGGCGGCGGCGGCGCCCGACCCGATGAGTGCGGCAGGCGCGGGGGGCGGCCAGGGCACCGGGCCACTCCCGGCCATCAGCGGCATCCTCGTGCCGAACCACGCCTATCCGCCCCTGGGCGCGCCTCTCTCGGCGGGCGGCATGGTGCCGTTGTTCATCGCGGGGCACCCCGTCTTCATCCCCGGCCGCCAGCTCGCGGCGCCGACCCAGGCCGTGGCCAGCGCCTCCAGCTCCAGCTCCGCCGCCGTGTCGTCCTCCTCGGGTGGCACCGGCGTCCAGGCCCTGGTCGGGCCCCCCATGCGGGGCGCGAGGAGCAAGACCGCGCTCACCCGTCGAGCCTCGCTCCCCGCCCAGGCGCACGTCCGGAGGATCCACACGAGCCGGGACACGGTGAACGAGCCCCTCTTCACGGCCCTGCTCCGAAAGGCCAACACCCTCCCCGAGGGGGGCCGCCTGGGCCCGGCGCCGGAGCACGCCACGGCCGACAACCCGACCTGGCTCGTCCCGCTCCGGCAGATCACCCACCACGGCCTCTCCGTGCTCCAGGGCCTGGACTCGTACTCACGACATGCCTGGGGCGATGGGCGGATGGCCACCCTGATCGCGCATGCCATCCGCGACCAGGCCTCCGCGCTGGCGGACATGCTCCCGCCGGAGACTCCGGTCGTGGATGTCCCCATCCAGGAGCTGCTGCGCCTGTACGCCGCCGAGCTCAACAGCCCGAAACCCGATGTGGACCGGCTGCTCGTCTGGGCCAAGACGGCGTGCATGGAGGCGCGGCGGGTCGCGGGAGATGCCCCGCTCTTCGCCACCGACGAGGAGGGCGTCGGGGACTACCGCCTCGCGCTGCGCATGCTGGACGAGGCGAGGAAGAGCACCCTGTCGAGCGTCAAGAAGAGCTACTTCCGGGAGCTCGGCGCGCGGGTGCTGCCCCGGTGCGAGACGGACATCGCCTACCTCCAGGCCCTGTCCATGCTGGCGGGCTACGTCCACATCGATTTCGAGTGCGTCCTCCCCCTCACCATGAAGACCTCGCTGCTGCTCTCCGTCGAGCACCAGGCCAAGGTCGCCAGGACGCGCTCCGTGCGCCTTGCTCGCACCCTGCTCCAGACGGGAGGGCCGCACGCGGGGGTCCGGCAGTACTTCTGGGAGGGCATCGACAGCAAGGGCAAGCCCACAGGCCTGCTGATCATCAACTCGATGGGGACGAACTCGGATGGCGCCAACCGCGACGTCGTCCTGAAGGCCAAGCAGGTGGCGACCGGCTCCCTGGCGAACATCGACCCGAAGGGCATCGGCTACACCGCGTCCCAGGCCGCGGCGCCGAGGCAGCGGGAGATCTTCGAGGGCTACTCCAAGGACACGGTCATCATCTGCACGGGGCACAGCCTGGGGGCGTCCATCGCGGCGGAGACGTTCATCCTCCTCCACACGTTGGGGTTCGACGACACCTACCTGGCGACCTTCAACGGCGGCGCCTTCAATCACGACGTCCCCGAGCACGTGCTGAGGGCCGCTCGCACCAGTGCCATGCTCGTGCAGAACCAGGGGGACCCGGTGCCCTACGGCGGACGGCACGTCCTGCCTGGCCTGGAGAAGATCCACACCGCCCAGCACGTGGGGACCATCGCGCGAGCCGAGCCCCACTTTCTGTTCCCCAACTGGCCGGACATCATCAACCACGGCATCCCCAACGAGGTTGCCCAGTTCATGTACGGCGTCCCGGGCACCGCCAGCGTCCACCTCAACGACCAACTGGTACGCGGCTACCGCCGGCAGCTCTTCATGGCGCTGAGCACGTACCTGCCCTGGCTGCCGAACAAGGCCCTCACCACCGTGCTGAAGCCAGACCCCATCGAGGCGGGCAAGACCGAGAACTCCTTCATCGAGTTCGTCCCCGACAGGGACAAGGACGGCGACGCGCCGGCGAAGCTCTAGCAGGCTGTTGAAGAAGCCCGGTTTGAAGGCATGAGACCGGGCTTCTCATGCCCTGCATTCTCAACCTTGTCGTCGGGCGGCTCCTGCTTGTCGTCCTTCGGGCGAAACGACTTCAGGGACGCCCAGGCCTCAATCAGGCTGCCATCCACGCTGAAGTGCTCGCTGCTGGTGAGCCCCGCGCTTAGCGCCTGGCCCATGACGGCCATGAAGAATCTCCGGGCGACGTCATGCTCCAAGATCCAGTCCCGGTTCTGCGAGAAGGTGCTGTGGTCGAAGCAGACGTCCTCCATCCCCATGTCGAGGAACCACCGGAAGAGGAGGTTGTCGTCGAGCTGCTCGCAGAACAGCCGCTCGCTTCTCACCGAGTAGAACGCCATGAGCAGGCAGGACTTCAGCAACTGCTCCGGCGGAATGCTCGGCCGGCCGGTACCGCTGTACATCGCATCGAACGTCGGCGAGAGCGCCGCCAGCGCGGCGTCCGCCATGTCCTTCACCCTGCGCAGCGGATGGCTCGCTGGGACTCGATCCCCCGGCGTCCTCAAGCTGAAGAGCGTCGTCTGCTGCTTGGGCCGTCCGCGCATCAATCCCTCCGTGACGCGGAGGACACCACGCCACGGTGCGGGGGGGCGAGCCCTTGGAGGGGTTTCTCAACAGCCTGCTAGAGGAGGAAGGACGGGGCAGGATCCGGTGAGCGTCAAGGTAGTTGTACGCGGTAGCCCAGCCAGAGCGCGGCGATCCCCGCGACGGTCGCCGTCGCATACGAGGTGCCGCTGCTCTGCTCGACCTTGTCGCCGGGTTGGGCCGTCCAGACGTTCTCGCCGGGACCGGTGGCATCCACCGCCCTGCCCCACGCGGAGTATTCCCAGGGCTCCGCGCTGGCGTTGCACGCGGCCATGGCGACGACCTCGTCATACGCGCCTGGCCAGACGAGCCGGACAGCCTGGGATGTTCGTAACCTCCCCGCGTGGCCTGGACGTCATAGACGACGCCCGCGTCTCCCCCCGCGCCTGCTTCCACCAACATCTCGAAGCGGTACTCCAGCGGGCTGATGCGCTCGGCGGGACTCGCGATGGCCCGGAACCCCGCGGGCGCCGTACTCGTGGCGGTGACGGTGCCTGCGTCATGGACCCAGGGGTCCGCCGCCAGCACCGCCAACACCTCTGGATTCTGGTTGGTGAGCCGCACCGTGCCATTCAGCACGTTCGAGCGCAGCTCCACGCTCCCTCCGTCGAGCGCGGCCTCCACCTGGGCCAGGGAGTCACCGCCCTCTACTTCCAGACCCCTGCCGTTATCACATGCGACAAGCCCCGTCAGACACACGAGGACCACGGCAAACCATCCCCTGCTCGAATCCCAGTCCGTCACCAGGGCCCGGGTTCTTGATGAGGGCGGTCTCAGTGGAGGCATGGGCGAAGGCGTTCAGGGAACCTGACGCGGATGGAGGGCCTCCGCGGTCGCGCCCGCGGCCTGTCTCCGGGCCATCAGGGCGCCGAAGACTCCGGCGGTGAAGAACATGATGACGCTGTAGATGGCCGCGGGGATGGCCATCACGCCGTCATTGAGCAACCGGGGGCTGGAGGCGATGGCGATGGCGAGCGTGCCGTTGTGGATGCCCACCTCCATCGCGATCGCCACCGCCTGCTTGCGCTCGACGCGCAGCAGGACGGGCACCACGAAGCCCACCGCCATGCTGGCCAGGTTGAAGGCAAGCGCCGCGAGCCCCACGCTCTGGAAGTACATGACCAGCTGATCCCGCTCCTTGAGGGTCGCCGCGAGCACCACGAGCACCAGGAACAGCGCCGAGACGATGCGCACGGGCCGGTCCAGGCCCTCCGCGAGCGCCGGCCGCTTCGCGCGCACCCACATTCCCAGCGAGATGGGCACCAGGACGATGCCGAACACCTGGACGATCTTGGCGAACTGCAACGGAATGGCCCGCTCCTCCCCCATGAAGTGCGCCAGGGAGAAGTTCACGATGAGCGGCAGCGTGAGCAGCGACAGCACGCTGTTGACCGCCGTCAGGCTGACGTTCAGCGCGACATCGCCCTTGGCCAGATGGCTGAACAGGTTCGCGGTCGCGCCGCCCGGCGTGGCGGAGAGCAGCATCAACCCCACGGCGAGCTGCGGAGGCAGCCCGAAGCCGGTCGCGATGGCGTAACAGACCCCAGGCATGAGCAGCGTCTGACAGCCCAGGCCCACCAGCGCCGCGCGCGGATACAACGCCACGCGGCGGAAGTCCGCGAGGGTGAGGCTCAGCCCAAGGCCGAGCATGATCACCCCCAGGGCAATCGGCAGGAACACCTCGGTGATGGCACTGCTCTGCATGGCGGGCCCCCCAGCGAAAGCACCCACTCTGCCAGAAAGCCCGCGGACAGGGAGGCTCACCCCTGGCGCAGCAACAGCAACCGCAGCAAGGCCCGCGCCCGTTCGAGCTCCGCTCCCGCAGCGCGTCGTACAGCGACTCATGCGCGAGCACACGCTGCACCGAGATGCAGCCCTGCCCCGCCTGGAAGAAGGCCCCCTGGGCGATGCGGTCCGCGACGAAATCCAGACGCTCGCCCGGGTCCGCGTGCGCCGTAGGCCTCCGCGTAGCGGACGAAGTCTGGGGTGCCTGGCGCACTGCTCGGGCGGCTCCCATCTACGTGACGGGCGATGGAAGATTCGATCCGGAGGCCTCCAACTCCAAGCGGAGCGCCTCGTGCTCTGCCTCCGAGAGCGGAAGGGCGCCGAGGTCCCGCACCCGCTCCAGGGCGTCAGGCGTGTCCCCCAGGGCCACGGCCAGCTCCGCCCGGGCCACGAGTGCCCGTGCCCGCTCCATCGTCGTCCCGGCGCCGACCTTCTTCAGCGCCACGTCCAGGACCTTCGCGGCCGCGGCGTCATCGCCCTTGAAGTCGCGCAGGCGCCGGGCGGTCTTGAGGGCCTTGCCGAGGACGGTGGTCGAGGCGTCCGCGTCGTCTCCGTAGCCGCTCGGCTCGTCCCTCCGGATGAACATGACGGAGTTGCCGGAGGGGTCGACGACGGTGAAGCGCGTCTGCCCCTTCCTCATGCGAGTCATTCGCGGGAGACCCCGGAGGGGAATCCGGCCATGGGCCGTTCGCAGCGCGGCCAGGAAGCGCGCGTGCAGCTCCTCCACCTCGTCCACGATGATCAGACAACTGCTGAAGGCCTTCAGTGGATCCAACCCCTTCAGGCCGAAGAAGTGGAGCTGGGCGCCACCCCGCCGGGTCGCCGCGTAGGGGTTCGGAGCCCGCTGCTGGTACGTCACCTCGAACCCCAGCAGGGCATAGAACTCGAGCGTCGGCGCGAGCTCCACGCAAGGGAGCAGGGGGATGGATGTGTCACCCTTCATGGAGGCGCTCCTCCACGGACAGGTCCTTCTCCAGACGCAGGCGCGCTTCACGGAGTCCCTTGAGCGCCGAGGCCAGGAGCGCTGGAGCGAGGCTCGCGGCCATCCGGTCCGCCCACTCGGCTTGCGCCAGCTCGACCTTGCGCAAGGCGCGGCGCCCGGCGGCGGTGAGTGAGACGCACTTCGCACGCTGGTGATGCGGGTTTTCGACGTACTCCACGAACCCGTCGCTCGCGAGCGCGTCCGCCGTCTGCTGCACGCTCTGCCGCGCAAGCCCCATCGTGCGTGCCACCGCCGCCACCGTCGCGGGGCCGTGGTCAATGACGCCCAGCACCTGCCAGCGGGCGCTCGTCAATCCCGCCGGGGCGCTCAGCCGATCCCCGGCCTGGAGCAGCCGCCCATTCAGTTGGAACACCTCCAGCACCAGGGCGCTGAAGGTCTCTGCTTTCCGGGTCAGGGGTGGCATGGACAGGAACCTGTCAAGATGACAGGAGACTGTCAATATGGGCCCGCGGGAGGAACGGGTCCTTGTGGAGGAGGGCGTCCCCCCAGGACTCCGGCGTGTCTGTGTTTGCCTTGCTCCCTCAGCGCGCGCGCTGCAGGTGGATCATCGCCTCATCCAGCAGCGCGGCCACGCCCCGGCGCACCACGTGCACCACCTTGCGGTGATGCGCGGAGGCCAGGTGCGTGTAATGGCTGGACACCTTGTGATGCAGCTCCGTGGCGCCCCACACCAGCACCAGGTCCGCCCACTCCAGGTCGCTCTTCGCACGGTCCGCGGTGCGGCGCTCCGTGCCGTCCACCATGCGCAGGGAGATGTGCCCGCCCAGCTTCGTCTCCAGCTCCTCGCGCACCGCGGGCGAGCCGCCCACCACCACCACGCGCTGCACGCCGCGCTGGTGGCACATCTCCAGGAACGCCACCTCCGCGCGCCGGTTGGCGGAGCCGCCGCACCGCGCGCAGTGGCTCCGGGGCTCCACCCGCAGGGGCTCCCGGCCGCTCGCCGACGCCACCTGGAGGCAGGCCGCATCCGCGCACACCTGGAAGAAGCGCTCGGCCAGCACCTCGGCTGCTCGCAGGAGCTTGGGCTCGCTCATCCGCGCCTTGCCCGGCCGCGTGAGCCCCACCTCTTCCAGCACGCCCCTCGCCCGCGCGCGCGCGTCCATCAGCGTGACGCCCCGCTCCGCCAGCCACCCGTCGATGTCCCTGTCCGCGCTCATCGCTTCGCCATCGGAACAGGAGTAGCGGCGAACAGCTCCGACTGCATCGGGACGGGCCCGGAGGGCTGCGCCAGTCCGAGCGCCTCGCGCACCGGGCCGAAGCTCCGGCGGTGGATGGGCAGCACGCCCCGGGCCTGGATGGCCTGCACGTGCTGCGCGGTGGGGTAGCCCTTGTGCGCCGCCAGCCCGTAGCCGGGGTACTGCGCGTCCAGCTCCGCCATCAGCCGGTCGCGCGTCGTCTTCGCCAGCACGGACGCCGCCGCGATGCTCAACGACAGCGAGTCCCCCTTGATGATCCCCCGCTGCGGAGAGGGGCACTGGGGAATCGTGCGCGCGTCCACCAGCACGTAGTCCGGCGTCAGCCCCAGCCCCTCCACCGCGCGCCGCATGGCCAGCAGGCCCGCGTGGTAGATGTTGATTTGATCAATCTCATCCACCTCCGCCCGGCCCACCGCCCACGCCACCACGTCGCGCTTGAGGGCCTCCGCCAGCGCCTCGCGCTTGTCCGGGTCCAATATCTTCTTCGAGTCATCCAGCCCCTTGAGCTTGTAGCCCCTGGGCAGGATGGCCGCCGCCGCGACGACGGGGCCCGCGAGCGGCGCCATGCCCGCCTCGTCCACGCCCGCCACCTTCAAGAGACCCTGCTCCCACAGCTCCGTCTCGAACTTCAGCAGGTGCCGCAGCCGCTGACCTTCCGCGCGGTTCTTCTCCTGCCGCGAGCGCAGCTTCCGCGCGAGCGCCTGCGCGCCCTGGCGTGGATCTGCTTCCAGCGCCTCCAGCAGCCCCTGGGGGAGCGGCTGCGCCTGGGTGACGAACCGCCCGGTCAGCTCGGTGACCGAGCATTCAAGCAGCGCCTGCACACTCTCTGCGGACATGGGGGACCTTCGGGATTGCCTACCCGTCGGGTAGCGCGGTTGCACGGCTTACTGGAGTGGGGGAACACCAGTGCCGCGACAACACGCCCGCTCGCACGCCGTCAGGCCAGACGGGCGGGCGGCGAGGCGGGAGGAGGGCCGGACCGACGCGGAGGCGCGCATGCGGACTTGACGCATGGCGTAAGTGGTACCGCGCACGGGCAGGTGTGCACAACCGCCCGACGGGCCGGAGCAGCGGATTTTCCGCGCGCTCCGGCCCTCACTGGCGGGTCTTCCGGCTCAATCCTTGAGATGGAGCGTCACCGTGGCGGGAACAGGCGTGCAGTGACACCCGTCGCACGTCCACTCCACGCGCTCCGCGGGCGTCACGTGCGAGCCCGCCGTGGCCATCACGCGGATGGGGCTGGGCGCGAGCGTTTCGTTGATGGCCGTGGTGACGCCGCGGTCATCCGTCACGCCGGTGATGCTGACGTTGCTCTCCAGGTTGGTGGCCGTCACGGACGCGCCCTGGATGTACGCGCCGTCCGACGACATCACCTCCACGCGCAGCGACAGCGGCTCCGCGCAGGTGTCCTCGTGCCGGTTCGCGCTGGGGGCGTCATCACAGCCCGTCAGCAGCACGCTCGCGAGGAGCCCCAACCATCCATACGTCCTCAACTGCTTCCGCATCCCCACGCCCCCGACCCGTCCCATGCCGTGAATCTGGTACCGGGGGACGGGTGCTGCAATGCATGTGTCAGGCGGCGGGCGGCAGCCGCGCATGGGCAAAACGTGCCGCATCGGTGTCCGGATAGCGATGCAGGATGTACCGGTAGATTTCCTCCGCGCGCACCGCGTTTCCCAACTTCTCCCCCTGCACGCGCGCCAGGAGCACCAGCGCGCGCGGCGCGGTGGGCTCATCCGGCGCCGTGTCCGCCGCGGCTTCCAAAGCTTTGACCGACAGTGGGAAATCTCCTTCCACCGCCGCGGCCTGGCCAATGAACAGATGGTGCGCCGGCGAAAGCTCCAGGCGGGGCAGAACGTGCAGCACACCGTACAGCGCCAGCGCCTTCGCCACGTCGCGCGCCGCCACCGCCGCGCCCAGCTCGGCCAGCTGCTGGACGCGGGTGGCTTCGGCGTCGACGGCGCCGGGCTCCGGGGAGTCCGGGGAGGGGAGCCCCGGAAACTCGCGCAGGGCCGTGGGCGTGCGCTGGGGCGCGGTGTCCCCCAGCGTGGGCTCCAGGAAGTCGCGCGCGGGCAGGTAGCCCAGCGCGTCCCCGTGCACGTACAGCACGAGCCCCAGCAGGCTCGCGGCGCTGAAGGGCATCAGGCAGGTGAGGACCTGCGCGATGAGCCCGGACGCGAAGGGAAGCTCCAACCCGACGACCCACGCCGCGCCCCAGTGCAGCCCGCCGTGGACCAGCGCCAGCAGCACGAACACTTCCGTCACGAGCCCCGCGTCGAGCCCCACCGCCCGGACGCACCCGAGCGTGCGCAAGGGGTTCAGCGCGGCGCGCACCGACTGTGAGGTGGCGGCCAGCAGCAGCGCCCACGGCAGCCACAGCAGTCCCAGGCCCGCGAGCCCCCAGAAGAGCGGGTCGCCCCTCACGTCAGGCACCCACAGGGTCTCCAGCGGGTACAGGAGCCGGACGATGACGCTGAACCCGGACACGGGCGGCAGCAGGTGCCAGGCGCGCGCGAGCGCGGGCAGGAAGACGCCCACGGTGACGCCCAGGCCGCGCAGGCCCGGCACGAGGTTGTCCTGGACGAGGCTGGTGAAGCCGGGCCCCTCCGGATCCGCGTCACCCCGGGCCGCGCCGCGCACGAGCGCGAAGAAGGCGGACCAGAAGACGCCCAGCGCGAGCGTCATGGGCAGCACGTGGAGGATGCGCACGCCCACCGCGAGCATGTGCAGCACGGCCAGCACCCCGCTGACGGCCATGAGCCTCTGGAGGCCCGGTCCGCTGAACGGAAAGCGCAGCGCCTCCAGCAGCCGGCTCCGGAGGGCGCGCCCCGAGCGTGGGCGCAGGAGCACGCTCGCCGAGCCTCCGCACCGCGCGCACACGGAGTACTCCACCGTGCCCATGCGCCGCGACTCCACGCACGCGGGGCACAGCGCGGCCTCGCAGTGTTCACAGCGCCAGCCGGCGGCGGCGTCCGGGTGGCCGGTGCAGCGGGGTGGGGCGGGGAGGGAGGCGGCCATGCGGCCGGCAAGCCTACGCCGGGCCGGGAGTCTCATCCCAGGGGGCGCCCAGCCACGCCTGGAACGCGGCCTTCTGCGCGTCCGTGGGGCGCTCCACGCGCTGGAGCCACGCGGCGTCCGCGGGCTTCTGGCCCAGCACCACCGGCACCTCCAGCAGGCGGTCGCGGCGGAACAGCGTCACCCGCACGGTGTCGCCGGGGCGCTTGTCCTCGCAGCGGGCGATGAGCCCCGCGCCGTCCACGCGCCAGCCGTCCAGCGCCACCACGTCGTCCTCCGGGTACAGGCCGGCCTCCAGCGCGGGCGTGCCCTCCGGCACGGTGGAGAGCGTGGAGGAGCCGCGCACCGTGACGCCCAGCCAGCCCTTCGGCCGGGGCTCGCCCTTGAGGCGCGGCGGCGTGCCGCCCTTGTCGTTGGGGGCCTCCCGCATGCGGAAGGACAGCTCCAGCCCCACGTGCGCGAAGACGCCGTAGTCCAGGTCGTCCGTGGAGCGCACCGCCTGGTCGAAGAAGGGCGTCAGGTCCACGCCCGCCACCTCGCTCGCGGCCTTCTCCACGCCGTCCTCCGGCACGCCGGAGCCGTCGCCATGGCGTTGCCACAGCAACCGCATGACGTCATCCAGGCACCGGGCGTCGCGGGTGGCGCGGCGCACCTCCAGGTCCAGCAGCGCGCAGACGACCTCGCCCTTCAGGTAGTAGGAGATGGCGCTGTTGGTGGAGTGCTCGTCCGGGCGGTAGTGCTTCACCCAGCTGACGAGCGACGCCTCCGTGAGCGTCTGCACGCGGCGGCCCGGGGTGGAGTGCAGCAGGCTGAGCGTCTCCCCCAGGCGGGCCAGGTAGCGCGAGGCGGACATCAGGCCCGCGCGGCGCACGAAGAGGTTGTCGTAGTACGCGGTGCCGCCCTCGAAGGCCCACAGGAGCGTGGTGTAGTTCTCCTGCGAGTAGTCGAACGGCACCAGCGCGCGCGGCTTCACCCGCTTGATGTTCCACAGGTGGAAGTACTCGTGCGCCACCAGCGTGAGGAAGTCCTCCCAGCCCCGGTTCGAGGACAGGCCCGTGCGCGGGAAGAGCAGCGCGGTGGAGGCCTGGTGCTCCAGCCCGCCGCGGCCCTTGTCGGTGAGGTAGACGAGGAACAGGTAGCGCTTCAGCGGCAGGCCTTCGTACATGCGCGCCTGGGCCTCGCAGATGCGCTGCATGTCCGCGCACAGCCGCTCCGCGTCCGGCACGCTGTCGCCCCACACCACCACCTCATGCGGCACGCCCGCGGCGGTGAAGGTGAGCGGCGTGTGCGGGCCCACCTCGAAGGGGCTGTCCACGAGCGTGTCGTAGTCCGGCGCGTGGAAGGTGGCCCCTTCCGAGTCCAGCGCGCAGAACGTGCGCCAGCCCTGGGGCGCGTCCACGGTGACGTGGTGGGGCAGGGCGCGCGTGCCCTCCGTGTAGAGGAACACGGTGGCGCCGTTGAAGTAGGCGTGGCTGCCGTCCAGGTGGCTGGTGCGCACGGACAGCTCGTTCGCGTAGACGCGGTAGCGCAGGGTGACGGCCTGCCCCCTCGCGTCCACGCGCCAGGTGCGCTTGTCCACGCGGCGCACCGGCAGGGGCTGTCCGTCCGGGCCCTGCGCGGTGACGTCCTGCACCTGGCGGGCGTACTCGCGCACCAGGTAGCTGCCCGGCGTCCACACCGGCATCACCGCGTCGAGCACGTCCGGCCCCGCGGGGAAGGCGGCCTCCACCTCGAACAGGTGCGCATGCGGGCGGGGCATGGCGACGTGGTAGCGGACGGCGAGCGGCATGGACGGAGCGCCTTTCTTCCTTCTCTGGGGACGGCGGGGTTACTTCGCCTTGACGAGCACGGCGCCGAAGAAGCCGTCGGTGCCGTGGGTGTGCGGGGCCAGCCGCAGGAAGGGGCCGGGCCCCAGCTTCGCGCCCAGCTCCGCGCCCAGCACCTCCGCCACGGGGCGCACGCTGAAGTCGGGGTGCTTGGACAGGAAGTCCTCCACCACGTTCTCGTTCTCCTCGCGCAGCACGCTGCACGTGCCGTAGATGAGCCGGCCGCCCGGCTTCACCAGCATGGCGAAGCGCGCGAGCAGCGCCTTCTGCCGGCCCACGTGCATCTCCAGGTCCTCCGGCGTGAGGCGGTAGCGCGCGTCCGGCTTGCGGCGGAAGGTGCCGGTGCCGCTGCACGGCGCGTCCACCAGCACGCGGTCCGCCAGCCCCTTGAGCGGCGTGAGCGCGGCGTCCGCGTCCGGGCCCTCGTGGGGGATGAGCTGCGTGCGCACGTTGTGCACGCCGGCGCGGCGCGCGCGCTTGCGCAGGTCCTCCATGCGGCCCTCGTCCACGTCCAGCGCGTGCAGGTCGCCGCGGTTCTTCATCTGCGCGGCCAGCTGGAGCGTCTTGCCGCCCGCGCCCGCGCACGCGTCCACCACGCGGGTGGGGGGCGCGTCCACGAGCATGCCCAGGAGCTGGCTGCCCTCGTCCTGGATCTCGAACCCGCCGTCCTTGAAGTCCTGGAGGGAGAAGAGGTTGAGCCGCGTCTCCATGACGAGGCCGAAGGGGGACAGCGCGGTGGGCTTCGTGGACTCCACGTCCTCGGCGGCCAGGCGCTCCTGGAGCTGGGCGCGGTCGCCCTTGAGCGTGTTGGCGCGGACGATGAGCGGGGCGCGCTCGTTCATGGCCTCGGCGGCGCGCGCGGCGTCCTTGCCGAAGACGGCGCGGAAGCGGTCGGCGAGGAAGTCCGGCAGCGACGCGGCGATGGGGAAGCGCTTCGCCTCCGGCAGGGCGTCCAGCTCCGCGGCGGCGTCCGGCAGGCGGTCGAGCACGGACACGTCCGGGCCGGTGAGCCCGCTGGAGCGCGCGACGTAGGTGGGGTCCTCGCCGTGGAGGATGCGGGACGCGGCCAGCCGCATGACGTCCTGGCGCGTGGCGTCCAGCGCGTCGAACTTCCGGTGCGACCTCTCCAGGAGGAAGTCCACGGTGCGCTGGCGGCGCAGCAGCGCGTAGACGCGCTCGGCCACGGCGCGGCGCTCGGTGGAGTAGAGGGCCGTCTTGCGGCGCAGCACGAACTCCAGCGCGCGGTCGGACAGGCGGCCCTCGCGCCGCACGCCGCCGTAGGCCTCCAGACACGCCTGGAGGATGAGGTCCTCGCGCAGGGGTCGGTTGGGGTTGGGGCGCGCGCGTTCGTGCTGGGCGCGGCTCATCTTCGGTTTGTCAGCGCGTCCCTTGGCGTCCTTGCGCTTCTTCGGAGCGCCAGGGCGGGACGTACGGGGCCCGCCCGACTTGGGGGCGGCACCGCGGGAAGGTCCAGGCTTGCGAGTCGTGGCCATGTCGCATGGGCCTTCGCATCCCCCGGGCAGGCTTGACAAGCAGGGAACGCAAAAGACGCCCCCGGAAGGCCCTGGAGGGACCGGCCGGAGGCGTCTGGGCGCCGCTTCAGGGGGCTTTTCGGGGCCTGCGGTCCGCCCCCGGGCCCGGCAGGGAGCGAACTGGTCCGACAGTCGGACCAGTCCGGGCGGCGCGCCTCCGGGGCGGGCTCATCGGCTTCCGGCGCCGGAGGGGGCCGAACTGGTCCGACAGTCGGACCAGTCCGGGCGGCGCGCCTCCGGGGAGGGCTCAGCGGTTCCGGCGACGGCGGCGCACGAGCCCGGCCACGAGGGCCGCGGCGGCGGGAATCAGGGCGGCGGAGGGGCCGGCGGCGCAGCCACCGCCCCCGTTTGAGTCGTCAGCCCCCGGCGTGACGCCTGGCGTCGTGGGCGTGGCCGGAAGCTCGGGGCGGGGGTCGGGGTCGGAAGGCGTGGTACCGGGGTCCTCGCCGGTGCCGGTGCCGGGGTCGGTGGTTCCGGTGCCGCTGGAGGTCACGGTGACGACGGTGGTGGACGTCAGCGGGGCGGCGCCCTGGACGGTGGCCGTGGCCGTCACCGTGTAGGTGCCGGCCTGGGCGAAGACGTGCTGCGCCTGAGTGCCCTCGGCGGTGGCGCCGTCTCCGAAGTCCCAGGTGACGGTGGCGCCGGACTGGGAGGCCGTCGCGGTGAACGCGGCCGTGTGGGGCGCGGTGCCGCTGGCGCTGTCGACGGCGACGTTCAGCGTGCCCCGCGGCGCTTCCGGCTGCGCGGGCAGCGTCTTGGAGAGGGTGAGCGTGTCCAGGATGCCGCCATCCGTCTTCACGAGCTTCGCGGTGAGGGTGCCCTCCACGACGTCCACGTCGAGGAAGCCGTGGGCCGCGTCGTCACGGATGACGCTCCAGGAGGGGCGTGACGTGGCGAACGTGCGCAGGGTGGCGCCGCCGCCGCCGACGACGAGGTAGGGGATGCCCTGCTCGCCCTTGCCGGCCTCGGCGTCACCGAGCATGGGCTTGCTGCGCTCGTAGTCGTGGTCGTGGCCGGTGAGGACCAGGTCCACGCCGTACTTCTCGAAGAGGGGGCCGAACTGGCGGCGCATGGTGAGCTGCGAGCCGTGCTCGCCGCTGGACCAGGACGGGTGGTGGAAGAAGACGACCTTCCACGGCTGCTTGGTGGCGGCCAGGTCCTTCTCCACGAACGCCTTCTGCGCGGCGAGCGTGCACTTGGACGCGGACGCCAGGCCCACGGCGCAGTTCGAGTCGATGGACACGAAGTGCACGTGGCCCCAGTCGAACGAGTAGTAGCGCTCCGAGCTCTCCGCGTTGTTGGTGGGCAGGTAGAGGTTGTCCAGGTAGGGCTGGGCCTCGTTCGTGACGTACTCGTGATTGCCGGGCGTGGCGAACATGGGCACCTGCGCGAGCAGGGCGGCCATGGGGGTGAAGAGGTTGGTCTGGAACTCGGTCTCGGTGCCGGACGCGTACGCGTTGTCGCCCAGTGCGACGAAGAGCTCCGGCTTGTTGGTGAGCATGGAGGCGGCGACCTTCTTCTGGTCGCTGCCGCCGGTGCCGAAGTCGCCCACGGCGGCGAAGTGCACGCGCCGCGTGCCGGGCACGGGGGCGGTGCTGAACGTCTTCGCCGGGGTCGTCTCACCGCAAGCGTCCACGGAGTACGTATAGGAGGTGCCGGGGGACAGGCCGGTGAGGACCACGGCGTGGATCTTCGCGGTGGCGGTGGACCGGGCTGCCTGGGTGGTGTTTCCGACGCCGTAGCGCACCTGGGCGCTGGAGCAGTTCGAAGCGAGCCGGAACGCCACGGTGGCGGTGTCGGGGCCCACCTTCTGAAGGTAGGGATCACGCGGCAGGGCGAGCGCGTCACCCGAGGCAAAGCCCCCGACGAACAGGGCAGCCAGGGCAGCGAGCGAAAGAGACTTCGTCCGGTCCATGAATCCTCCGGCCCGAGACATTCGGGACCGGGGCGCAACGGTTCATGGCTCAACGTTCATCCGAAAATCAGGCGCTCGGGGGTAGGCAGGCGGGCGGGCGCTGGTTGTGGCTGAAAGGCAGACAGAAGGGCGTGTATTGCCTGTTTCAGCTCAGGGGCGTAGAGGGCGCCGCCTTGCGAAGTCCGGGGGCTGCGTTACCCCTGAAGACATGACCGAAGTCCACTCCCAGACCCGTGAGTACAAGATCCCCGAGGGCTGCCCCGTGTGCGAGTCGGACCTGCCGGTGCGCGTGACGGCGACCGGTCCGAACGCGGTCTGTACGCACTGCGGCTGGATGGGCCGCCCATTCATCACCGTGACGCACGAAGGACTGCGCGTGTCGTACGACGACGCCGCGCGGGCCTGAGCGTCGGCGCGTCGACCCCGACCGTGCCCGATGCGACTGACCTACGATGTGACCACGTGGGAGGCCGAACAGGCCTTCTTCCAAGGCAAGCCCTTCACGGGGGCCCTCTTCGAAGAACGCGCCTCGGGCCTGCTCTGTTCCGAAACCTTCTATGTGGATGGCCTGCGGCAAGGCCCTGACCGCACCTGGCATGAGTCCGGACTGCTCGCGGAGGAGGTCTTCTACTGGCGCAACTGTTGGCACGGGACCTCACGCGCCTGGCTCGCTGACGGGACGATGATTGAGGATCGTGTCTACCTCTACGGCCTCTGTGTCGTGGAGCGGCGCTGGAGTCACTCGGGGCTGCTGAAGACGGACCGGCGCGCGTCACCAGATGATCCGGCCGTGGTTGCGACCCTCGCGAGACGAACGGCCGATGGCGACTGGCCTCTGATCGAGTGGTGAAGCGCGCATCCGTGTCATTGCGCGATCGGAATGCTCGGGGACGGAGCCTGGAGCGTTTCGTCGGATAGGCTCAGATCGATTCCCTCCAAGCTGGCGAACGGCAGCTCCGCGAACGTCCAAGCGTGAATGGCGGCCGGAGGTCACTTGATGGAAGATGACCGGGTCAAAGTCCTGTCGAGGCAGTCGAACGCGGCAGTGGTCCGGATGCCGGGCCGGAGCTTTCCGGGCGTGGTCCTCCAGGGGGACTCGCTGCGGATCCACGGCTGGTGCTCGAAGCATTTCGAATTGGCCTGACGCCGCTGGATCGGCTGAAGGTTAAATGCGGGAGCAGGAATGGATAGGTCAGCGCTAATTGAACGCTGGGCAAGCCCGTTGGGGGCTGCTTGTTTGGATGGAATTGTCGCCTCGTTGGTGGCGAGGGATTGGAAGTGGGTTGATATTGTCCGCTCCATGCCTGGGGCTGATTTGGTTCCCTATGGGCTTGATATGAGAGGGGTGCGCATTGTTGGGAAAAATCTCAGTGGCGTCGATTTGACCGGAGTCTGGTTGGATCATGCCGTTCTGGATGGAACCTTGATTGTTGGAGTCCGATTGGGTGGTGGAAGGCTTTTTGCTGCGTCATTGATGGGGGTGGTTGCCACGGCTGCTGTTTTTCATGGCGTGAATGCACGTGGCGCTTGTCTGGAAGGCGGGGTGTTTTCCCGATCTGATATGTCGTCTATTGATCTGGAAGGGGCTTCGTTGAGGGGAGCTAAACTGGACGCTGTTGATTTAAGTCGAGCCAATCTCCAGCGCGTTGATTTTTTGGGCGCTGATTTTTCTGGCGCCAATCTCCGGTATTCCGTACGGGACTGGGGAAGGCCTGATGACGAGTGAGCAGCATTCGAAAGCCCAGGCCAGCGCATCCCTCGCGCCAACCCGGGCCTCAATCCCATCCAGATGAATCAGCGGCCTACGGCTTCTTCACGTCGTAGGACACCAGCTCCTCCAGGCGTTCCCCGTCCTCGCGGACCTTGCCCACACCAGGAACGAGCCAGTACAGACGCTGCTTCTCCTCCTTCACCTCGCCGCTCTTGTTCAGCTTGTCGCGCTGGACCTTGATGGCATTCGTGAACGTGCCCGCGGGCGTCGTCACCGTCACGTCCTTCTCCAGGACCTTCCAGACATAGGTCGGGTCCTTCCCCTCCGTCCCGCCCGCCGCGTAGGTGATCAGCTCCCGCACCTTGTCCTGGCGCTCCCAGGGGATGGAGGCCGGCGTCGTCGCCAGGGACTTCATCATCGCCGGGGACCAGGTCGTCGCCTTCGAGGCCACGCCGTCCAGGATGTCCTCCTCACGCAGACGCACCACCACGCCGGTCGTCAGCTCCAGTTGCCAGGAGTTCTCCTCGTAGACCGTGCCCGCCTGCGTGCGGTCCTGCTGGCTGTGCACCTTGACCGCCGTCATGGTCGTGCCGGGCACCGTCTCCGGGCCTTGCACCGTCACCACCTTGTTGAACACCCCGTCCGCTGGGTCGGTGATGCGGTAGGTCCACCGGGAGCCCGTCGTCAGCGGCCAGAGCGTCGTCACCTCCGCCTGCTGATCCGGCTTCGTGCCGCCGCCCGTGTTCGGGTCCACCGGGTTGCCCGGGAGGTCCACCGTGCCGTCCGGGTTCGTCGTGGACGAGCCCGGATCATTCCCCGTGGGCAGGCTGCCCCCGCCACCACAGGCGGCCAACGCCCCACACGCCGCGAACAGCACCGCCAGCTTCCTGAACTTCATACCATCTCCTCCCGCGCGCCCTTCGCGCTCACCGCCGTCCACCGCAGCCCCCGCAAGGGCGCCCCTTCCGTCCGTCCCAACGCCGCCGCCAGGCTTCCAGGCTCCGGCTCCTCCACTTCCAGCTCCACGCGCCGCGCGGAGAAGTCCAACGCGCAGCTCTTCACCAGCACGTTGCGCTCGCCCAGCGCCGTCCTCAGCGTGGCCTCCGCGCGCACCAGGTCGTCCGCCTGCGCGGACACCAGCAGCCGCTGCTTCGGCTCCTTCGCCGCCACGGCCTTCTTCTCGAACAGGTCCAGCACGAAGAGCAGCACCGCCACGAACCCCGTGCCCACGAACGCCAGCACAAGGTTGCCGTGGCCGCACGCCATGCCCAGGCCAATCACCAGGAACAGGATGGCCGCGTCACGTGGGTCCTTCAGCCCGGACCGGAACCGCACGAACCCGCCCAGGCCCACCAGCCCGAACGCCTTCGCCACGCTGTTGCCAATCACCGCGGTGATCACCGCCGCCGCCGCGCAGAGGAGGATCTGCGCCTGCACCATCTCCACCTTCGGCAGCGGCTTGCCCAGCACCAGCCGCCAGGGACGCGACGACAGCAGCGCGCCAATCAGCGCCGACGCCACCAGCCGGGGGAGGATGGCCCCCATCGACAGCGACGCAAGCTCCTGCTCCACGTCCTGGAACAGCGCACCGAATGGACCTTCCATGGGCGTCATGCCTCCTGCCGCCCGGCGTCCACCCCGAGCGTCTCCACCAGGGACCGCACCGGCCGCTGCGCCTGCTCCAGCGCACGGGCCTGCGCCACCACCGCGTACGCGTTGCGCAGCACCGGCATCTTCCCGGCCTGCTCCTCCAGGATGCGATCCAGCAGCGCCCGCGTCTCCGCCACCAGCGGCAACCCCTTCATCGACGACACCACCGTCGCCGGCCACCGGCGCGCCGCGGAGGCCCGCAGCTTCCACGCGCGCGGCGAATCCATCCCGTCCACGGAGTCCAGCGCCTCCTTGGTGAGCTGCGCGCCCCGCTCACGCATCGCCCAGGCGCGCGGCGTATCCACGCCGGTCAGCGAGCGCAGCACCAGCTTCAGCGCGCCCTTCTCCAACTGCTCGCGCAGCCCCACCGCCACCGGCGTCTCCAAACCCGTGGTGCTCTTGAGCACCGCCAGCCGGTCGTGCGGAATCAGCGCCTCGCGCAGCGCGTCCGCGCGCTCCGTGGCCAGGCCGCCCAGGCTGCGCGCCACCTCCGAGTACAGCTTGCGCTGCATGCCCGCCTCGCGCACCACCCAGGACTCCTCGCCGTCCACGCCGGCCAGGCCCAGCAGCACCGCCGACAGGTGGCCGTCCTTCATGCCGCGCTCGCGCAGCGCCCACGCCTCCGGCGAGTCCTGGCGCTTGAGTCCCTCCAGCACCGCCGCCGGCGCCTGCGCGTACAGCCGCTGCCGCAGCGCGTGCGAGCGCGGGGACGTCACGAACCCCAGGCCCTCCGCCACGTCCACCGGCACGCTCGCCGACAGCACGTCGCGCAGCGTCCACGCCGTGTCGTCATCCAGCCCCGTCAGGCTGCGGGCCACGAGCCCCGGCAGCCGCTCCGCGTACGCCACCCGGCGCTGGTGCGCGGGCAGGCCCGGGATGCCGTTGAGCAGCCACGCGGCCAGCTGCGGCTCGCGTGCCTCCAGCCCGTCCACCGCGTGGAAGAAGCGCTCCTCCACGTCGTCCACGGACGCCACGCCCGGCGGCGGCGGGGTGGGGGCGGGGACCAGCCGCTGCACCGGCTGCTCACGGCCTTCCAGCCGCGCGACCACGGCCTCCACCAGGCGCTGCTCCAGCACGCGCAGCGGCTGATCATTGTTCTCCAGGATGATCCACCGCGCCGGGTCCCTGCGGGCCTGGGCGAGGAACGCCTCGCGCACGCGCACCGCCAGCCCCGCGCCCACCAGGCCCTTGCGGCTGTCGGTGTCGTTCACCTTGCCGCTCTGCACCTTGCCCAGCCGCTTGCGCAGCCGCGCCAGGTCCGGGTCCACGTCCACCAGGATGACCAGGTCCGGCCACAGCCCCTGCGACGCCAGCTCGCAGGAGGGCAGGAGCTGCTCCTCCTTCAGGCCCCGCCCTCCGCCCGTCAGCGCGAGCTGCGAGTAGAGGTAGCGGTCGGTGATGCACACCTCGCCGCGCTTGAGCGAGGGCGCGATGACCTCTTCCAGTTGCTGCGCGTCGCGGGCCAGGTTCAGGAAGAACTCGGCGCGAGGCCCCATCTCCAGGAGCCGCGCGTCGCGCGTGAGCTCGCGGATGCGCCGGGCGGTGGGCGACTGCAATTCGCCGCCTTCACGCGCGTGCGCGACCTTGTAGCCCAGCCGCTTCAGCCGGGACGCGAGCAGGTTGGACAGCGTCGTCTTGCCGCTGCCGTCAATGCCTTCGAAATCGATGAACACGGTGCCCTAACCCCCTACGACCCCAACGCCACCTGAAGCGAAGGCATGCACCCGCGCCATGCCTTCCGCGAACTTGCTGTACGCCGCCGGGCCCCCCGGATTGAGGGCCGACAGCCACTCGGGCAGCTCCGCCCCGAGGTGCTTCACCTCCAACACCACCCGCGAGTCCTCCCACGCGGGCATCCCCAGCCGCTCCACCGTCAGCGCCACCGGCGACAGGGCCAGCTCCGGCGACACGGCGTGGAAGCCGATGTCCCGGTCCACCGTCACCCGCCACTCCTGCGACACCTGGTACACGTGCCGCCGGTACGTCACCGCCAGCACCGGCGACAGGCTGCCCCCCGCGATGAGCGGCAGCAGGCTCACGCCCCCGCGGATGGCCCGGCCCAGCTCCGCGCGCGGCACCCACACGCGCCGCTTCTGCGTGAGGCCGTTGCGCTCGCGCTTCACCTCCAGCACCACGCGCTCGCGGCCCGCCGCGCCCACGTCCGGCGAGTACTCCTTCGTCCTCACCTTGAGGCAGTCCTCCGGCGTGCGCAGCGCGCGCTCCGTCAGGGGATGGCCCGGCTTGTCGAAGTACACCGACACGATGCGCGTGGGCGGCGGCAGCACCCCGCCCAGCTCCTGCGACAGCCGCGTGCACACCGCCTTGGCCTCGGAGGCGTCCAGCACGCGCTTGAATTCACGACGCAGCTTCGTCACTTCGCCTTCAGCGAACGAGATCATCTCCAGTCTCCTCACCGGAAGCGGGTGGCGAGCTGCAACGACAGCTCGAGCGCGGGCGCCACGTCTCCCGGCCGGAGCGCACGCTCCGCCTGGACCTGCGCCTTGAAGGAATCCGCCAGCAACACGTTGAAGCCCCCCGTCACCGAATGCCCCTGCGCCTGGATACCGCCCTGCAATTGCAGCGCCTCCGCGCCCACCACCGGCTGCACCGCCCAGCCCTCATGGCCCACCGGCACCGTCCAATAGGCCAGCACCGACTGCGAGCGGAACGGCCCCAACGCCAGCCGGCCCGCCGCCGCCTCGCCCGTCAACGTCAGCCCCCAGAGCGTCAGCTCCGCGTCCGCCGCCGTCGCGTACTGCTTCGTCCCGTCGATGACCTGCGTGAGGTACGTGCTCGTGCCCAGCGTGAGGAACTTGAACGGGCGGATGCTCAGGCGCGCGGAACCGTCCTCGCTCAGCCGCTTCCCGCTCGCGTCCTCGCCGCCCTCGAAGAGGCCCGCGGACAGCTTCAGGCCCCATGCCTCCTTGAGCCGCATCTCACCCATCAGGCCCAGGCGCCGGCCGCCCAGCGAGTTCGTCTCCGTGAGGTAGTCCTCCACGAGCCCGCGCTCCTGGATGGGCAGCCGCCACGCCGACTCCTGCGAGCGCTGGAGGAAGGGCGACTTGAAGCGGCCCGCGTACAACCGCAGGCGCTTGTCGTCGTCCGCCAGCCGCACGAAGGCGTCCTTGAGAATCGCCTTGGAGGCGAGGTCCGCGCTCACCTCCGCTTCCAGGTTGGACAGCGACGCGGCCACGCCCACGCGCGCGGACTCGATGCCCAGGTCGCGCTCGTACTTCTGCCGCTCATCGGCGGCGGCGCGCGCGAACACGCGGCCGAACACCCGGATGCGCTGCTGGGGCCCGCCCTTGTCGTCCACCTTGTCCGCTTCGTCCGGCGCCTCGCCCAGCGTGTCCGCCTTGGGCCCGGTGTCCTTCTTCTTCTTCTTGCCCGGCACCGCCGCGTCCGGCACCGGCGCGCCCGGCTCCGTCACCTGCTCCGGCGCGCCCATGACGGGCCCCTGCGAACCGCCCGGCATCGCCTGCGCCACCGCGCCGTCCAGCGCGTCGTCGTCTCCGGAGACCTCGAGCGGCTGCTCCGCTTCCGCCGCCGCGTCCTCGTCCGGTTCCGGCGCCGCGCCCGCGACCGCCGGCAGGCCCAGGAGGGCCGCGACGAGCAGCCCCCGCCGCCACCCCTTCTCCTCCAGCCCCCTCCCGCCCATGCCCGATGTCTCCCCGCCCCGGAAATGCCCACGCCATCCGACCTGCTGCCTGCTCTCCCGTGCAACCCTGGTGCCCAGGGCAGGGACGTGCACTGCCGGACATCCGGAAGGGGCTCGCGGGGCGGATGACCCGTGACGTGGACGTGACGAGACCCACCCTGGGAAGGTTTTTTCCCTCCCGGGGCCTGTAGGGCCTGCAACAGCGGGCTGTAAGAAGGGCGGTCTTACCGATCAGCCGGCGGATCGACTGGCGGCGCGGCGGGCCCCGCGGGCGCGGTGGTGCCAGGCTCCGGCGGCGCGGCGGGGCCGGGCTCCGGCGGCGTGGCCTGCGCGGGCGGATCCACCGGCGGCGCGGCCCCCGGCTCCACGGGCGTGGCTTCCGGGTTCGCGGCCTGGGGGAGGGGAGGGATGGGGTGCTCGGGCGTCACGCCGCGCCGCGTGACGGCGTACAGCACCCGCACCAGCAGCAGCCCCCCGGCCAGCGCCAGCAGGACGCGCCAGACCCAGGGTGGAACCGGAGGCTCGCTCACGGTGAACCGCGCGTGGGCCGCCTTGGGGCGGGTGGTGAGGAAGCGCACGTCCACGTCCCACGCGCCGGCCTCGTCGGGGACGAACTCCGTGCTCCAGCCCACGGCGTCCCGCGTCAGGGTGCGCGTCACCTGGCCGGGCACGCCCTGCCGGGAGAACGCGACCGTGACGGCGCCCTGGAAGGGCGGGCCCTGGAGGTTTCCCACCGACAGCGTCAGCCGGAGGGGCTCACCGGGGCGGGGGACCGCGGGGGTGAGGACGCCCTGGAGCTGGTCCTCCGCGTCCCGCCAGGACAGGGAGAGCAGGTCCCCGCGCCGCTCGACCTTTATCTGATCCGGTGCCGGGGCCGCGGCGGCATGCAGGGCCAGCAGGCAGGTCATGACGACCCACCCCAACGAGGAGGTCCTGCGCCTTTGCCTCATGGGCCGCCGTCCCCTAAGATGCGCTGCCCTGTCACCTTCCACTGAGCCCGCTCCCCCCGGGGAGTCCCCGGGATGAACCCTCAAGCATTCGGGAAATACCAGCTCCTCAAGAAGCTCGCCACGGGCGGCATGGCCGAAGTCTGGCTTGCGCGTCAGACCGGAATCGAGGGCTTCCAGAAAGAGCTTGTCGTCAAGCGCATCCTCCCGCACCTCGCGGAGGACCGCGAGTTCGTGGAGATGTTCAAGAACGAGGCGCTGATCGCCGCGCGCTTCAACCACCCGAACATCGCGCAGGTCTACGAGTTCGGCGAGGCCAACGGCACCTATTACATCGCCATGGAGTTCATCCACGGCGAGGACCTGGGCCGGGTCATGCGCAAGGCCAGCGGGATGAACCAGTGGATCGCGCGTCCGCTGGCCATCCGCATCGTCGCGTCCGCGTGCGAGGGCCTCTACTACGCGCACAGCCGCACGGATGACCGGGGCCAGCCGCTCAACGTGGTGCACCGGGACATCTCCCCGCAGAACATCCTGATCAGCTTCGATGGTTCGGTGAAGCTGGTGGACTTCGGCATCGCCAAGGCCGCGGATCAGGCGTCCATGACGAAGTCCGGCGCCATCAAGGGCAAGTTCGCGTACATGGCGCCCGAGCAGGCCGCGGGCAAGCACCTGGACCGGCGCGCGGACATCTTCGCCATCGGCCTGGTGCTGTACGAGATGCTCACCGGGCACCGGCCGCTCAAGAAGGACTCGGAGCTGGCCACGCTGCAGGCGGCCATGGAGTGCTCCATCCCGTCCCCGTCCGAGGTGGCCGACGTGCCCCGGGACATGGACCACGTGGTGATGCGCGCCCTGGCCAAGAGCGCGGACGACCGCTACGACAACGCGCGCGAGTTCCAGACGGCGCTGGAGGAGCTGCTCGTCAACGAGCGCTGGCTGGTCACCTCCGGGCAGATCTCGGAGCTGATGAAGACGCTCTTCGCGGACCGCCTGGACGAGGAGCTCAAGCAGGGCCAGTTCGTGCCCGTGGGCGAGGACTCCAACACCGCGCCGCCCCGGCCGCCCCCGGACATGAGCTGGGACGCGCCTCCGGGCGAGTCGCCGTCGCAGTCGCGCGAGCGCTCGCGCGGCAACACCCGCACGGGGGCCGCGCCCCGCCGCCAGACCGGCATGGCGCCCGCGCTGGTGGACGACCCGAACGAATACGACGCGCCGTCGCTCACCGGCGTGGAGCCGCAGCCCCGGCGCCGCTCCAGCGTGTCGGAGCCGGTGGCCCGGCGCGGCACGGGCACCAGCAACCCGAACGCCACGCAGATCGCGCGCACCAACTCGCGCTCGGACCTGCGCAGCCAGGCCGTGGAGGACGTCCCGCCGCCCCGGCGCACCATGTCGCGCGCGGTGCCGGTGTCGGAGCCGCCCGCGCGTTCGCGCTCGGGCGTGCACCGGATGGACCTGGAGGACGACGAGCGCACGCGCCTGCCGCCGCCGGAGGATGATCCGGACACGGTGCCCGCGCCCGCGCCGCCGCGACGGCGCACCAGCAGCAGCCAGTCCGCCGTGGAGCCGCCGCGCCGCCGCACCTCCAGCCGCGTGGACGCCCCGCGCCCGCGCCCGGTGGCCCCGCCGGTGGAGGACGACGAGGACTCCGGCGAGCGCCGCCCGTCGCGCAGCAGCGCCCCCGCGCTGCCGGAGCCGGTGAAGCCGCAGGGTGGCAGCGTGCGCGCGCTGGCCACGGTGGGCTTCGTCGTGGGCCTGCTCGCGGTGGGCGTGCTCTTCCGCGAACCCATCATGCTGGCGCTCACGTCCAAGGCCGCGGACGCGCAGGGCGTGTGGCTCACGGTGAACACCAACCAGCCGGTGAAGGTGTCCGTGCGGCACACGGAGCGCTGCAACAGCCCGGAGCCGGTGACGTTGCTGGGCACCGCGCCGCTCACGCGCGTGCAGGGCGCCCACCTGCAGGACACGCTCATCCTGGAGAACGACGCCCAGGGCATCTACCTGGAGGACTCGGAGGAGCTCGCGTTCGGCCAGCCCGGCGAGCTGAAGACCTTCGAGCGCAGCTTCAAGGAGGGCACCCTCAAGCTGAAGATCACCCCCAAGGGGATGACGCCGGGCCTGACGGTGTACCGGAACAACCAGATGATGGGCAGCGCCGGCACGACGCTGAAGCTGATGGAGGGCAAGCAGCGCCTGGAGCTGCGCGGCAGGCAGCTCAAGGAGCCCGTGGCCTTCGAGGCCACCATCAAGCCCGACGAGACGACGGACCTTCCGCTGGACCTGGCCTCCGCGCTCTAGTAGCGCGGCAGGGAAGGGTCCACGGTGCGCGAGTACAGGTCGATGCCGCCCTGGAGCGACACGGCCTCAAGGCCCCGGTCGATGAGGTACGCGGCGCCGTCCAGGCTGCGCACCCCGTGGTGGCAGTAGACGACCACGGGGCGGCCCCGGAGCGCGTCCAGCTGCTCGTGGAAGTCCTCCAGCTCCGGCAGGGGCATCAGCACCGAGCCGGGCAGGGCCACCCACTCGTGCTCGTGTGGGAAGCGCACGTCCACCAGGACGGGGCGTGACTCGGGGGGGCCTGCCAGGCGCCGGGCCAGCTCGGCGGGGGTGATTTCAGGGATGGGCATGGGGGTTATCTTCTGTTGAGCCGTGACGGGGCCTGTCAGGTCCCTTGGCTTTTCGGGCGCCAGGGCGTTATGAGGCGCCGTCTACGAGGAGAGTGAAGCACATGGACACGTCTACCGCCGTCACCGGCTCCACGCCGGCCTCCCAGCCCGCCACCTCCGCGCCCGTCGTCCTGACGGCCGCCGCCATCGCCCAGGTGAAGACGGTCATCCAGGCCCAGGGCTTCCAGGGCTACTTCTTCTCCATCCGCGTGGTGCCCTCCGGCTGCAGCGGCCTGGGCTACGACCTGAACCTCGTCAAGGAGACGAAGGCCGGCGACCAGACGTGGGAGCAGGATGGCGTGACCATCGCCACCGACGCGCTGAGCGCCCAGTACCTGTCGGGCACGCACATCGACTACGTCACCAGCATCACCGGCGCGGGCTTCAAGTTCGAGAACCCCAACGCCAAGTCTTCCTGCGGCTGCGGCACGTCGTTCACCACCTGAGCCGTCTTCGCGCTCGAGGTGGAAAAGGGCCGGGATGGGACGCCAGCCAGGCGTGCCCCCGGCCCTTCGTGCGTCCAGCGGTCAGGCGCCGGCCACGGGCTTCATCACCTTCATCCAGGACTGCTCCTCCTTGCCGCGGCCCCGGCGCAGGGCGCGGCGGGCCTCCGCCTCCTGGAAGGCCTGGCGCTCCGCGTCCGACTCCAGGAGCAGCGGCGGCACCGGCACGCCCTTGCCGTCCTGCCCCTGCGCCACGAAGGTGAGCAGCGCGCTGGTGGTGAGGTGCCGCTCACCGGTGAGCGGGTTCTCCGCGTGCACGGTGACGCCCACCTCCAGCGACGTGCGGAACGACGCGAGCACGCGCGCGTGCAGGAGGGCAATCCAGCCCACGCGGATGGGGGCGTGGAAGTGCAGGTCGTCCATGGACGCCGTCACCACGACCTGACGGCAGTGGCGCTGGGCGGCCACGGCGCCGCAGATGTCGATCCACTGCATCACCTTCCCGCCGAACGCGGCGTTCAGGTTGTTGGCGTCCGGGGGGAGGATGAGCTGCGTCATCACCACTTCGGAGTCGCGCGGGCTCTTGGGGCTGAGGTCGTGCATGGCGCCGGGCAGCGTCGCACGAGAGACGGCGCCGCGTCAGGCCAGGAATGCGGAGACGCGGTCCATGAACTCCTCGCGGCCCTGGCCCCGGCGGATGTCCTGCTTGGACACGTCCACCACCAGGCAGTCCACGCCGTACTTCTCCTGGAGCACCTGGGGGAAGCCCGCGTAGTAGCCGTTGAGGCCCTTCAAGAACTGCCGCCCGATGCCCTTCTCCTCCGCGCGGCCGCGCGTGCGGATGCGCTGGAGCAGCACGTCCTCCGACGGCACGTCGAAGCAGATGACCTTGTCCGGCCGCACGATGTGGCGCGACAGCCGCTGGAAGTACTCGTAGTACAGGTCCAGCTCCGCGTTCGTCATGTGCCCCAGGCCGTGCAGGTACTTGGCGAAGATTTCGGGGTCCTCGTACAGCGTGCGGTCCTGCACGCAGCTCTTCCTGACGGAGTGGATGAGCTCGTGGTGCTCCACGCGCCGGATGAGGAACTCCAGCTGCAGCGTGAACGACCACCGCGACATGTCGCCGTAGTAGTCCCGCAGGAAGCGGTTGTCGATGACGGGCTCGTCGAACAGCTCGAAGCCGAAGCCCTGGCTGATGAGCTTCGCGGCCGTCGTCTTGCCCGCGCCGATGTTGCCCGCCAGCGCCACGAAGCGCTTGGCGCGGGGCACCTTCACCTTGAGCGTGTTGCGGGCCTTGGGCTTGGGTTCGGCGCCATCCGTGGGCGGCGCCTTGGACGAGGGCGGCTCGGTGCGGGACGTCGCGGGACGCGCGCGGGCGGTGGAGCGGGGCATGGAGCCCGAAGGCTTAACCCGGCTTTCCAGAGGCGTCCATTCGCTGGCGGAGCAGATCCGGCCGGTCGGTCATGATGCCGCCGACCCCTTCCGCGAGGAGCCGGTCCATCTCCGCCGGATCATCCACCGTCCACACGTTGATCCACTTGCCGCGCTCGGCCGCGGCCCGTAGCAGCGCGTCGTCCACCAGCCTCACCTCGCCGAAGTACAGCGGCATGTCGAGCACGCGGTAGCGCGCGTCCTCCGGTGGGACCTCGCCCGCCTTGAGCGCCAGGACGAACGCGGCCAGCGCGTCGCGCGGGTAGAAGTGGCACGCGTCGGGCAGCTCCTCGTAGAGCCGCTCCGCGATGGCGTCCTGTTCGCTGCCAATGCACACGCGGCCCAGGGCGCCTTCCTCGCTCAGCAGCCGGGCGAGCACGGCCTCCGCGCCCGGCACGTCCGGCTTGAGCTCCACGTTGAGGCGCAGGGCAGGGAAGGCGCGCAGCACCTCGCGCAGCGTGGGCAGGCGCACGCCCTGGCCGCGGAAGGGGAAGGTGCGGCCCTCGTCCGGCGTGAAGCGGTAGCCCGCGTCCAGCTTCCGCAGCTCCGCGAGCGTGAGCGCCGCGAGCGGGCCTGTCCCGTCGGTGCAGCGCTCCAGCGTGTCGTCGTGCGCGACGATGACCTCTCCGTCGCGCGACAGGTGCACGTCCAGTTCCAGCATGTCCGTGCGGTGCGTGTGGACCGCGCGCTGGAAGGCCTCCAGCGTGTTCTCCGGCGCGAGCAGCGCGCCGCCGCGATGCGCGATGTGCAGCGTGGGCTTCAGACCCTGCAGAAACGTGTCGCGCGGCAGCATTGATCCACCTATTCCTGAATTGACTGCGATGTCACGGACAGGGCCCCGGTCCGTTCCTTGCCGGCCCCGCTCGGCCGCCGGTATAAGGGCTTGAATCCTCAGCCCGACCGGCGTCGGACTTCAAGAATCGCGGCGCCCTCAACCCCCCGGAGAGATACGAATGGAACTGCGCAAGAAGCTGGGCGCTGCGGCCCTCCTGGCTGCCGCGGCGATGGCCACGGCGGCCGGCTGTGGCGGACGTGACGACGACAACCCCACCCCGACGCCGGACGCCGGCTGTACGGGCGTGTGCAGCACCGACGCGGGCACCAACGACGCGGGCACCAACGACGCGGGCACGGGCGACGCGGGCACGGACGGCGGCGCGGGCACGGCGAACCAGATCGCCGCGGCGCGCAAGGTGCCGTTCAACACGAAGGTGACGCTGCGTGACGTGGTCGTCACCGACGTGGACTACGAGAAGCTGGGCAATGACGGGGTGCAGTGGCGCTCGTTCTTCTGGGTGACGGATCCGGCCGCGCCGAAGGAAGGCCTCTACATCACCAAGTTCTACACGGACCTGCCGGACACGTATCACCCCCAGCCGGGCAACAAGATCGACATCGAGGGCTACTTCGGCACGGAGCCGAACTACCAGCCGTTCAGCGGCCGCCGCCACCACCTGGCGAACGACTTCCGCAACGCGAAGACGCTCAACATCACCGTGAAGTCCGACGCGGGCGTGGACGCCCGGCCGCCGGCCAACGAGGTGACGGCGGAGGACCTGACGGCGTCGCTCGCGGCGCCCCAGAGCTCCGCGTCCTACCTGGGCACGCGCGTGCACCTGGCGGGTCCGCTCACGCTGACCAACCCGCAGCCGAGCCAGCTCCAGCGTCTGGACAACGCGGACGCGGGCACCATCCACTACGGCTTCGAGGTGACGGGCGGCATCCTCGTCTACCACGCCAAGACGCGTGACTCGTCCGGCGACGGCGGCACCCGCTGCGACTACCAGAAGGCGGCCCTGGACGGCGGCGCGGTGACGTTCCCCAACGGCATCAGCGGCGTGTGGGACACCTACACCTTCGCGGGCTGCGAGGACGGCGGCACGGACATCACGGGCTGCGGCGCCAACGACAAGGACAGCGGCGTGCCGGGCACCGACCAGCGCTACACCTACACCCTCATCCCGCAGGACTGCACCGACCTGCCGGGCCAGGTGAACGGCGCGGCCTTCCCGTAGTCCGCCTGACGCCTGACGCTCTCTCCCGTCCGCCTCCCAGGGCCCTGAGCCCTGGGGGGCGGTCGTGTTTCCGGGGCCCGAAAGTTCGCGTGGCCCGCCGGCCCTGCCTAGAGTCCGCGCCGGGCGGGTCGGACGGCTCCCCCCGGGGCGGGATTGCAGGTAGGCTCCGGACACGGTTCAAAGTTCCACCCGCGGCCCACCTTTCACGTCCTTGAGCTCGCCCCAGACGGCCACCCCGTTCGGAAAGTACCTGCTCATCAAGCGCCTCGCGCTGGGCGGGATGGCGGAGCTGTTCCTGGCGCACAAGCCGCCGGACCCCACGCTGGTGGTCATCAAGCGGATCCTCCCGTACCTCTCCGAGGAGCCGGAGTTCGTCCAGATGTTCCTGGACGAGGCGCGCATCGCCGCCCAGCTCCACCACCCCAACATCGTGCAGGTGCACGAGCTGGGGAAGGAGGGGGACAACATCTTCATCTGCATGGAGTACGTGGAGGGCGTGGACCTGCGCCGCGTGCTCGTGGAGGAGCACAAGTTCGGCGCCTCCATGCCGTACGGCGTCGCGGCGAAGATCTGCGCGGCCATCGCGGCGGGCCTGGACCATGCGCACTTCAGCCGCGGCGTGGATGGGCGCCCGCTGGAGCTGATCCACCGGGACGTCTCTCCGCAGAACGTGATGATCTCCTACGACGGGCGCGTGAAGCTCGTCGACTTCGGCATCGCCAAGGCCGGCGCGTTCATGGAGCGCAGCAAGCCGGGCGTCATCAAGGGGAAGTTCCTCTACCTGTCGCCCGAGCAGATCATGCAGGAGCGGCTGGACCACCGGGCGGACATCTACGCGCTGGGGGTGATGCTGTATGAAATCACCACCGGCAAGCAGCCCTTCCACCGCGCCACCACGGAAGGCATCCTCTACGCCATCCGCCACGAGGAGGCGACGCCGCCGCACCTGGTGCGCCCGGACTACCCGGAGGCCCTGTCGCGCATCGTGATGCGGTGCCTGGTGAAGGACCGCACCCAGCGCTACCAGCGGGCCTCCGACGTGCGCAACGACCTGGAGGCGTTCCTCGCATCCGGCGTGCTCAAGCAGAGCCTGGACGTGGCGTCGTACATCGCGCGGCTCCTGGGGGAGAAGGAGGAGCGCACCGTGCTCCACATCCCCCCGGCGAAGCGCGCGGGCCGGCACGAGGCCACCCTGCCGCTGCCGTCCCTGCGCACGCCGCTGCCGCCGCCGGTGCCCGACCTGCCGGAGGACACCGCCGCGCGCACGCTGCCCCTGTCGGACGCGGAGGAGGACACCGCCGCGCGCACGCTGCCGCTCCCCGAGGACACCGCGGCGCGCACCCTGCCGCTGACGGAGGACGAGGACACGGGCGCGCGCACGCTGCCGCTGGGCGGCACGGCATCACAGCCTCGGGGGCCCTCGGCGCTGACGCCCGTGGGGCTGGTGGCCCGGCCTCCCGCGCGCCGGCCCACGGCGGAGGCCGCCGCGCTGCGCGCCTGGGACGCGGAGGAGGGCGAGCCCGAGACGCAGATGGCGCGGCCGCGCGACCTGCCTACGGGCCGCGACGACGACGATGAGGACGATGACGGCGAGTCCACCGCCGTCGGGACGATGCCCGGAGCGCCCGCGCCGCGCCGCCACCTGGAGCCCGTGTTCGAGGCGCAGGCCTGGGATGAGGAGGCGCAGGAGGAGGACGAGGACGCCGACTCCACCGTGCCGCTGCGCGCGCGCCGTCCCCGGGCCGTCGTGCCCACGCCCGCGCCGGTGCGCCGGGGCGGCCCTCCGGAGCCCACCGCGCGCTCGGGACCGTCGGGAGAGCGGGGCGCCTCGGACCGTTCGCGGCGCCCGTCGTCCGGCGTGGCCATGCCGCGAGGCGCCGGCGCATCGGACGACCCGTTCGCGCCCACCCCGCGCCGCACGCCGCCCCATGCTCCGGATGACCGCGCCACGACGCCGCCTCCGGCCCCGCGCCGGTCGGGCATTGCGTCCTCCGAGGACGGCCGCTCCGAGCCGCTGTCGTCCGGCCCCCGGCGCATGGCGTCCTCCGACGACGGCCGCTCCGAGCCGCTGTCGTCCAGCCCCCGGCGCATGGCGTCCTCCGAGGACGGCCGCTCCGAGCCGCTGTCGTCCGGCCCCCGGCGCATGGGGGACGACGGGCGCCTGTCGCAGCCTCCGGGCCCGCGCCGTGGGGCCTCGCCGTCCAGCGACGCGAACCGCTCCCCTCCGGCCGGCAACTCCGGGGCTCGCGCCGTGCGCCCGCCGCCGCGGCCGTCGCCCGAGGACGACGAGCGCTTCAACACCGACCCGGGGCCCTCCGCGGTGAGCCTCACGGACCCGACGCCCGTGTCCTCGGGAGACCCGGACGACGACGAGTCCACCATCGGGTTCCAGGCGCCGCGCCGGCCGCCCCGGCGGGCCGTGCGTGCCCCCGTCGAAGAGGACGAGGCCTACGACGACGAGGGGCCCGACACGCTCGACGCCTCGAGCGCGCCGAAGCGCTCGCGCCTGGCCGTGCTGCTGGTGCTGGGCGTGGCGCTCTTCGCCGTGCTGGGCCTGGGGCTCGCGTGGATGATGGGCCTCTTCGGTCCGGAGGCGCAGGCGCCCCCCGCGCCCATGAAGGGGGCCCCCATGGGCGGCCCGGCGCGGCCCGGTCCCCAGGGCACGGCCCCCGTGAAGGCGCCCGCTCCCGTTCCTGAAGAGGCCGCGTCGCCGAAGCCCGCCGCCCCCGTCCTCGCGGAGCCGGCGACGGCGCCGGACGCGGGAGTGGTGGTGGCCGCGGCGGGCACCGAAGTGGCGGCCCCGCCGGTCGTGGAAACGGCGGCCCCCGTCGAGCCGCCTCCCCCCGCCACCGTGGAGGTCCGCTTCGAGGCCCCGGTGCGCACCGTGCTTGGCCGGCCGGGGGGCGGGAAGCTGCCCATCAACCAGGTGGTCGCCCTGGCTCCCGGCCCGCTCCGCGTCCAGTACACCTGCCCGGGAAAGCGTGCACCTCGGGGCATTGAGACCTACAACGTCCGACCTGTAACCGGGGAACTCCAGACGCTCCGGGTCCCATGCCGCAGGCGACGCTAATTGGCACGGCGACTTACGCGTATGCGGCATCCGCACCCCCCGGAGGACACGTAGGACCGGGTAAGCTTGAGTGCCCTTAAGTCGTTGGAATTCCTTGGCTTTCCACCAAGCGGGCGCGTTTACACATGTCAGAGGGGTCCGTAGACTCCGGCCCCTCTATGGCTCGCGCGAAGAAGCGGAAGAACATCACACGACAGAGGACCTACCCCGCGGGGAGGGTGGCCCGGCAGCTCCCGGTCGCCCCTGAGCCCAACCGACTGGTGAAGGTGTGGCGGCGCGTGTTGGAGCGCCGGCTGCGCACGCGGCTGCGGGGGAAGGTGGCGGTGGAGATCCACGACAACACCCACACGATGCTGACGTTCCAACGTCAGCGCGCGCTGTGGCGGCTGAGGCTGCACCACATGTTCCTGGCCGCGCCGGACGACGTGCTCCAGGCGCTCGCCAGCTTCGTGCGCAAGGGGGACGCGGACGCCAGCGCGCTGCTGGACCGCTACATCGAGCGCAACCGCATCTTCATCCGCCGGCTGTCCCCGGCGCAGATGCGCAAGCGGCTGAGGCTGTCGCCGGTGGGGCGCTACCACGACCTGGGGCGCATCTATGAGCGGCTCAACGAGCGCTACTTCCAGAGCCGCATCGACGCGGCCATCACCTACGGGCCGGCGCCCCGGGTGAAGGGGCCTCGCAAGAGCATCAAGATGGGTTCGTACTCGGCGGACTCGAAGGTCATCCGCATCCACCCGGCGTTGGATCAGCCGCTGGTGCCCCGGTACTTCGTGGAGTGGATCGTCTTCCACGAGATGCTGCACCACGTCTACCGCGCCCGCAGGGGCGAGGACGGCCGGCGCTGCATCCACCCGCCGGAGTTGATGGAGCACGAGAAGCGCTTCCACGACTACCAGCGGGCGCTCGCCTGGGAGCGGGAGAACCTGGACCTGCTCCTGTGCGCCCGCACGGAGCAGCTCTGATGCGGACGGGCCCGCTCCCGGGGCGCCCTCGAGGCGTCCGGGACGCGGGCCACCCTGACGGGCCTGGACGCGTCAGGGCAGGATGAGGCCGCCGGGGCTGCGCCGCTCGTGCGTGGGCGCGGCCGGGGGCTCACCCGGGGCCGCGGTGCCCTGCTCCGCCTGGGCCTGCGCACCCGCCGCGGCCAGGACCACCACCTTGGCGAAGAGGGTCTCCGCGAAGCGGGAGAAGGGCTCGTCGAGCCCGTGGAAGAGGCGCCGGGCCTCGCCCCTCGCGATGTCCGCCTGGAGGGCCCGCCCGGTCGCGTCGAAGAAGGCCGCCATGCGCCACAGGCGGCGCGCGTAGCGCTGGCGCACCTCCGGGGTGAAGAAGGCCCGCGCCGCGTCCAGCACGCGCTGCCGCACCTGCTCCTGGCGCTGCGCTCCGCTCAACGCCAGGGGGCTCGAGGCCAGCGCCTGCACCTGCTCCATCAACCCCCGCACCTCCGCGTCGGGCGGCATCCACTCCGCGATCTCCGGCGTCGCGTGGAGCTGATCGCCCTCCAGGGCATGGCGCACGTCGTCGGGCTCGGGGGCGGGGAGGGGCTCGGGCTCGTGGACGGGCTGCACGCCGTGGTGGCGCAGCGCGGCCTCCAGGTCCGGCGGGAAGGGCGTGCGGGTGCGCAGGTTGAGCGCCGCGGCCTCCGCGAGCAGCCGGGCTCCCTCCTCGCGGGTGATCTCCATGCCGAAGCCGTTCTGGAGCCCGTGCTTGAGGATGCGGCGGAGGTCTCCCCGGCTCTGCTCGGTGCGGGTGAGCTCCAGCACGCCCTGTTCGTCCGACACGATGGCCTGGAGCAGCTCCACGCCGCCGCGCACCACGCGCGTGAGCAGCAGGCCGTACTGCCCCGTCGAGGACACCAGCGTCACCAGCGTGGGCAGCGTCTCCGGCGCCGCGGGGGCGGGCGCCGCCTTCGGAGCCTCCGGCGGGGTGACGCCGCGCGAGCGCAGCCGGTAGAGCGCCTTCTTCGCGGCCTTGGCCAGGGGCTTCACCGCGGAGGCGGACAGGGCCTCCGGCAGCGCCACCTGGCCCGCCAGCACGGCGGCCTCCAGCACCGCGCCCGCCAGGGCCTCCGGCAGCGCCTCCACGTCCGCCGGGGCCGCGGCGCCCACGTCGTCCACGAGCCTCCGGGCCCGCGCGACGTCCGCCTCCGGGAAGGCGGGCAGGGGTGTGCCGGCGCGCAGCGCATCCAGCAGGGGGCGGGGCTCGGTGGAGGCAGGGCTCATGCGCGGCGGTTCTACTTCACGCCCTACCGCCGCCGCACCAGCCAGCTCCCTCCGGCCTGTCCCACGATGACCAGTTCCGACTGCAACCGTCCGCCAAAGACGCGGGACGGATGCACCCCGCGCACGAGGAAGTGGTCGTACCAGGTGCCCTGCGTCGCGTAGTCCAGCTCCTGGGGCCGCCACTCGGAAGGGAAGGTGGGCGGCACCTCCCCCCGGTAGCGCAGCGGCGAGTGCGGCGTCGTGGCGAACGTGAAGTTGGGCACCCCGCCGCGCTCGCGCGCCACCACCGCCGCGGCGTGGATGAAGACGGGGAAGCGCACCACGCTGGAGCGCGGGTCGAACACCAGCCCCATCACCTTCGGCCGGTTCGCGGCCAGGCCGGACAGCACCTCCAACTCGCGGGCCTCCTCGGAGAAGCGCTGGAAGCCGCGCCCCATCACGAAGGCCAGCAGCAACGCGCTCGCCGCCGCCGCCAGCCCCAGGGGCCGCCGCCACTCCGCCCGCGCCGCCGGCATGCTCGCCACCAGCAGCGCCGCGGCCAGGTGCGCGTAGCGCGTGTTGAGGTAGTAGACGTACCCCCGGATGTCGAAGGGCAGCAGGAAGTAGAGCGCCAGCGCCAGCACGCCCAGCCCCAACAGCCGCCAGCGCGCCACCAGGCCCTCGCGCCGGGTCCCCGGCCCCACGACGCCCAGCACCCAGCCCGCCACCGCCACCGCGCCCACCGCGTACAGGGGCCAGCGGTCCGAGCCGTCGTGGAACGTGTTGGCGAGCACCTGGAAGAACTCCGCGCGGTTCTGCTCGAAGCCCTTCCACGCCAGGTTCTGCGGCGAGAACGTGGGCCCCCACGCCTTCCACGGCGCGCCCGGCTGGATGTCCGGCGGGTTGCCGAACCGGAGCACCACCCAGGACAGGAACAGCGCCACGCCGGGCACCACGCCCAGCAGCGCCGGCACGCGCGGCCGCAGCCGGGCGACAACGCCCTTCGCCGCCGCGTCCTCCGGCACCGGCGTGGTGAGGAGCAGCCACGGCAGCCCGAACGCCAGGAACCCGAAGGCCTGCACGTGGAAGAGCAGCACCGCCACCAGGCACGCCGCCAGCCCCACACCCCAGCGTGCGCGGCGCGGTGCGTCCGTCAGCGTCCGCACGAACAGGCCGCAGCACAGCAGCGTCAGCGGCAGGGCCGCCAGGTAGTTGATGAAGCCCCAGCCGAAGCTGTCCCCGTACGCGAGCGGCAGCGTCAGCAGCGCGGGCCACGACGGCCGGCCCAGGCTGCGCAAGAGGAAGGCCATGCCCAGCGGCATCCCCACCACGTACGCGGTGAGGAAGACGCGGTTGGCCAGCTCCAGCGGCAGCAGCCAGTTGAGCGCGCTGACGAGGTAGTAGTAACCGAGGTAGGGCGTCAGCTCGTGCCGCGCCGCGAACAGCGTGGGGTACAGCGTCGTCGGGTCGTCCAGCCGGTGCAGCACCGAGATGAGGTACAGGTGCTGCGGCAGGTCCACCATGGGGATGGCGCGCGACACCCAGAGCGGGAGCGCCCCGAGCACGAGCGCGGCGGCGAAGGCGATGCGGTCGGTTCGATTCGTCACGGGCAGGAGGGCGCGGACTGTACGCGCGCGCCCCCGCGCCGGGCGAGCGCACCGTGTGCCCTGTTAATGGGTAGGCAAAGGTGCGTGCGAATGCCTTGGCAGGGGGAATGCCCTGCGCTATAGGCCGGTAGCGGCGGGCGTCTCCCCCCAGGACTTCACGGCGCCTCGCCAAGGAGAGCGGACATGGCACGCAGCGCGACGTTGATGACCGCGGGATTGCTGCTGGGCGGCCTCTGGCTGGTGCCCGTCAGCGCCCACGCCTGCGAGGCCCACGCGAAGGCGGCCGCGTCCAAGGGCACCGCGCGGCAGGCCCAGACGCCGTCCCCGGAAGCGAAGCAGGACGAGGCGCCGCGCCCGCTGGAGGAGCTGGACCAGGTGCTGACGGCGAAGTGCTCCTGCGGCAGCAAGGCGGACTGCACCTGCAAGCGCGGCAAGTGCGAGTGCTCCAAGTGCTCGGGCCGTCATGCGCCGCGTCAGGTGATGGACGCGCTGCGCGGCCGTCCCGCGACGCAGGAACTCCAGGAGGCGCGCAACGACGCCTCCGCCGGCATCTTCATCTGAAGCGGGGAGGGGGCTTCTGGAAGAGCCCCCGTTGGAAGCCCGGGCGGTGGGCTCAGGCCGTCGGGCTGGACGGACGCCCGCGCGGGGCAGGGGCGCCGCCCTCGGACACGAGCACGGGCCAGCCGCGCGCCATCGCCTCACGGAAGAAGGCCGCCAGCTCATGCCGGCTGGTGTTCACCGCGCCCTGGAACGGGTCGATGAGGGCCTCTTCCCCCAGGCTCTGTTGCGAGGACAGCTGCACCGGGTGGCCGCAGCGCTCGCAGCGGATGGACACCTGGCGCACCAGGGCCACCGGCACCGCGTAGCGGGCGCTGCACTCGCCGCACTTCCACACCAGCGCGCGCTCTCCCGCCTCCCGGCGCGCCAGCTGCTCCAGCTCGTCCGCCATGCGCAGCAGCGCGGGCAGGTCCTGGGGCGGCTGGGCGAAGATGGCGCTGGGGCCAAAGCCCTTGCCCGGCGAGCCCAGGGCCGGGGGACGGTCCCCCTGGAGCAGGGCGCGCATGCGGTCGCGGGCTTTCAGGTCGCGGAACTCGGCGCCAGCGAGGGCGCGCTCCACGGCCTCCATCACCGGCGGCAGGTCCGGCTCGAGGCGCTCGTCGTCCGGCAGGGTCTTGGGGAAGTCCACCAGCCGGTGGGCGGGAAGTGCGAGAAATCGGAAGGCCACGTCTCTTCCATGGCACTTGGGCCCGCCGTCCGCAAGACGCGAGTTGCTGTAGGTGGGACGCGGGCGACAGTCCGCGTCCGCCTTTTTCAGGCGGACCACTCCAGCATCCGCCGCAGGGGCGCCAGCGCCGCGTGCTGCAGGTCCGCCGGCAGCACCAGCTCCGGGGTCCGGTCCTTCATGCACCGGTAGAGCTTCTCCATCGTGTTGAGGCGCATGTACGGGCACTCGTTGCACGCGCACCCGTTGTCCGGCGGCGCCGGGATGTACGTCTTGCCCGGCGCGGCCTTCTTCATCTGGTGGAGGATGCCCGCCTCCGTCACCACGATGAACTTCTGCTTCGGGCTCTTCACCACGTAATCCAGGATGGCCTTGGTGGAGCCGATGAAGTCCGCGTGCCGCAGCACCTGCTGCTCGCACTCCGGGTGGGCCACCACCTCCGCGTCCGGGTGCTCCACCTTCAGCCCCACGAGCTTCTTCTCGCTGAAGATTTCGTGGACGATGCAGCTGCCCGGCCACAGCACCATGTCGCGGCCCGTCTCCTTCATCACGTGCCGGCCCAGGTGTTGATCCGGCGCGAAGAGGATGGGGCGGTCCTTCGGAATCTGGTTCACGATGCGCACGGCGTTGGACGACGTGCAGATGACGTCGCTCATCGCCTTCACCGCGGCGGAGCTGTTCACGTACGACACCACGAAGGCGTCCGGGTGCTTGTCCTTGAACGCCTTGAAGGCCGCGGGGGGGCAGCGGTCCGACAGCGAGCAGCCGGCCTTGAGGTCCGGGAGCAACACCTGTCGGGTGGGATTCAGAATCTTCGCGGTTTCCGCCATGAAGTGCACACCGCAGAAAACGATGACGTCGGCCTCCGTCCGCGCCGCCGCCTGCGCCAGCGCCAGGCTGTCGCCGACGAAGTCGGCCACGTCCTGCACCTCGCTCTCCTGGTAGTAGTGCGCCAGGATGACCGCGTTCATGGAGCGCTTCAGCTCCCGGATGCCCGCCTCGTAATCGACCGTCTCGCCCATGGGGGGCCTCCTCGTCGCCCGCGCATTCTGTAACGGCGTCCGGGCCCCGGGGCCAGCGCGCGCGGCCGCACTGAGTCCGCGCGTCCTACCCACCAAGGGGTCCCGGTTGACCGCGCACCTTTAACCTATTCCGAAAAGTCCTCTCACCCCCGCGTACATCACCTAATCCGTGGGAGCAGGTAAAGTACGCGCGGGTTGTTCGCCGGCGGCTCACCGGGAAGGCGTCTCAGCGCGGAACCCGCTGGCAACAAGAGAGAGCACCTGGCTCGGGCACTCAAGACATGTGGATGGCGGGAACGGGGCGCGTGCGAGCCCCGCGTCGACGGGAATGGCGCCATGCACGGGCGCCGGTGTGGCTCTTGCGCGTCGGGAAAAATCCATGAGCGTGCCGACTCACGAAGTCCTCATCGTCCACCCCAACGAGCTGCGCCGCAACGCGCTGAAGTCCGCGTTGCGAGCACACCGGGTCTCGGTGGTGGGTTCACAGCTGGAGGCCACGCGGCGCATGGAGGCGTCCGTGCCCACGCTGATCATCGCGCCCGCGGACAACGCGCGCCGCTTCCTGCGCCACGTGGACCGCGCCGCGCCGGAGGCCGTCTGCGTGTTCGTCTGCGCGCGGTCGGATCAGCAGGGCCTGGAGGAGCTGGTGGAGACGGCCGCGGAGGGGCACGTCTTCAGCACGGTGGATGACGCGCTGAGCGAAGGCGAGCTGAGCATGCGCCTGCGCGACATCCTCCAGCTGCGCGCCTCCACGCGCGTGGTGCTGGACGCGGGGATGCGCGTGGACTTCCTGCTGCGCGACCGGCCCTTCAGCGCGGAGTGCCAGGACCTGGGCCACTTCGGCGCGGCGCTCCAGGTCCCCATGGACGCGTCGATGGGGGCCTTCCTTCCGGGCACGCCCCTGGACTCGCTGTCCATGGTGCGCGACGGCCGGCCCGTGCTGCACGTGGCGCGCGCGTACGTGCGCCACGCGACCCCCGTGCAGCAGGGGACGCACGCGTTCCTGCGCGTGGGCATCTCCTGGCGGCCCGCCGCGGACGAGTCCACGGCCGCCCCGCCGCGCACGCTGCGGGACGCGGTGGCGGTGCAGGCCGCGCTGCGCAAGGCGCTGCGGCGCGAGCTGCCCGTGTGGCTGCACCCGCCGGACAGCCACACGGCGCACTTCCGGCTGGAGTCCGCCACGGTGGAGGCCTGCGACGAGCGCGGCCTCCTGCGCGGGCGGGTGTCCGCGGCGCTGCCCGCGAGCGTGGGGGAGGTCGTCCACCTCGCCTTCGAGATGGGCGGCCAGCGCTACCGGGGCGTCACCAGCATGCTCCACGTGGGGCATGACGGCGTGGCCCTGGGCATGCCCCGCTCGCTGGCGGTGGAGAACCGGCGCGGGCAGCAACGCTTCCGCCCCAGCGCGCACCACCGCTTCCTCGTGCGCTTCACCTCGCCGTTCAGCGGCCAGCGCATCACCCGCGCGGTGCTGGACCTGGGCGCGCGCGGGTTCGCCTTCCCCATCGACGCGTCGTGCGAGGTGCTGCCGGTGGGCTCGCACCTGGACACCACGCTGCTCTTGCCGGACGGCTCGGAGGTGGCGTGCCGCGTGGAGGTGCGCTCGGCGGACGTCGTCCCCTTCGAGTCCCGGCATGATCAGCGCCTGCGCCCCTACCGCTGCGGCGTGCGCATCCTGGACATGCCGCGCGCGGTGCGCGACGCCATCGTGGACGCGTTCGTGTCCGCGCGGGCGCCCCAGGTGCGCGACGGCGCGGTGTTCCGCTTCCCGGACCTGTGGCGGATGATGGAGGCCGCCCACTACACCTTCCACCCGGACCACCCCTTCGGCGAGGAGTCCCGCGTGCTGCCCGTGCTGGAGGCCACGCACGAGCGGTTGGGCCGCGCGCGGGAGCTGGGGCGCTCGCTCGTCTTCACGGATTCACGGCGGCTGTTGGGCCACGTCAATGGCCTGCGCATGTACTCCGGCACGTGGCTGGTGCAGCACCTGGCCGTGATGCCGGGCTTCCGTCGCAGCGAGCAGATCTCCAGCGAACTCACGTCGCTCGCGGTGGAGGTGGGCGAGGCGATGGAGGACGTGGAGTTCATCCGCTACATGTGGCGCACCGACAACCGCTGGCCGCACCGGCTGGGCACGTGGCTGGCGCGCGTGCTGGAGGGGCAGGGGCTGTGCCACCTGCGCCAGTTCCACTACCTGCGCGCGGACCTGGAGGTGACGCCCGCCGTGGACGCGGCGGCGCTGCCCGCCGTGCGCGACGCGGGCCCGGAGGACCGCCAGTGGCTGGAGTCGTACCTGCGCCGCAGGGGGGAGATGGTGCGCCTGCTCAGCGAGGACCTGCGCGCGGACTCCAGCGCGGAGGCCGTCCTGGGCGAGCGCTTCCGGGCGGCGGGGCTGCACCGGGAGCGGCGGATGTTCGTGGTGGACGGCGACGCGGGGCCGCTCGCGCTGGCGCTCCAGGACGAGGCCACGCCGGGCCTGAGCCTCATCGAGGTCACCAACGGCTTCAACCTCGTGGTGCCGGACCGGGAGCACCCGCGCGCGAGGGACGCCGTGGCGGCGCTGACGCTGCGGTGCATGGCGCACGCGCGCGAGCGGGACCGGCGAGCGGCGCTGGGCCTGGTGGACGCGCTGGACGTGCCGGTGCTGCGCGAGCTGGGCTTCGTGGACCAGGGCCGCTTCTCCGAGTGGACCTTCCACCGCTCCATGGTGCGCCGCTGGTGCGAGGCCTGGCGCTCGCTCTTCGAACGGCAGCTGCCCATGCGGCGCACGAAGCGCCGGCCTCCCGTGCCGGCTCCGGCGCAGGCCCCGAACCAGGAGGCGCGGTGATGTACCTGATGGAATCCGCGGACGAGTCCCGCCGCCTCCTGGAGCAGGAGCAGTCCCAGGACACGCGCGCCATGCTGCACCGCACGGGCCTCAAGCCGGGGGACCGGGTGCTGGACGCCGGCTGCGGCCCCGGCGGCATCGCGGAGCTGATGGCTGAGGTGGTGGGGGAGGGCGGCCACGTCACCGGCGTGGACCTGCACGAGGGCCGCGTCGCGGAGGCCCGGGCGCGCAACGCCCACCGCCCGCGGCTGACGTTCCTCCAGGCGGACGTGCGCACCACGGGGCTGCCCGCGGACGCGTTCGACTACGCCTGGAGCCAGTACGTCTTCGAGTACCTGCCGGACCGGCACGCCGCGCTCGCGGAGCTCATCCGCGTGACGCGGCCCGGGGGGCGGGTGGTGGTGTCCGACATCGACGGGCTGGGCTTCCAGAACTGGCCCTTCCCGGAGCACCTGCGAGAAGGCACCCAGCGCATCGTGGAGGCCCTGGCGACGCGCGGGTTCGACCTGTACGTGGGCCGCAAGCTGTTCTCCGAGTTCCGCCGCGCGGGCCTCGCCGACGTGCGCGTGCACCTGATGCCCTTCTACCTCTGCGCGGGCGCCGCGGAGGACAGGTTGGTGCGCGACTGGAAGACGCGCTTCGAGGCCCTGGCGCCGGTGGGCGCGGCGGCCTTCGGCGGCCCGGCGGCCTACCAGTCGCACTGCGACGACTTCCTGGCGATGCTCGAGGACCCGGAGGGACTGAAGTACGCGGTGACGCTGGTCACCGAAGGAACGAAACCGTGACCCCTCGCCTGCCGGCGGTGAAGGTGCAGGACGTGTCACCGGACAACGCCCCCGAGGTGAGCGTCCGCGCCACGTCCACGCTGCTGCTCTACTTCGAGCACCGCTACGGCGCGGAGCGGCTGGCCAAGGTGTGGCGCGATCACGGGTTCACCCTGGGCCTGGACTACATGCGCCAGCCCACGAACTACGTCTCGCTGCGCTTCCTGGAGCGCGTGGCGGCGGCGCTGCGCGAGGAGTCCGGCGACTCGCGCTTCATGCGCGAGGCGGGCCTGTTCACCGCGTCACCGCAGGCGCTGGGCTTCGTCTTCTACATGCTGCGCGCCTTCGGCTCGCCCAAGGCCTGCTACAAGCAGACCATCGACTTCTCCCCCAGCTACAACCGGGTGGGGACGTTCGCGGTGGACCTGCTGGAGCACAAGCGGCTCAAGCTGTCCTACCGCAGCAGCATCCCGGAGCAGAACCGCAACATCTGCGAGCTGCGCATGGGCCAGTTCGCGTCCTTCCCCACCATCTGGGGCCTGGCGCCCGCGGAGGTGCGGGAGACGGAGTGCCAGGTGCTGGGCGGCGAGGCGTGCCGCTACCACCTGACCTGGACGGATCCGCCCACGCTCTGGGGCCACTACCTGGGCCTGCTGCTGGGCATGGTGAGCGGCCTGCTGGCCACGCACCTGGGCTGGGGTGACGCGCTCTTCTCCGTGACGTCGCTGGGCGTGGGCGGCTTCGCGCTGGGCGGCTGGTTGGACCGCCGGCGCGAAATCAAACGCAAGGACGAGCTGCTCGCGGCGCAGGCCCAGGCGAACATGGGCTCGCTGCGGGAGCTGCAGCAGCGCTACGACGAGGTCTTCGGCAGCAACGTGGCCCTGGAGGACCGCGTGGTGGCGCGCACGCGCGAGCTGTCGGAGGCGAACGCGAAGCTGGAGACGGCGCTCGCCAAGCAGCGTGAGCAGGACCGGCTGAAGACGGAGTTCTTCGACAACGTGAGCCACGAGCTGCGCACGCCGCTCACGCTCATCCTGCTGTCCCTGGATGCGCTCCAGAAAGAGCCGGAGTCGCTGCCCACCGTGGTGCGGCAGCACCTGGTGACGCTGGACCGGAGCACGCAGCGGCTCCTGCGCCTCATCGACAACCTGCTCAACCTGGCCCAGCTGGAGGCGGGCAAGGTGCGCCTGCGCTACCAGCCGCTGGAGCTGCACGCGTTCCTGTCGTCGCAGCTGTTGCCCTTCCGCACCGTGGCGGAGAAGCAGGGGCTCACCCTCGTTCTGGAGGGCGGGCCGGTGTCCCCGGTGCACGTGGACGCGGAGCGGATTGAAGGCGTGTTCCACAACCTGGTCTCCAACGCGCTCAAGTTCACCCCGGCCGGCGGCACCATCGCGGTGCGCGTGCGCGAGGACGACACGGACGTGCACGTGGAGGTGGTGGACACCGGGCAGGGCATGGCGCCCGCGGACCTGGCCGTCATCTTCGACCGCTTCGCCCAGGCGGACACGTCCGGCACGCGGCGCTTCGGGGGCAGCGGCATTGGCCTCGCGCTGGTGAAGGAGACGCTGGAATTGCACTCGGGCGGCATCGAGGTGTCGAGCACGCCGGGGCAGGGCTCCAGCTTCCGCGTGCGGCTGCCCAAGGGCACCCAGCACCTGCGCGAGGATTTGCGCGAGCGCCGCGCCACGGACCTGCCCACGCGCCGCGAGCGCCGCAGCTCCGGCCGCTTCGCCACCGTGCTGGCCGCCACCGTCGCCGGGGCGCAGCGCCCCTCGGAGCCGCAGGACCACACGCGCGCGGACGCGAAGGCGCCGCGCATCCTGGTGGTGGAGGACGACGCGGAGATCCGCGCCTTCATCGCGGACATCCTCGCGCCGGGCTACCGCGTGCTGGAGGCCACCAACGGCGAGGAGGGCGTGCGCCGCGCGCTGGAGGAGCGGCCGGACCTGGTGGTGTCCGACGTGATGATGCCGGTGCTGTCCGGCCTGAACCTCCTGGTGCAGCTGCGCTCCCACGCGCAGACGGTGGACCTGCCCGTCATCCTGCTCACCGCGCGCCAGGAGGTGTCCGCCAAGGTGGAGGCCCTGGGCGCGGGCGCCAACGACTACCTGGGCAAGCCCTTCAGCCCGCGCGAGCTCTTGGCGCGCGTGGAGACGCAGCTGCGCCTGCGCGAGGCGGCCGTGCGCGCGGCGGAGAACGAGCGGCTGGCGGCCATCGGCCTGCTCACCTCCGGCTTCGCGCACGAGGTGCGCAACCCCCTCAACGGGCTGATGAACGCGCTCATCCCGCTCAAGGAGGTGGTCCAGGGGAAGCAGACCGGCGGCGACCCCAACCTGGGCCCCGCCATGCTGGAGGTGATGGAGGAGTGCGGCCAGCGCATCCGCCACCTGGCGGAGTCGCTCCTGTCCTTCGTGCGCACGGCGGAGAAGCCCGTGGCGGTGCGGTTGGATGCCGCGCTCGACTCCACGCTCAGCGTGCTGGGCTGGCGCATCCCGCCGGGCGTCGTGGTGGAGCGCTCGTACCAGTGCGCGGAGCCCATCTGGGGCGACCCGGGCACCCTCAACCAGGTGTGGCTCAACCTCCTGGACAACGCGGTGCGCGCGGTGGGCGACACCGGCCGCGTGCAGGTGGAGACGGCGCAGCAGGGCGACGAGGCGCTCGTCACCATCGTGGACACCGGCGTGGGCATCCGCCCGGAGGATCTGGAGCGGCTCTTCCAGCCCTTCTTCTCCACGCGCGCGGCAGGGGAGGGCACCGGCCTGGGCCTGGCGCTCAGCCGCCGCATCGTCCTGCAGCACGGCGGGCGCATCCTCATCACCAGCCAGATGGGCAAGGGCACGCGGGTGGAGGTCCGCCTGCCCCTGCGCCCGGCGCACGCGGAGCCCCTCGCCTCCACCCCCACCGCGGGTGCGAGCCGCGGCCGGTGGTCGCGGCGCATGGGCTGACGCGGCCGGCCACGAACGGGAGGGCGCGGGGGGCTGACGGGCCGCTCGCGCAGGGGGCGGGAATTCCCAAGGACGCGCGGTGTCCTCTGTCCTCGCTGAAGGCGTGACTCCTGTTACAGTCGCGCGACTTTTTCGTTCCCCCTCACAGACATCCGTTCGAGGAACTCACGGCATGCAAAGCACCGTCGCCGCGGGCGAGGCCCGCAAGGGGCATCCCCCGGGCCTGTATTTGTTGTTCGCCACCGAGATGTGGGAGCGCATGTCCTATTACGGCATGCGCGGCCTGTTGGTGCTCTTCCTCACCGACAAGGTGCGGGGCGGCTTTGGCTGGTCCACGGCGGATGCGCTGGGCCTCTACGGCACGTACACCGGCCTCGTGTACCTGACGCCGATTCTGGGCGGCTACATCGCGGACCGCTTCATCGGCCAGCGCAAGGCGGTGCTCCTGGGCGGCGTGCTGATGATCATCGGCCACCTGCTATTGGCGCTACCGGGCGTCTCCATCTTCTACGCGGGCCTGGGCTTCCTCATCATCGGCAACGGCTTCTTCAAGCCGAACATCTCCACCATGGTGGGCGGGCTGTACCCCGCGGGTGACGGCCGGCGCGACGGTGCCTTCACCATCTTCTACATGGGCATCAACCTGGGCGCCGTGCTGGGCAACTTCATCTGCGGCACGCTGGGCGAGCGCGTGGGCTGGCACTGGGGCTTCGGCTCCGCCGGCGTGGGCATGACCCTGGGCGTCATCACCTTCGTGCTGCTGGCGAAGCGGTACCTGGGCACCGTGGGCCTGGCGCCCGCGCCGCGCCCCACCGAGGCGCAGACGACGACGAAGGACGGCAAGCGTCACGCCTTTTCCCGCGACGAGTGGGACCGCATCATCGTCATCTTCATCATCGCGCTGTTCGTGGTCGCGTTCTGGACGGGCTTCGAGCAGGCCGGTGGCCTGATGAACCTCTACACGGACCAGAAGGTGGACCGCTCCATGTTCGGCTGGGAGGTGCCCACCACCTGGTTCCAGAACTTCAACTCCGTGTTCATCGTCACGCTGGCGCCGGTGTTCGCGATGGTGTGGAGCTCGCTGGCGGCGAAGGGCAAGGACCTGAGCATCCCGGTGAAGATGTCCCTGGGGCTCATCTTCCTGGCCGTGGGCTTCGCGTTCATGCTGGGCGCCTCCAAGGAGAGCGCGGCGGACGGCAAGGCGGCGGCGTGGTGGGTCATCATGGCGTACCTCTTCCACACCATGGGCGAGCTGTGCCTGTCGCCGGTGGGCCTCTCCATGGTGAGCAAGGTGGCGCCCCAGCGCGTCACCTCCGCGATGATGGGCGTGTGGTTCCTGGCGAACGCGGTGGCCAACAAGCTGTCCGGCGTGCTGGGCGGCTACTCGGAGAAGATGGGTGAGTTCAGCGTGTTCCTCACCATCGTCATCGGCGCGGGCCTGGCGGGCGTCATCCTGCTGTTCCTCGCCCCCATGCTGAAGCGGATGATGCACGGCACGGACGAGGTGACGGCCACGCCGGCGCCCACGCACCAGGAAGGCACCGTCCACCCGGCCACCTGAGCCAGGGGGCGTCCCCTTCGAAGCACGAACGCCGGAGCGCCCCCTGGGTGCTCCGGCGTTTTTCGTGGGGCCGTGCGTGCCCTGCACGCCCGCTTCCGCGTGAGTATCGATGCTGGAGCCCCATGCGGATCCAGATTGGAAAGAGCCGCTCACCGGATTGCGCCGTCGCCGCGCGGGAAGCGGGCCAGGAGGCGCTGCGCGGCGCGAACGCCGCCACCTTCGCCCTCGTCCTGTGCACGGACCAGTACGACGCGGTGGCGCTGGCGTCCGCGCTCCGCGAGGAGCTGGGGGATGTTCCCTGGGCCGGGTGCTGCGCGGCGGGCGTCTTCGCGGGCACCGAGCTCTTGCTCCAGGGGCTGGTCATCGCGCTCTTCCGCGGCGACGACTTCCTCGTCGGCGTGGGAATGGGCGGGCCGGTCAGCGAGCGCCCGAGAGCGGCCGGACGCGCCGCGGTGGCCGCGGCCGTCAGCACGCTGCCTCCCAAGCCGCCGGGATATCGTCGGGCGCTGATCGTCCTGCCGGACGCGCTGAGCGGCAACTCGACGGAGGTCGTGCGCGGGGCCCAGCAGGAAGCGGGCGCGGGCATCCGTTGGGCGGGGGGCGGAGCGGGAAACAACGCCCGGTTCGTCAAGACCGCCCAGTTCACGCACGGGCAGGCCTACCAGGACCAGGTGGTGGTGATTGCCTTTGATGCCCGGGAACCGTTTGGCGTGGGCATCCAGCACGGTTGGTCTCCGTATGGTCCTCCCTCGCAGGTCACGAAGGCCCGGGGCGCGACCGCCATCGAGCTCGACTACGAGAGCGCCTCCGAGGCCTACCTGCGCACGGCCGCGAGCCGGGGAGATGCCCTGGATGCGCGGAACCTCTCCCACTTCGCGATGACCCACCCGCTGGGGATTCCCCAGGCCAATGGCGAGTTCGTGATCCGTGACCCCCTGTCCGTCGAATCCGATGGTTCGGTCCGCTTCATGGCCGAGATTCCGGATGGCTCCCTGGTCCGGGTGATGGAGGGCAAGCGAACGGATCTGCTCGGCGCCGCGGCGGATGCCGCCGCCCAGGCCCGGGAAGCCACCCCTGGCCCGTTGGGCGGCGCGGTGGTGTTCGATTGCGTCTCCCGGTACCTCGTCCTGGGGGACGAGGTCCGGGACGAGCTTGCGAGGTTCCAGGCCGCGCTGGGCGAGGGCGTCCCGGTCGTGGGCTGTCTGACCCTGGGCGAGGTGGGGGCCATGGGAGGTGGGGTCCCCCAGTTCCACAACAAGACAGCGGTGGTGGTCGCGCTGCCTGGGTAAGAGGACGAGGTGGCGCATGGAGGAGCACGGCGCGGACGCGGACCACAAGCTCACCGAGGAGCGCCTCGCGCTGCTGAGCGTGCTCCAGGAGCTCTCCGTCGCGGCGCTCGACCTCCTGGACCCGGACAAGCCCGCCGACGACTTCCTGGACCGCGTCGCGGAGCGACTGGGCTGCGTGGTCGCCCTCTGGCTCCAGTCGGATGTGCGGGGACAGGTCGGTCTGCTGGGGGCGAGCGGACTGTCCATGGCCTCCCGCCAGCTCCCGATTCCGAGGCTGCTCCCCCGGCACCCACGGGAGCCAGGGCCCCTCCTGGTGGACCTGCCCTATCCGGAGCTGGCCTCGCCGGGGCTCGTGCGCTGGTCGGTGCCCATCGACGCCGCCGGACCTGGCGAGGCGCCCCCGGCCAGCCTGCTGCTGCTGTACTTCGATCGCGAGCCGCATCTGCCACGGCAATACCGGAGCATGGTGGAGCGGCTTGGCGGCGTGCTCCGCACCGCGCTCGTCCACCGGCAGCTCTTCGCGCGGACCCTGGACAGCGAGCGCGCGCTCCAGCACGAGCGGGACTTCAGCTCGGCGGTCCTGGACACGGCCCGCGCCCTGGTCATCGTCCTGGATCCCGAAGGCCGCATCATCCGCTTCAACCGGGCGTGCCAGGAGGTGACGGGCTACTCCTTCGAGGAGCTGCGCGGTGAGCGGTTCTGGGCGCGGCTGCTGCCGCTGGAAGAAGCGGCGCGGGTGGAGATGCACTTCGCCGTGCTCGCGGCGGGGCTGGGGCACGAGCAGTACGAGAGCCACTGGGTGACCCGGACGGGAGAGCGCCGCCTCATCTCCTGGTCCAGCAACGTCCTGCGAGGCGAGTCGGGAGCGATCGAGTACGTCATCGGCACCGGCATCGACATCACCGAGCACCGCCGGACCGAAGAGGAGCGCGACCAGACCTTCCAGCGCGAGCAGCAGGCGCGTGCCCGGGCCGAGGAGCAGGAGGGGAGATCCGCGCTCCTCGCCGAAGCCTCCGGGCTGCTCGATGGTTCGCTCGCCCCCGAGGATGCGCTGCGCAGCGTGGCCGCGCTGATCGTCCAGCGGTTCGCCGACTGGTGCGCGGTGGATGTCCTGGAAGGGATCCATGACTGCCAGCGGATCACCGAGGCCCGCTCCGAAGCGCTGCGCGCCACCTCGCCCGCGCGCGGCCTCCGGGAGGGACAGGACCCCTCCGAGGCCGTCGACTTCCCGTCCCGGATCTCCGTGCCGCTGCTCGCGCGGGAGCATGCGCTCGGCACGCTCACGCTCGCCCGCCTGGAGGGCAGTGGCCGGTATGGCCCGGCCGACGTCGCGCTCGCGCAGGAGCTGGCCCGCCGCGCGGCGATGGCCATGGACAACGCCCGCCTCTATCAGCAGGCCCAGCTGGCCATCGGCCTCCGGGACGAGTTCCTCTCCATCGCCTCCCATGAGCTGAAGACCCCGGTGACGTCCCTCCAGTTGTCGGTGCAGGGCCTGATGCGCCTGGCCCGGACCGGCGCGCTGCGGACCTCGCCGGCGGAGACCGTGACGCACGCGCTGGAGGTCATCGAGCGTCAGGCGAAGCGGATGGCGAAGCTCGTCAACACCCTGCTGGACGTCTCACGCATCCATGCCGGACGGCTGGAGCTGGAGTTCGAGGAGGTGGACCTCGCCGCGCTGGTCCGGGACGTCGCCGCGCGCTTCGCGCCGGAGCTGGCCACGTCGGGAACCCGGCTCGCCGTCCACGCCGACACGGCGGTGCCGGGGGTGTGGGACCGCTCGCGGCTGGATCAGATCGTCACCAACCTGCTCTCGAACGCCATCAAGTACGGCGAGGGCAGGCCCATTGAAATCCGCGTGGAGGGGGACGCCGTGATGGCCCGGCTGGAGGTCCGGGACCAGGGCATCGGCATCCCGCCGGAGCGGCACGCGCGCATCTTCCGGGCCTTCGAGCGCGCGGTGTCGTCCCGCAACTACGGGGGGCTGGGCCTGGGCCTCCACATCGTGAACCAGCTCGTCGAGCGGCTGGGCGGGTCCGTGTGGGTCGAAAGCGAGGCGGGGCGCGGGGCCACCTTCACGGTGGAGCTCCCACGCCAGGGGGCCCCCGCGGCCGCCGCCGCGGAGTCGACGGTGCAGCCGGGGCCCTAGGCCGGCTTCGGCTCCACCGCGGGGTTGCGTCCGTCCATGGGGGCCTGCGCGTCCGTCTGGTAGTAGTCCCGCACCACGTAGCGACGGGCCACCAGCGCCATGCCCACGCCGGCCGCCGCGGCCAGGGCCGCGTAGAAGAAGAACTGCGCGGAGCCCGTGAAGACGTTGAGCGCTGCGGCGATGGCCACCGCCACGTTCGCCAGCGTGTTCGTCACCAGCCACACGCTCTGGATGGTGCCCTTCATCTGCCGGGGGGCCTGCGTGTACGCGAACTCCAGGCCCGTGGTGGACACCAAAATCTCCGCCACCGTCAGCACGATGTACGGCAAGAGCTGCCAGGCGATGTTCAGCGTCGTCCCGCCCTCCATGGCCACCTGGAAGAAGCCCGCGATGACGAACGACGCGGCGCCGATGATGAGGCCCATGGGCATGCGCCGCAGCGGCGTCAGCTCCCAGCCCGCGCGCTGGAAGGCCGGGTACACCACGGCCGTGAGGAAGGGGATGAGCAGCATCACCAGCATGGGGTTGATGAACTGCATCTGGCTGGGCTGGAACACCACGCCGCCCACGTTGGGGTCCATGGACCGCGCCTGCACCACCCAGGTGGACGCCTTCTGATCAAACAGCATCCAGAAGAAGGGCACGAAGGGCAGCAGCAGCGCGGACACCCGGAACACCGCCTTCACGCCCTCCACCGCCTCCGCCGGGTGCTCCGCCTTCGCCTTGTCCAGCCAGGTGCCGCCCGCCACGTCCTTGCCCCGGAACGCGCTGCCCAGCACCTTGAAGAACGAGTGCGGGTTGGGGCCCGTGGGCGGCACCAGCACGTAGTGCTTGCGGCCCGCCCAGAAGATGACCGTCGCCAGGAACATCAGGATGCCCGGCACGCCGAAGGCGACCGCGGGTCCGTAGTTCTTCATGAGCAGCGGGACGAACAGCGACGCGAAGAACGAACCGAAGTTGATGGTCCAGTAGAAGATGGCGAAGACCTTCTTCACCAGGTGGCTGTTCTTCTCCGTGAACTGGTCCCCCACCATGGCGGAGACGCACGGCTTGATGCCGCCACTGCCAATCGCGATGAGCGTCAGGCCCGTGTAGAAGCCCGTGGCGTTGTCCTCGAAGAGCGCCAGGCACGCGTGCCCGCCGCAGTACACGAGGCTGAGCACGAAGATGGTGTGGAACTTCCCGAAGAAGCGGTCCGCCAGGTAGCCGCCGATGAGCGGGAAGAAGTACACCCCCGCCATGAACAGGTGCATCAGGCTCTTGGCCTGCGCCTCCCGCGCACCCGTCTCCGGCACGTGCGTGCGCAAGAGGTAGTCGATGAAGAACACCGTGAGGATGTTCCGCATCCCGTAGAAGCTGAAGCGCTCACAGGCCTCGTTCCCGATGATGTAGGGAATCTGGGGCGGGAAGCGCTGGGCGGTGGGGGCGGTCGAGGTCTCGGCCATACCCCCACCCTACCGCAGGACGGCGCCATCGAACGCGCCCAGCACGGCCGCCACGTTGTGGCCGATGTCCTCCACCGCGTAGCCGCCCTCCTGGACCAGCACCGTGGGGAGCCCCAGCCCGGCCAACTGCCCTCCCAGCAGCGGGAAGTGCTCCTTGCGCAGCTTGAACGCGCTGATGGGGTCGCCGTCGTAGGTGTCCACGCCCAGCGACACCACCAGTGCGTCCGCCCTGAAGGCCTGGATGGCCTCCCGCGCCGTGGCCAGCGCGGCGGAGTACCCGGCCCAGTCCGTGCCGCGCTGCAGCGGGAGGTTCAGCGTGTAGCCCTCGCCCCGGCCCGCGCCGCGCTCGTCGGCGTACCCGAGGAAGTAGGGGTACTCGGTGTCCGGCGTGCCGTGGATGGAGATGAACAGCACGTCGTCGCGCTCCCAGAAGATCTCCTGGGTGCCGTTGCCGTGGTGGTAGTCCACGTCCAGCAGCGCGACCCGCGCCTTGCCCGCGTCGCGCAGGCCCTGGGCCGCCAGCGCCGCGTTGTTGAGGAAGCAGTAGCCGCCGTAGGTCCCGCTCGCGGCATGGTGCCCTGGCGGCCGACACAGCGCGTAGGCCGCCCGCGCGCCCTCCGTCACGAGCGCCGCGGCGGTCATCGCGCAGTGCGCCGAGGCCAGCGCCGCCTCCCAGGTGCCAGACACGATGGGCGTCCCGGCGTCGAACGCGTAGTAGCCCATCGCGCCGTGGATACCGGAAGGCACGCGGTCCCGCCGCAGGCCGCGCGCCGGGAAGCCGCTCGGCAGCATGGAGCCGTCGCGCCCCTCCGCCCGCCAGCGCGGATAGGCCGTGCGCAGGAACTCGATGAAGCCCGCGTCGTGGATGTTCAGCAGGCGCTCCAGCGGGAAGTCGCGCGGCGGCAGCCAGGTGTGATGGCCCGCCGCCCGCAGCGCCTGCTCGATGAAGTCCACCCGCGCGGGGCACTCGTAGCAGGGCACCAACTGCCCGCGATGAAGCTCCACCCCGCCGTCATGCCCTGCGTGCAGGGCGCTGTGCACTACGTCCATCGAGCCATCCTCCCGTTCGCGAAGGGAGGACAGCGTAGGCAGGACTCCAGCAGCTCGTGACACGAACCTGGGCCTGGAAGTTCTCCGCGCGCGCGTGCCTCACGGAGCGCGGAGGCCGTCCGCGGCGGTGCGTCCGTGCGGAGACCCGGGGGGAGCCACGGGCAGAGGTGCCCGCCGGGACCGACGTCGCCCAACTGGTCCGACAGTCGGACCAGTTCGCGGCGTCCGCCGCCCGAGGGCCCGCGCTCACGACGGGGGCGAAGGTCGGTGTCCCTTCGCGTCCATGTCAGACCCGTCTGGTTGGATGGGCGAAGCATGGGCGGGGAGGGGACACAGATGGTGCGGGTGGGGTTGGTGGCGTACGTGGAAGAGCAACTTGAGCAGGACATCGCGCTGGGGCGGTTGCCGATGAACGGGCGGCTGGCCTCGGAGCGGGTGATGGCCCACTGGTATGGCGTGAGCCGGGGCACGGTGCGCGAGGCCTTGCGACGGCTGGCGGCACGGGGCCTGATTGTGCAGCGCCCCGGGCGCCAGGCACGAGCGGTGGCACTGGACGAATCGCTGACGCTGGAGAACCTGGGCCTGGCGCTGCATGCCGCGCGCTCCGAGGAGAGCCGGCGACTGCTGGAGGGCTTCTTCAGCCTCAAGCGGCAGGTGCTGATGGAGCTCCTGACCGACTGCTGCGCGAACGCCTCCGCGTCGCAGGTGAGCCAGTTGGAGTCCGTCTGTTACGCGCTCTCGGATGCGGCGCACTGGCACTCCGGAGAGCGGTGCGCCCAGTTGGAGTTCGAGTTGCTGAGGCTGGCAGCCCAGGCGGCTGCGCGTCCCGGGCACCTGCTCCTCGTTCAATCGCTGCAACGGGCCTTCAGGGGCATTGGGGCCCGGCTGCTGCCCTTCATGGGCGGCGAAGCCCTGCGCCAGTGGGCCAGGTGCGCGACGCACGCCCTGAGCGATCGCGACGCGCAGACGCTTCAGCAACAGCTGCCGGCCCTGCTGAAGACATGCGATGAGGGCGTGCTCAACCAGTTCGCGCCAGTCCCCCAGGAGACTGTGTCTCCCGAGGTTCACCACGCCCAACAGTGCGTCTGCGGGGCTTCAGCGTCAGTCCCCTACGAGGCCGGTCCTCTTGAGGCACGCCCCTTCGTCGAGGAGCGTGACCTTGGAACCCTCGCACCAGCCGCCGAGCCTACCGAGGCGCAGCTGCTTCCATCCGTTCCGGAGCGTCATCACGGCGAACCTGATGGTGACTGCGTCCGGGAGGCGTGCCTTCAGCCCGGACCTCAGGACCCGCCCCCAGCCATGACCGGACCGGAGGGCTGCGCTCCTGGGGCTGCTTCCTTGCCCACAGCCCGGGAGCCACCTGCTTCGTGCAGACTCAGGCCGCGTCCACGCGCTTGCCGATGCGGGCCCGGCGCGCCTTGCCCAGCACGTGCTTGAGGTATCGGCCGGTGTGGCTGGCCTCCACCTTCGCGACGTCCTCCGGCGTGCCGGTGGCCAGGATGTTGCCGCCGCCCGAGCCGCCCTCCGGCCCCAGGTCGATGAGCCAGTCCGCGCTCTTGATGACGTCCAGGTTGTGCTCGATGACGAGCACGCTGTTGCCCGCCTCCACCAGCCGGTTGAGCACGGACAGGAGCTTGCGGATGTCCTCGAAGTGCAGGCCCGTGGTGGGCTCGTCCAGGATGTAGAGCGTGCGGCCGGTGGCCACGCGCGCCAGCTCGCGCGCCAGCTTGATGCGCTGCGCTTCGCCGCCGGACAGGGTGGGGGAGGGCTGGCCCAGCCGCAGGTAGCCCAGGCCCACGTCGGTGAGCGTGGTGAGGACGCGCAGGATGTCCTTGTGCGCGCCGAAGTGGTCCACCGCCTCGCGCACGCTCAGGTCCAGCGTCTCCGCGATGTTCTTGCCCTTGTAGCGCACGCGCAGCGTCGCTTCGTTGAAGCGCTTGCCGTTGCACACCTCGCAGGGGACGTAGACGTCCGCCAGGAAGTGCATCTCCACCAGCTTCACTCCGTCGCCCTCGCACGCCTCGCAGCGGCCGCCCTTGATGTTGAAGCTGAAGCGGCCCGGGCCATAGCCGAAGGTGCGCGCCTCCGGCGTCATCGCGAAGACCTCACGGATGGCGTCGAACACCTTGGTGTACGTCGCCGGGTTGCTGCGCGGCGTGCGGCCAATGGGCCGCTGGTCGATGTCGATGACCTTGTCCAGGTGCTCCAGGCCCTTGATGGACTTGTGCTTGCCCATGGGCTCGCGGCTCTCGTAGAGCGCGCGCGCCAGGGCCGGGTAGAGGATCTCGTTGATCAGCGTTGACTTGCCCGCGCCGGACACGCCCGTGACGGCCGTGAAGATGCCCAGCGGGATGTCCGCGTCCACGTTCCTCAGGTTGTTCTCCGTCGCGCCCACGATGGAGATCTGATGCTTGGGGTTGGGCTTGCGGCGCGTCTCCGGGATCTCAATCTCCTGGCGCCCGGACAGGTACGCCCCGGTGAGGCTGTTCTCGTCCGCCATCACCTGCCTGGGCGTGCCCTGGGACACCACCTGTCCACCCAGCTCGCCCGCGCCGGGGCCGAAGTCCACCAGGTAGTCCGCCTCCTCCATCGTCTCCTCGTCGTGCTCCACGACGATGACGGAGTTGCCCAGGTCGCGCAGCCGCTTGAGCGTGGACAGCAGCTTGCCGTTGTCGCGCTGGTGCAGGCCGATGGAGGGCTCATCCAGGATGTAGATGACGCCCGTCAGCTCGCTGCCCATCTGCGACGCCAGCCGGATGCGCTGGCTCTCACCGCCGGACAGCGTGGACGCCGTGCGGTCCAGCGTGAGGTAGCCCAGGCCCACGTCCACCAGGAAGGACAGGCGGCTGCGGATCTCCTTGAGCAGCTCCTGGGCGATCTTCTCCTCCTGCGCGCTCAGGCCCATCTGCGTGAGGAAGGTGCGCGCCTCCGTGATGGTCATGCGGCTCAACTCCACCAGCGTGCGCTGGTGCACCTTCACCGCGCGGCTCTCCGGACGCAGGCGCTCGCCCTTGCAGGACGGGCAGGGCTTGTCGCTGAAGTAGCGCTGGAGCTCCGTCTTGCGCGCCTCCGACGTCGTCGTCTTGAAGTTGCGCATGGTGCGGGCGAGCAGGCCCTCCCACTCCATGTCGTACTGGCCGTTGTCGCCCCACTGCACGGTGAAGGACTTGCCCTTCGCGCCGTTCATCAGGACGTCCTTCTCCCGCTTGGACAGCTTCGCGTACGGGACGTCCAAATCAATCTTGAACGCGGTCGCCAGGCTCTCCACGAAGTCCGCCGTCCAGCCCTCGCCGCGGTTCATGCCGCTGGCCCACGGTTCAATCGCGCCGTCGCGGATGCTGCGGCTCTGGTCCGGCACCAGCAGGTCCGCGTCCATCTCCGGACGCGTGCCCAGGCCGTTGCAGTCCGTGCACATGCCCAGCGGGTTGTTGAAGGAGAACGACGCGGGCGTGAGGTCCCCGAAGGACAGGCCGCACGCGGGGCACGCGTTCAGCTCGCTCATCACGCGGTCGGACGCGAGCGTGCCCTTCTCATCCGTGATGATGAGCGTGCCCTTGCCCTCGCGCAGCGCGGTCTCCACGGAGTCCGTCAGGCGCGTGCGCAGGTCCGGCTTCAACACCAGGCGGTCGATGATGAGCGCGATGTCGTGCTTGGACTTCTTGTCCAGTTCGATGCGCTCCTCCAATTCGCGCACCTTCCCGTCCACGCGCGCGCGGGAGAAGCCGCGCTTCTGCGCCTCCGCCAGCAGGTCCTTGTGCTCGCCCTTGCGGTTCGTGACGATGGGCGCCAGCACCTGGAGCTTGGTGCCCGCGGGCAGCTTCATGATCTCATCGACGATCTGCTGCGCGCTCTGCTTGCCCACCTTGCGGCCGCAGTTGGGGCAGTGCTGCACGCCGATGGAGGCGTAGAGCACGCGCAGGTAGTCGTGCACCTCCGTGACGGTGCCCACCGTGGAGCGCGGGTTGTTGCTGGCCGCCTTCTGCTCGATGGAGATGGTGGGCGACAGGCCGCGCAGCGTGTCGTAGCGGGGCTTCTCCATCTGCCCCAGGAACTGGCGCGCGTAGGAGGAAAGGCTCTCCACGTAGCGGCGCTGCCCTTCGGCGTAGAGCGTGTCGAACGCGAGCGAGCTCTTGCCGGAGCCCGACACGCCGGTGAACACCACGAGCTTCTTCTTCGGGATGTCCAGGGAGACGGTCTTGAGGTTGTGCTCCCTGGCTCCACGGATGGAAATGACGTCGGGCTCGGACATGGGGGCGCGCTTTATCACTGAAAGGGTGTTCCGGTGCACGCAAAGGCGCACGCCCGGAGCGGTTCTGAAGCAACACCCGGGAAGCCCGCCCGCATCCCCCGGCCAGACGGGCACGCGGCCGTCCTGCGCGCTCCACTCATCCCTGCTGGAAGTCGCACGGCCCCCGAGGGTGAGGGGTCGGTGTGGCATCGACCGTTTGTGAAGCTTTTGCAGTCGCTTCCACGAAACGTCGAATCTCCTGTTTTACCCGTTAAGGCCCGCATCCCAACGTGGGCGCCTGTTTGCCGTGTTGGCGGCGCGACGGCGCCTCGTTGGGACGTTCAGGCACCAGGGTTGCACCTTTCCACGACGACCGGATCCACGTGCAGGGCTGTGTGGGGGGACACCGGTGCCGTGTGTAGGAAGGACGAGACTCTGTATGCGTGGACTCCGATGGTTGGTGTTGGCGGTGGCGGTGGCGGCGGGGACGGCGTGTGAGCGACCCACTTCACAGCAGGCACGCACGGGGTTCGCCGCGCGGCCGGAGCTCCTGGAGTTCGGCGCCGCCGCGGTGGGCCGCACCAAGGCGATGAAGCTGCGGCTGGCGAACGAGGGGCGCGCGTCGTACCGCGTGGAGGGGGCGCGCTCGTCGCTGCCCAACGTGAGCGTCCCCGCGTTCGAGCCCTTCACGCTGACGGCCGGCGCGGAGCACGAGATTGAAGTGCGCTTCACGCCCGACGTGGAGGGCGCGGTGCAGGGGCAGCTGGAGTTGATGACCGACGCGTCCGGCGGCGCGGCGGCGCAGGTGCCCGTCAGCGGGCGCGGCGTGAAGGCGCTGGTGGAGGTGCCGGAGTCGGCGCTCGACTTCGGCAACGTGAACCTGGGGCTGGTGGAGATGCGCGAGGTGACGGTGCGCAACCCCTCCGACGTGGAGAGCCCGCTGGTGCTGTCGGTGGAGGGCGCGGACGCGGACGAGTTCTCCGCCGGGGTGGGGCTGCCGTCCACGCTGGCGCCGCACGAGACGCGCAAGGTGCCGGTGGCCTTCAGCCCGGTGCGGCTGGGCAACGCGGAGGCGGCGCTGCACGTCGCGGTGTGTGACGGCTGCGAGCCCGCGGTGGTGACGCTGACGGGGACGGGCGTGGCCAGCGCGCTGGAGGTGACGCCGCTGCGCGTGGACTTCGGCCGGGTCGCCGTGGGCGCCACCGCGGAGGAGCGCATCACCGTGCGCAACCAGGGCAACGAAGCGCTCAGCTACAAGGGCGCGGCGCTGCTGGAGGACCCGTCCGGTGTGTTCAAGGTGGTGAGCGCGCCCGCGCTGCCCAACGACGTGCTGCCGCCGGGCGGGGTGGTGGAGCTGCGCGTGGCCTTCACGCCGAAGGGGTTCGGCAAGGTGCGCGACGGCCGCGTGGAGGTGGCCGTGCGCAAGCCGAAGACGACGTCGCCCGGCCCCAAGGTGACGCTGACGGGCGAGGGCGGCGCGTCGTGCGTGGAGGTGACGCCCGCGCACCTGGACTTCGGGCCGGTGGCCTTCGGCATGACGGCCACGCGCGACGTCACCGTGTCCAACCACTGCCGCGAGGAGACGTCCGTCACGGGCCTGCAGCTCACCACGCAGGCGGGCGGCTACTTCACGCTCGCGCAGCCGCCGTCCAGCCAGCCGGTGGCGCCCGGGGGCACGCTGAAGGTGGGCGTCACCTTCAGCCCGCGCGCGGGCGTGGGCAGCGTGAGCAGCGGGCAGCTGGCCGTCACCTCCATGCAGCGCACCTCCAGCGCCACGGACGGCGTGACGCTGACGGGCGAGGGCCGCGCCTTCGCGCCCTGCGAGTACGCGCTGCCCTCGGTGCTGGACTTCGGCCAGGTGCCGGTGGGCTCGGAGGTGGCGCTGGGCGTCACGCTGCGCAACACCGGCACGCAGGCGTGCTTCCTGTCCGCGCTCCAGCTGGCGTCGGGGTCGGATCCGGCCTTCCGCGCGGCGACGGTGGCCAACAGCGTGCTGGAGCCCGGCAAGAAGGCGACGCTCATCGTGCGCTTCCATCCGGCCTCGGAAGGGGAGTTCCAGGGGCTCGCGGAGGGCTGGGTGAGCCACCCCACGCGCGGCCACCCGATGGTGAACCTGGTGGGCCGGGGCGTGCAGGGCTGCTTCTCCGTGCAGCCCACCACGGTGGACTTCGGCATCAGCCGGCTGGCGTGCGGCCCGCGCACCCGCGAGTTCATGGCCTACAACGACTGCCCGGGGGAGGTGAAGGTCGCGGGCATGACGCTGGAGCAGGCGGGGCAGGAGTTCGCGGTGTCCGGCGCGCTGCCGGCCACGATTCCGGCGGGCGGGCGCGTGAAGCTCACCGCGAAGTACGCGCCCGTGGAGGAGGGCGAGGACGCGGCGGCGGTGCGCTTCACGCTGAAGGACGGCGCCGTCTACAACGCGGGGCTCGTGGGGCGGGGGCTGGCGAAGACGGACCAGACGGACCGCTTCGTCCAGGAGGCGGAGGCGCGCGTGGACGTGCTCTTCGTCGTCGACAACTCGGGCTCCATGATGGAGGAGCAGCAGAGCCTGGGGGAGAACTTCGCGGCCTTCCTCTCCGCCGCCACCGCCGCGCAGGTGGACTACCGCATCGGCGTCACCACCACCGGCCTGGACCCTTCCCCCGGCGGCTGGTCCGAGTGCCCCGGCGGCGCGATGGGCGGTGAGAACGGGCGCCTGTTCCCCGTGGACGGCACCAGCCCGCGCATCATCACGCCGGAGACGCCCAACGCGGCCGGCGTCTTCGCCATCAACACGCACGTGGGCGTGTGTCACTGGAACGAGCAGGGCCTGGACGCCGCGTACCGCGCGCTGTCGGATCCGCTGCTCTACAACCTGGACGACCCGCGCACGCCGGAGGCCAACGACGGCAACGGCGGCTTCCTGCGCGACGACGCGAAGCTGGCCATCATCGTGCTGTCGGACGAGGAGGACTTCAGCTCGCAGCCGGTGGCCTGGTACGAAACCTACCTGCTGGCCCTCAAGGGGAACGACCCCACCAAGGTGAGCTTCAACGCCGTGGTGGGCCCGGAGGACCTGTCCAGCTGCACCACCGCCAGCAGCTCCGGCAGCCGCTACATGGAGCTGGCCCACAAGCTCAACGGCGTGGTGGACAGCATCTGCACGCCCAACTGGGCCGCGTCGCTGGAGAAGCTGTCGGAGAGCGCCTTCGGCCCCAACCGCACCTTCTCCCTGTCGGAGCTGCCCGCGGACCCGGGCGCCCTCGTGGTCCGCGTGGACGGGGCGCCGGTGACGGACGGCTGGGCCTATGACGCGCGCGCCAACGCCGTCATCTTCGAGCGCCTGCGCGCCCCGGCTCCCGGCGCCGTGGTGGAAATCACCTACCCGCTGGGCTGCCCGTAGCCAGGGCGGCCATTCGTCCGTCACCGGAAAGTGCCGGTGGGGGATGACTCGACAGCGCGAGGCGGGAGGCTTTGAGTGAAGGACATGCCGCAGGACTCCCTCCTCGTCGCCGCGCTGGGTGACATCCATGGCCGCTTCCACCGGGTGGAGGCGTGGCTGGACGCGCTGGAGCAGGCGCGCGGCCGCCGGGTGGACTTCGTGCTGGCGGTGGGGGACGTGGAGGCCTTCCGCCGCGCGGACGACCACCGGCGCAAGGCCGCCAAGCGCGCCATGCCCGCGGAGTTCGCCGAGTACGCGGACGGCGTGCGCCGCGTGAAGCGGCCGCTGTACTTCATTGGCGGCAACAACGAGGACTTCGAGGCGCTGCACGACCTGCCTGACGGCGGGGAGCTGGCCCCGGACGTCCACTACCTGGGCCGCGCGGGCCTGCGCACCCTGGGCCCCCTGCGCGTGGCCTACCTGTCCGGCATCCACGCGCCGCGCTTCATCGACCAGCCGCTCAAGCGGCCCACGTCGCTGGATACGGCGAAGCAGGCGGGCTACTTCCGCACGCCGGAGGTGGAGCAGGTGGCCGCGGCGCGCGACGTGGACCTGCTGCTGGTGCACGAGTGGCCCCGGGGCATCGTGCAGCGGGCCCGCGAGGAGCGGCTGGCCCCCGCGCGCCCCCTGCCGTCGCCGTGGATCGGCAACCCGGTGACGCGCAAGCTGGTGGACACGGTGCACCCGAAGTGGGTGCTCTGCGGCCACTCGCACAAGCCCTTCGCGGTGGCGCTGGAGGCCCACGGGCGCACGACGTCGCGCGTGGCGTGCCTGGATCAGGCGGCCCGGCCGGAGACCGCCGTCTTCTGGCTGGAGTTCGAGGGCCGCGAGGCCCAGCGCGCCGGCTGGGGCGTGACCGGCGTCGCCTCCTGGCAGGCCGGGCAGCGCTGGGGGCTGCACACGCTGCCGCTCCCCGAGCCAGAGCCGGACGGGACGGGCAGCGTGCCCGTGGACAACGGCGCTACAGCTTGACGACGTCCACGCCCTTGCGCGGCAGCTCCACGCGGAACTCCGTGTAGGGCCCGCTGCCGGAGAGCACCTCCACGCCGCCCTGATGCGCGTGGATGATCTGCTGGACGATGTAGAGCCCCAGGCCCAGTCCCTCTCCCCGGCCCCGGCGCTGGTTGCCGCCCCGGAACGGGTCGAAGAGGACGGGCAGCAGGTCGGGCGGGATGACGCCCACGTTGGTGATGGTGAAGCGCAGGGCGTCGTCGCGCGTGCCGTCCACGCGGATGCGCACGGGCTCCGCGGCGTCGCCGTGCTGGAGCGCGTTGCCAATGAGGTTGGACGCCACCTGCGCCAGCCGGTCCCCGTCCCAGTCCCCTACGAGGTCGCCGTCCTGCTGCACCTCGATGCGGTGGCGGGGCCACGCCGTCTGGTGCTCCTGCACCATGCGCTGCACCAGCTGCCCGAAGTCCGTCTCCCCCCGGCGCAGCGGGATGCCGCCCGCGAGCCGCGCGCGCGCCAGGTCCAGCACGTCTTCAATCATGCGGCTCATGCGCTTGCCGGCGGTCATCATCCGCGTGGCCGTCCTCTTCACGACCTCGTCGTCGGAGCGGCGCTGGAGCAGGTCCGCCGCGGTGAGGATGGCGGAGAGCGGGTTGCGCAGGTCGTGGCCCAGGACGGCGGTGAACATCTCGTTGAGGCGCAGGGTCTCCGCGAGCGTGTCCAACTGCTGCGCCAGTTGCTGCTTCTGGCGGTGCACCTGGAAGAAGACCTCCGCCTTGCTGCGCAGCGCCCGCGCCTCCAGCGGCTTGTAGAGGAAGTCCACCGCGCCCGCCTCGAAGCCCTTGAACGTGCGCCGCGGGTCGCCCGTGCCCGCGGTGACGAAGATGATGGGCACGTCCCGGGTGCGCTCGGAGCCGCGCATCAGCTCCGCCAGCTCGAAGCCGTCCATCTCCGGCATCTGCACGTCCAGGAGCGCGAGCGCGAACTCGTGTTGCAACAGCAACTCCAGGGCCTCCGCGCCGGAGCGGGCGCAGTGCACCTCCACGTCATCGCGCCGCAGCACGGCGGAGAGCGCGAGGAGGTTCTCCTCCAGGTCATCGACGAGCAGGCACTTCACCCGGGAGGCCACGGACGGGGGCTCCTTGCTGAGAACAGACAGGTCAGATAGCACCGCCATCTCCCCATGCCCGGAAGACGGCGGGCATCTGTTCAAGAGGAAGCACGAAATCCACCGGCCCGGCCGCGCGCGCCGCCGCGGGCCTCGTGGCCGCACGCGGGGTGTCAGGCTCTTGCACCCCGGTGACGCCGCCGCCGATGCGACTGGACGCGGGCGTGTCTAGAAGGCGCCCGACAGGCCCACCATCTGGCTGCCCACCATCGGGTTGAGCGACACCGAGGACACCTGCTTGGGGGTTGGCGCAGCGTCGTCGTCCACGCGGCCGTGCAGGAGCAGGGGCACGGCGAGGCCGAACGCGGTGCCCATCACGGCTCCGGTGAGCACGTCGGTGAGGTAGTGCTTGTCCGCGCCCATGCGCAGCAGGCCCACGGACGCGGCGAGCGGCAGGCCCACGCCCCAGATGAGCTCCTGGTGCTTGTAGCCGCGCATGGAGGCGACGGTGCCGGCGGACACGACCAGCGAGAAGGCCAGGTTGGTGTGGCCGCTGTAGAAGGACAGGTTGTTGTCGGTGGGGTGCGCGGTGAGGCCCTTGGCCTCTTCCGGAAGGACGTGGACGAAGGGGCGCTCGCGGCCCAGGGTGAACTTCACCGCCTGGTTGGCGACGGACGCGAGCACGGCGCTCTGCACCATGATGGTGGCGTCCTGGGCGAAATACTCACGGGACGCGCCGCTGCCGTGGCCCACGGCGTACTGGGTGCCCAGCATGGCCAGCGGCAGGCCCGCGAACCCGATGATGTTGCTCCAGGTGTCCGCGCGCTTGCGGGACGCCTCCGTGTTGCCCGCGATGCCGCGGCCCCACCGGTCCAGGCGGTTGAGCCGGTCGGTGCCGTCCGGCGCGCGGTCGCACCAGCGGCACTGCGCCGGAGCCAGGTCGTCCTTGAACACCGACTCGCTGGAGATCCACAGCACGCCGGCGGTGCCGGTGATGATGCCGTCGCGGGTCCAGTCGAAGCGCAGCGCGCGCGGGGCATCGGAGGTGTCCTGCGCGGCGGCGGGCGACAGCGGCGCCAGCAGGAGCAGACAGAAGGCGGCCAGGGTCCGGTAGGAGGCAGGCATGGGGCGGGGGAGCATAAGGGCGCTCCACCCCTTCACGGCAATCCGGACGCACGGGTTCAGCGGACTTCCCGGGTTCTGGAGGACAGCAGGCGGGCGGACAACGGGCCAGGGTGTGGGAATGCCTCGAAAGGAGCATGAAAACGGCGCCCCTGGCCGTTCTAGAGTCCTCGCCCCCGCATGCCCCGCCCTGGCCGCACACTCCACGTCTTCCCCGATGCCGCGCGCCGCCAGGCTGCCCTGCGGGCGGAGCAGCGTGCGCGGGGCATCGCCGTGGGGACCCACCTGCTCACGTGGGACGACTTCGTCCATGCGCTGGGCGGGGCGCGCGAGCTCAACCGTCGGCCCTGTCCCGCGATGACGGCCCGGGCCGTGGTGGCGGGCCTGGGCGGCACGCTGGGGCCCACGCCGTTCGGCGACTACGTGCGCGAGCCTGCCTTCGCCCGCGCCGCCGCGGACGTGCTGCTGGACCTGAAGGCCGGACGGCTCTCTCCGCGTGAGCTCCAGGACGCCGCGGAGGTGCTGCCGCCGGAGCGCCGCACCCGCGCGCGCGTCCTCGCCCGGCTCTATCACCTGTACGAACAGCGCCTCGCGGAGCTGGGGCTCGCGGACCGCGAGGACGTGCTCCGGGGCGCGCGCGAGGCGCTGGACCGGGGCGCGTGGCCCACGGGCTGGGACGGCGTGACGGGGCTGGTGCTCCACGGCGTCTACGACGTGCGCCCGTCGAAGCTGGAGCTGCTGATGGGCCTCGCCGCGGCATGCGAGGCTCGGCGCGTGTCGCTGCGCGTGGAGACACCGGTGGGTGGCTCGCCGGTGGCGGACGCGGCGCTCGCGGCGCTGTTCCGCGCGTTCGAGAACCGGGGCGAGACCATGCCCCACGTCGACCTCTTCAAGGCGGACGTCACCTTCGAGGGCCGGCCCTTCACGGACCTGGGCCGGCACCTGTTCTCGCCCCGCGCGGCGCGCGACGTGCTCAAGGGCGCGGTGGACGGGCTGGCCGTGTGGAACGCGACGTCCGCGCGCGAGGAGGCCCGCGTGGTGGCCCGCGACGTGCGGCGGCTCATCGACGCGGGCAGTGCTCCGGGCGACATCGCCATCGCGTACCGCGACCTGGGCCCGGAGGCGGGCTGGCTGGCGGAGGCGCTGGGAGACCTGGGCGTGCCGGTGCGGCTGCCCTGGGGTGAGCCGCTCGCGCTCGCGGGGCCCGTGCGGCTGGCGCTGGAACTGCCGGTGCTGACGGAGGATGGCTTCCCGGCGGAGCGCGTGGCGGAGCTCGTCTCCAGCCGCTACGTGCCGTCGCTGTCGCGAGGAGGCCCGGATGCGCCCGCGACCCTCTTCGCGCTCGCCGCCGCGCGGGACGACCGCCTGGGCGCGACGCGAGGCAAGGGCGCCTACGACGTGCGCCTGGACGGGCTCGCGCGCCGGATGGCCGCGCAGGGCGGCAAGCGCAAGGAGGACGCGGGCAAGGTGATGGCCGTGCGCGCGCTGCGCGACCGCGTGATGCGGCTCATCGACGAATGCCGCCACATCCCCCAGGAGGCCCCGGCCGCGGAGTCCGTCGCCGCGTGGTGGAAGGTGGTGGAGCGGCTGGGCCTGCTCGACTCCGCGGGGCCCCTGGAGGCGAAGGAGGCCGGCACGCTGGGCGCGCGCATCGAGGACGCGAGGGCCCGGGACGACGCGGCGCTCGCGGCCTTCCGCCAGCGGATGGAGGCGCTGCTGCGCTCGCTGCGCGCCGTGGGCGGAGGCCCCCGCATCACCCGGCGCGTGCTGGGCCGGTGGCTCGCGGACGCGCTGCGCGACGTGCACCTGCCCGCGCGAGGCCCCTCCACGGGCGCGGTGGAGGTGCTGGACCTGGCCGACGTGCCGGGCCGCAACTTCCGCCACCTCTTCGTCGCCGGGCTCACGGAGGGCCGGCTCCCCGGGCGAGATCCGCCGTCGCCGCTCTTGGGTGACGCGGAGCGCGTGGCGCTCAACCAGCACCTGACCCGCGATGTGTTCCGCCTCACCGGCGGCGAGTTCGACGACCGCGCGCCCTGGCGCCTCACCGAGGACCGGCTGCTCTTCGCCAGCGCGCTCGCGGCGGCGGAGGGCACGTTGAGCCTGTCGTTCGCGGTGAAGGCCGCGGGCGGGCAGGAGCAGGTGCCGTCCGCGTTCCTGGAGGAGGTGCGCAGGCTCACCGGCCACAAGTGGGCCACGCGCACGCTGCCTCCGGTGCTGCCGCTGGACGAGGTGCTCACGCCGTCGGAACTGCGGCGCACCGTGGCGCTGGAGGCGCTGGCGGGCCTGTCGTTCCCCACCTTGCGCGTCACGGAGCCGGACCCCGCGGGACAGCTGCTCAAGGACCGCTTCGGCACGGACGACTGGTTCCGCACCGCGAGAGAGCTGGCCCACATGGAGGCCGCGCGCCTGCGCTTCTTCGGCCGCGAGGACGAGCTGCCCGGCGAGTTCACCGGCGGCGTGCAGGGCCCCCAGCTGGAGCAGAAGCTGCGCGAGACGTTCCACTTCGGCCTGGAGCGTCCGCTGTCCGCGAGCGCCCTGTCGAAGTTCGGCAACTGCGGCTTCCAGGGCTTCATCGCGTACGGCCTGAAGGTGGCCGAGCCCGTGGTGGCCAGCGAGGAGTTCGACGCCCGGGGCCGCGGCACCTTCTGGCACCGCGTGATGGAGGAGGTGTTCCAGGCGCTTAAGGAGAAGAAGCTCCTGGGGCAGGCGCCGGAGGACATCCCCGACGACGTGCTGGAGAAGGCGGTCAAGAAGGCCAGCCGCCACTTCGCGGAGCTCAACCACGTGGGCCACCACGAGCTGTGGAAGCTCGCGGGCGAGAAGGCCCACGCGATGGTCCGGCGCATCCTCACGGACCAGCGGCGGGGCCTGCCCTTCGACCCGCTGGTGCCGGAGGGCTTCGAGCTGCGCTTCGGCCCGGCCGCGGAGGACAAGCGCTGGAGCGACGTGAAGCTGATGGTGGCGGAGGACGCCATCGTCTTCGAGGGGCAGATCGACCGGCTGGACACGGCCGGCACGGAAGTGGGCGTCATCGACTACAAGACGGGCCGCCTGGACAAGCGCACGCTGAAGGAGAACCTGCTGCGCTCCGACTTCCAGCTCCCGCTCTACCTCTACGCCGCGCGCGAAGCGGGCCACGTGGGCGCGAAGAACGCGGCGTGGTTCTCGCTGCGCACGGGTGACGCCATCCACCTGTCCGCCGTGCTGCCGCCCGCGGAGCTGGAGGACCTGCTGTCCACCGACCCGGAGGTGCGCCAGCGCGTGGCGGAGGCCGCCGGCCTCAACCTGCCCAACGCGGTGGAGGACCTGGTGCGGCGCTTGCGCAAGGGTGACTTCCCGGCGCGGCCCAACGACTGCGGCAAGTGCGGCTACCGCGCGGTGTGCCGCATCACCGAGCGCCGCATCTCCGACGAGGGGAGCGGATGAGCGACACCACGCCCCACATGCTCGCGCTGGAGAAGAACCTGGCCCTGATGGCGGGTGCCGGCGCGGGCAAGACGTACAGCCTGGTGACGATGACGCTGCACCTGTTCGCGGGAGCGCGGCAGGCGGAGCCGCTGCGTCCATCCCGGCTGTGCATGCTCACGTTCACGGACAAGGCCGCCGCGGAGATGCGCAAGCGCGTCCGCGAGCGCCTGGACGCGCTGGCCCAGGGCGACGTCCCGCACGACGCGGAGAAGGACCTGCGCGCGTCGCTCGCGAGGCTGGAGCGCCCGTTCCCCACGCAGGACGCCTGGCGCAAGGTGCGCGAGGAGCTGGGCGCCGCGACGGTGGGCACGTTCCACTCGCTCTGCGGTCAGCTCCTGCGCCGCGCGCCGCCCGCGGTGGGCATCGATCCCGCCTTCGAGGTGCTGGACGAGCTGGAGGCCGCGGGCCTGCTGGAGGACGTCACCGAACGCGTGGTGCTGGACGCGCTGGAGGGCGGCGACGCGCGCGTGCGCGAGCTGTGCGCGGAGCTGGGCTTCTCCGGCTCCGGGTTCTCCGACGGCCTCGTGGCCGCGCTGATGGACGTCTACGGCAAGATGCGCGAGGAGGGCCTCAAGGCCGCCACGGCGCGCGTGGGCGACGGCGTGGCGGACAAGGCGCAGCTCGAAGCGCTCATCGAGGACTGCCGCCGCCTGTGCCTGGAGGCCCGCGCCCAGGACACCAAGGGCGAGTGGAGCACCCTCCTGAACGCGTGCGAGCCCCCGTTGAAGGGGATGACGCCGGACACGTTCATGCAGCCGGGCCACTTCCCGACGCTGCGCAACGTGCTGCTGTCGGAGCCGCGCAACCTGGTCAACCTGCGCAAGGGCGCGGGCGCGTGCCTGAAGGAGCTGCTCTGGAAGGTGAAGGGCAAGAGCGACGGCTCCGTGCGGCGGCTGGAGGATGCCTATGCCGCGTGGCGCACGGCACCGTTCGAAGCGACCTTCCGCGACCTCTTGAGCCAGGTGGAGGCCCGGCACGACGCGGAGCTGACCCGGCGCAACGTGTTCGACTTCACCTCGCTGCTGGTGAAGGCGCGCGACCTGCTGCGCGACCATCCGGAGTTCCGTCAGCAGGTGCAGGAGCGGCAGGGCGCGCTGCTGGTGGACGAGTTCCAGGACACCAACCGGCTGCAATTGGAGCTGGTGCTGCTGTTGTCGGAGCAGCGCGAAGGCGGCCCGCGCGAGCTGGCGCCGGACGCGGACCTGGTGGCCGCGCTGCCCCTGGAGCCCGCGTTCCTGTGCGCGGTGGGCGACCGCAAGCAGTCCATCTACGAGTTCCGTGGCGCGGACGTGTCCGTGTTCAAGGTCCTGGCGGACAAGATTGAAGCCGAGGGCGGCATGCGCGGCTTCCTCCAGAACAACTACCGCTCCCTGCCGGGCGTCCTGTCCTTCTTCAACCGCGCGTTCGCCGGGTTGCTCGTGGCGAAGGAGGCGACGCCCCGTCCCTTCGAGGTCGTCTACGAGCCCCAGACGGACGACCTGTCCCCCACGCGCCCGGAGCTGGCCGAAGGGCCCGTGGTGGAGCGGCTCACGTTGCCGGAGGCCGACACGGCTCCGGAGCTGCGCGAGTACGAAGCGGACGCGGTGGCCCGCAGGCTGCGGGTGATGCTCGCGCCGGGCGCTCCGCCGACGGTGATGGCGGAGGACAGGAAGGGCCTGCGTCCCGCGCGCGGCGGCGACGTGGCCATGCTCTTCCGGACCTTCACGCACCTGGAGGAGTACCGGCAGGCGCTGATCCGCCACGGCGTGCCGCACCGGGTGCTGCGCGGCCGGGGCTTCTACGGGGCCCAGGAGGTTCGCGACCTCGCCTCGTTGCTGGCGCTGCTCGCGGACGCGGACGACGCGCTGGCGTTCGCCGCGGTGCTGCGCTCGCCGCTGGTGGGCCTGTCGGACGCGTCGCTGTTCCGGCTCGCGGGGGACCTGCCGCTGTCGCTCGGCTCGCCCCGGCTGGTGGATCCGGAGGTCCGCGCCGCCATGTCAGCGCGAGAGCAGTCGCGGCTCGCGCGCTTCCTGGAGCTCATCCCCGTGCTGCGGCGGGAGCGCGACCGGCTGGGCGTGCATGCGCTGCTGCAGGCGGCGCTGGAGGCGACGGGGTACCGCGAGGCGCTGGCGGGCTCACCCTACGCGGAGCAGGCGAGCGCCAACGTGGAGAAGCTCCTGTCGCTGGCGGCGCGCAGGGACGAGCGCGGCACGGGAGGCTGCGTGGCCTTCGCGCGCGAGCTGCGCCAGCTGGCGGACTCCGACCCCAACGAGGCGCAGGCGGACCTGCTGGATGAAGGGGATCCGCGCGCCGTGCAGCTGCTCACCATCCACCGCGCCAAGGGCCTGGAGTGGCCCGTGGTCGTGGTGCCCGGCATGGGCGGCCGGCGGCGCACCACCACCGCCCGGGCGTACTTCGAGCGGTCCTTCGGCCTGGCCCTGCGGCCCTGGATGCCGGACTCGCTGGACACCTTCACCTCCGAGCGCTTCGAGGCCGTGCGCGCCGAGCTGAAGGCCCGCGAGGACGCCGAGTACCTGCGCCTGCTCTACGTGGCCCTCACCCGCGCGAAGGACCTGCTCGTGCTGTCGGGCGGCGAGGAGAAGCGCGCGGGCACCGATACGTGGTGGCACCGCGTGGACCGCCGGCTGGACGTGGATCCGGACCTGCGGGCGCTCGCCCTCGACGTGGACGTGGAGCAGCTGCCGCCCCCCGCGGATCCGGAGCCGCCCACGCAGGAGCAGCTCGAACAGGCGCGGATCCGCATCGAGTCCGCGCTGGAGCGCATGTCCGACGAGGCGCTCGGAGCCGGAGCCGCGCTGTTCACCGACGCACCGGTGGTCGCCACGGCGCGCGCGGTCCAGGACTTCCTCACGTGCCCGCGCCGCTACCATCACCTCCACCGGCTGGGGCTCCCCGTCGGATCCGAGCCCTGGGAGGCCCCGGCACGCGCCGCGCCCCTCTTCATGGAAGCCGACGGCTGGCTGCCCGTGGAGCGTCCGGACCAGCTCGTCACACGGTTGTTGCGTGAGGTGGACCTGTCGCTCGCGGGGCCGGACGCGGAGGCCTCCGAGCGGCGCGCGCACCTGGAGAACCTGCTGCGGACCGCGGGCCGGGATCCGGAGGAGGACGACCTGGGCGGCGTGCTGTCCACCGTGGAGTGCTTCCTGGGCACGACCTTCGCGCGCCAGCTCGCGGCGGCGCCCGCGTCCTCCATCCACCGGGGCCTGGACTTCGTGCTGGACCTGGATGACGGCGCCAGCGTGGAAGGGGCGGTGGACCTGCTCTGGGAGTCACCGGACGGCGAGGCCGTGGCGGTGCTCCTGCGCCCGGGCGCCCGCCACCCCCTGGGCCCGGCCGCGTGCGCGCACGAGCTGACGGCCCTGCGCCTGGCCGCGGCCCGGATGGTGCGTGACGGGGTGCCGGTGCGGGTGGGCGTGGCCTTCCTGGGGGACGCGTCCCCGGAACCGGAATTCCTCCCGGCCGGATCCGCCGACGCCGGGGCGGTGCGCCGGCTGGCCGAGGGCGTCCGGGCCCTGGCCCGGGCGGAATCCACCGGGGCATGGCCGGGGTGGGACAAGGCAGCCTGCCAGGCCCTTCACTGCGGCTTCGCGGAACACTGTCACCCGGCCCCTCCCGCGTGCTAAGCGGCGGGCACCATGCCGAACGTCGTCGTCATCGGAGCGCAGTGGGGAGATGAGGGGAAGGGCAAGGTCGTCGACCTTCTCACCGAGCACGCCCAGGTGGTCGTCCGTTTCCAGGGCGGCAACAACGCGGGCCACACGCTGGTGGTCGGGGGGCAGAAGACCGTCCTGCACCTGATCCCCTCGGGCATCCTTCACCCGGGCAAGACGTGTGTCATTGGCAACGGGGTGGTGGTGGATCCCGCCGTCCTCGTCGGGGAGATCGACGCGCTCAAACCGCGCGGCTTCCTCAAGGATGACGCGCAGCTGCTCATCTCCGACAACGCCCATGTCATCTTCCCGTGGCACAAGCTGCTGGACAGCTTCCGTGAGAAGGCCCGCGGCGGCAGCGCCATCGGCACCACGGGGCGGGGCATTGGTCCGGCCTATGAAGACAAGGTCGCCCGCCGGGGCATCCGCGTGCGCGACCTGCTCCACCCGGAGCGCCTGCGCCGCCGCATCGACGAGCGCCTCCCCGCCGCGCTGGAGGAGCTGAAGGACCTCTGCGCCCAGGCCGGCGTGGACGTGCCGCGCCTGGAGACGCCGCAAGTGCACGCGGAGTTCTCCGCCCTGGGCGAGCGGCTGCGCCCCTACGTGCACGACGTGTCCCTCTTCCTCTCCGAGCAGGTCCGCCGCGGCGCCCGCATCCTCTTCGAGGGCGCGCAGGGCACGCTCCTGGACGTGGACCACGGCACCTACCCGTTCGTCACCAGCTCCAACTGCGTGGCGGGCAACGCCGCGGTGGGCTCGGGCCTGGGGCCCACGGCCATCGACAAGGTGATGGGCATCAGCAAGGCGTACACCACGCGCGTCGGCGGAGGCCCGTTCCCCACGGAGCTGAGCGACGAGCTGGGGGACCGGCTGCGCAAGGTGGGCGACGAGTTCGGCGCCACCACGGGCCGCCCGCGCCGCTGCGGCTGGCTGGACGGCGTGGTGCTGCGCTACGCGGTGCGCGTCAACGGCCTCTGGGGCCTGGCGCTCACCAAGCTGGACGTGCTCAGCGGCATCAAGACGCTCAGCATCTGCAACGCGTACGAACTGGACGGCCAGCGCGTCACGGAGCTGCCCGGTGACTACGAGGACCTGGCGCGCGTGAAGCCCATCTACGAGTCGCTGCCCGGCTGGGATGAGAAGCTCGCGGGCGTGCGCACCTTCGACGAGCTGCCGGAAGCCGCCAAGCGCTACGTGCGCCGCGTGGAAGAGGTCAGCGGCGTGCCCGTGGTGTGCGTCTCCGTGGGCGCCGACCGCGGCGAGACGGTGCTCCTGCAGAACCCCTTCCGCAGCTAGGAAGGACGCAGGACGAAGTGGTCCTGGCCCGCCGGGGGCCAGGACGGGAGAGGGACATGGTTCGCACGCGCAGGTTCCAGCTCGGGGTCTCGGCGGTGGTGTGGCTTGGCACGATGGCGGTGCCGGCCCAGGCGCAGGTACACCCCCCGGCCACCGACACGAAGCCCGCAGCCCCTGCCGCGCGCGCGCCGGGCCCGGCCACCGACACGAAGCCCGGCCCCGCGGAAGCCCTGCCCCAGCGCACGTCGCAGGCGGTGCTGGCGGCCACGCGGATCCGCGACGGGGACGCGCTGATGCGCGAGCGGCGCTACCGCGAGGCGGCCTTCGCCTTCCTCGACGCGGAGCACGCGGCCCCGGATCACGTGGAGGCCCGCTTCAAGCTGGGCAACGCGCTGGCGGTGCTCGGCTACTACGCGCGCGCCATCGAGGAGTGGGAGACCGCGTCGCGCCTCACCCAGGACGCCGCCATCCGCCAGAGCGCGCAGGACAACATCACCCGGGCGCGCGTGAAGCAGGCGGAGGCCGGTGCGTCGCCGCAGGACGTGGGACAGCCGCCGGGCTCGGGTCCGGTGGCGGACACGACGCGGGCCCAGGCGCGCCGCGCCTACGAGCAGGGCGTCCAGCACATCAGCCAGCGCGCCTACGCGCCCGCGCTCCAGACGCTGACGCAGGCCCTGCAGCAGGAGCCGCTCCTGACCGTGGCGTACATCGCGCGGGGCAGCGCCAACATCGGGCTGCGGCGCTACGCGGAGGCCGCGGCGGACTACCAGTTCGCGCTGAAGCTGGAGCCGGACTCGGCCTCGCCGCTGTACGGCCTCGCGGAGGCGTACCGCGCGCTGGGCCGCAACCTGGAGGCGCGGGAGCTCTATGAGCGCTACGCCCGCTCCACCGCCGCGGACGTGCGCCCCGAGCTGAAAGAGGAGTCCCGCCAGAAGGCCGAGCGCCTGCGCTGACCGCCTGCCTGGTGGCCAGACGAGCATCGCCAGAGGGGCTGTCCGGCCCACTATTTTGAAGGGCATGGACCGACGCGATCCGACGGTGGAGGGGAAGCAGTCGCAACAGGTCTTTCGTCCTCGCAAGGTGCTCGCCGCGCTGATGGCCGCGGCAGGCCTGTTATGGCTGGGCGTCTTCGCCTGGCTGTTCCACTTCGACGGCGTGCCGCTGCAGACGTTCCTGTCGGCGGCCTTCTTCGTCGTCTTCTTCGCGGTGGCCGTCGCCTACTACGGCCGCACCCGCATCGAGGTGGACGCCCGGGGCATCACCTGCCGCGGCATGGTGCGCACCCGGCGCTTCTCCTTCGCGGACATCCGCAAGCTGGACGTGCTCCCAGGGCCGGTGACGGTCTACGCCATCCGGGGCAGCAAGGGCTTCGTGCACTTCACCAGCTTCTTCCGTCACCACCGGTATCTGGCCCGGCTCCTGGTGGAGCGCGCAGGCCTCTCGCCCCTGCCGGCGTAGCACGCCCCGCTTCAGCCGGCCGCCGCCAGCAAGGAGGCGACGAGCAGGGCACCCGTGGCCAGCGCGACGGCCCCGGCGATGATCCACCCCTCGCGCCGCCGTGGCTTCCCTTCGGGAGGCCGCGGCGTTTCCGTTCCGGCCAGCGCCTCCACGGCGGCCACGGGCTGGGGCACGGGCGCGGCGTCCCCTGAAGCCTCATCGAACGCCGCCTGGAAGCGGAGCAGCGAGCGCCCCAGCTCCACGACGTCTCCGTCCGTCAGCGGTCCGGGGGCCTCCAGGCGCACGCCATTGAGGAACACGCCGTTGGGGGTCCCCAGGTCCTCCAGCACGAAGCCCGAGTCCTCACGGCGGATCCGCGCGTGCATCCGGGACACGGCCCGGTCGCGCAGCCGCAGGGCCACGCCGTCGCCCCGGCCGATGTCCGTGTTCGCCTCCGCGAGCGCATGGCTGCGGCCCACGTCCAGTCCGGTGAGGCAGGTGAGGGTGGCGGCGCGGGACGGCGGGGCTTCCGCGTCCGTGAGCAGGCCCTTGAGCACCGCGACCGTGCCCACGCCGCGCTCGGGGGCGCTGGGCTCGGCGAGCACGCGCAGGCACATGCCGTCCGGCAGGCCCAGCACTTCACCGGGCACCACCAGGCGCGACACGCCGGGCAGCACGCGCACCGCGTTCACGGTGAAGCTGCGCACCGCCTCCACCATGAGCCGGCCGGAGTCGATGCGCAGGGTCAACAGCCCTGGAGGCAGGCCCTCCAGGTGGATGTGATCCTCGGGGCCACCGCCCAGCAGGTGGTGGCCCTCGGTCAGCTCGAACGGGGTGGGGGTGCCCAGGTGCTCGAATTCGAAGCGCATGCGGACGCCCGGCAGCAAGCCTCACGCCTGCCACCGGACGTCGCGTTTTCGCGAGGTTGCCCCCAGGCTCCCATCCATCCCCGGCCTCCCATGTCCGGAGGCCGGGACGGCGGTGCCCCTGGCTTCTGTCTAGAAGGTGGCACCCAGGTTGATGGTGCCCACGTAGCGTCCGCCGCTGCTGAACGTCTCGTCACCGCCCAGGTCCACGTCGGACGGCGGCACGGTGAGGGCGAACTCCTGGTCGAACAGGAAGTTGTAGTTCACGCGCGCGTCCGCGGTGAAGCTGCCCAGGTGCAGGCGCAGGCCCGCGCCCACCGGTACGTTGCCCACCGTGTCGTCCTGGAAGCCCGGGGCGAAGGCGCGCACGTTGTAGCGGCTCAGGCCCACGCCGCCCATGATGTACGGCTGGATGGGCGTGGCCGTCAGGCCCAGCGTCACCGCCGCCTGCGCGCCGTTGCGCACGATGTCCGGCCCGTTGGCGTTCGTCGCCAGCACGCTGCCGGTGTTGAACTCGCTGATGGCGCCCGTGTAGCCCAGCTCGAGGCCGAGCACGTTCGTGGGCTTGATGGCCACCGTCACGCCGTAGGCCAGGCCTGGATCAATCTGGTCGCGGAGCCCGCTGGTGTAGCCCTCCACACCGCCGCCCACGAGGAACGTCAATCCGCGCATGTCCGCGGACCTGCGCAGCTCCGTCGAGGCCGCCTGTGCGGAGCCCGCCGCCAACACCGCCACCGCCGCCGCGCCAGCCAACAATCCCTTGCTCATGTGGTCCCCTCCCTGTGTTGGACCGAAAAGTGGGGTGTCCTTTCGTCCATGCCAACCGGGCCTCGGGGGCCCGCTGGCTCGGCCGCCCTCCCTTGCGGACGGGTTGCCCATGCACAGGAAAGGCGTTGCCCCGGGAGTGGAAGAACGCTTCCTGGAAGACGGGGAAGGGTAGACTCCGCGCCTTCGATGCGCCTCCGCTCCCTTGTCCTCGTCCCGCTGCTGTCCTCCGTCCTGTTCGTCGCCGGTGCGTGCCGCGATGAGCAGGCGGGTCCCGCCCACCGCGCGCCCAGGCTGCCCGCGCCCACGACGCCGCGGACGCTCGACGCGGCGCCGGAGGGTTTGACCTTCAGGAGCGGCGCCACCTTCGCGGGCGGCGCCATCGTCTACCTGGGCTCGCGCGTGACGCCGGAGCGGCCCACGCCGGGGCAGCCCGTGCGGATCGCGCACTACTTCCAGGCGGTGCGTCCGCCGCCGCAGGACTTCCACTTCTTCGTGCACGTGGTGGATCCGGACAGCGGCCAGATGCTGGCCAACGCGGACCACGAGTTCCAGGACGGGGCCGCGCCGCTGGAGACCTGGCCCGTGGGCAAGGTGCTGGAGGACGTGCACACCGTCGCCATGCCGTCCGTGCCGGCCCGTCTGGTGATGGGCTTCTGGCGCGGCGACGAACGACTCTCCGTGGATGATCCGCGCATGCATCAGGGTGACAACCGCGTGCGCGGCCCGCTCCTGGGCGGTGAGCCTCCCTCGCTACCGGAGTACACCGTCACGCGAGTGAAGAAGGCGCCGGTGCTCGACGGCGCGCTGGACGACGAGGCCTGGAAGGGCGCGAAGCCGGTGACGCTCGTGGGCAGCTTTGACGGCCGGCCTGGACGGCTGCGCACCCAGGCCCGCCTCGTCTACGACGACGCGAACCTGTACGTGGCCTTCGACGTGGAGGACCCGGACATCTGGGGCACGCTGCGCAACCGCGACGACTCCATCTACGAGCAGGAGGTCGTGGAGGTGTTCCTCGACGCGAACGCGGACGGGCGCACGTACAACGAGCTGGAGGTGTCCCCCCACAACGTCATCTTCGACGCGTACTTCCCCGCGCGGCGCCAGGGCATGGACCTGTCGTGGGACTCAGGGATGAAGACGGCGGTGAAGGTGCGCGGCACGCTGGACGACGCGTCCGACCGCGACGAGGGCTGGACGGTGGAGCTGGCCATCCCGTTCAACCGGCTCGCGGAGGTGCCGCACATCCCGCCCCAGCCGGGCGAGCGCTGGCGCTTCAACCTCTACCGGTTGGAGCACCACGACCGCCGGCAGGTGGAAGGCCAGGCCTTCTCCCCCCTCTTCATCGGAGACTTCCACGCCCTGCCGCGCTTCGCGTGGCTCGTCTTCCAGTAGGCGGGAGCGTCAGGCGTGGGGTGAGATGTCCCACGGCGCGTCCGCGACGGAGCGCTCCGCCGGATCGCCCAGGAAGCGCACGAAGCCCCGGGACTCCAGCGTGTCGACGAGCTCCTCGGCTTCCAGTTCGGAGAACCGGTTCTCCCTCATGTCGAGCAGCATGTCGCGCATGAGGGACTTGCCGCGCAGATAGCCCACGGGCTCGCCCGGTCCAAGTCGTGCCTTCAGGTCGGCGGTGAGTTTCCGCAGATCAAGATCATCGGAGATCATCACCGCTCAAGCTGGGCCTGCCCCCCACTCCCGGCAACGGGGAGGGGGCGGAATCCGGACGCGGCAGGAAGGACACCAGCCGGACGTCCTGACCGTCGCTCTCCAGGGTGATGGCGCCGTCCTGGTCGGTGCGCCAGCACTCGGTGCCCAGGGCGCGGTAGCGCGCCTCCACCTCCGGATGGGGAAAGCCGAAGCGGTTGCGCCGGCCCACGCAGAAGACCGCGTGACGTGGCCGCGTGCGCTCCAGGAGCGACGCGGTGGACGACGTGCGCGAACCATGGTGCGGCACCTTCAACACCGTCACCGGCCCCAGCGCCTCCTCCAGCGCGGCCTCGCCGTCCGCCTCCACGTCGCCAGCCAGCAGTACGGTGACGTCGCCATGGCGCACGCGCAGCACCACGCTCCGGTCGTTCGCGCCCTCCATCAACTCCCGGTCCACCGGAGGCCCCAGCACCTCCAGCGTCGCCTCACCCAGGGCGAACGCGGGCTGCCCCACCTGCACCTCCTCCACGAGGGCGCTCTTCGCGGCCGCGACAATCCGCCGGGACAGCGGCCCCTCAGTGGTCCCAGCTGAAAGCCACAGGCGTTCGGTGGGCACCTGGGCCAGGGTCGACACGAGTCCGAGCGCATGGTCCGGATGCGGATGGGAGAGCACCGCGAGGTCCAGCCGCGACACGCCATCGGACTTGAGGAAGGGCAGGACGAACCGCTCCCCGGTGTCCGAGCCCTCCGGGACGCCGCCCGCATCCACCAGCGCATGGTGCCCCCGCGAGCGCAGCACCACCGCATCCCCCTGGCCCACGGAGAGGAAGGTGATCCGCAGCGCCGGCTCCGGAGTGAGCACGGGCAGCAGCAAGGCCCCCAGCACCGCCCCCGGAACGAGCACGCCCAGCCATCGCCAACGTCCCGAGCCGAGCGCCCAGCCTCCCAATCCCATCGCGTACGCCCCGCCGAGCCACGGTCCCAGCCCCGGCACCTCCACCGCGGCGAAGGGCACGGCCGCGAAGCCCCGCGTCAGCATGAGCAGAAGCTCCGAAGCCCAGGCCCCCGCCCACAGCACCGGCGTTGCCACGACAGGCGCCACGACGAACAGGGCCGCGCCACCCGCCGCGAGCCCGGTGAGCACGCCACACAGGGGCAGGGCGACGATGTTGGACACGAGCCCCGCCAAGCTCACCCGGCCGAACGCCGCCGCCACCACGGGCAGTCCCACGAGCGTCGCCGCCGCGCTGGCGCACAAGGTCTGAGCCACCGTCTCACGAGCCTGGCCGGTCCATCGCTTCAGCCGCCGGGGCTCGGACGGATCCGGCGGGGCGAGGGGCAGGGCCTCGCGCAGCGCGGGCGACAACAACACGAGTCCCAGCACCGCGAGGAACGACAGGCGGAGCGACAGGTCCACGACGCTGGAGGGCGTCCAGGCCACCAGCACCAACGCCGCGAGCGACAGTCCATTGAGCCCATCCGCGCGCCGCCACAAAGCCAGCCCCAGCAGCACCGCCGTGGCCATCACCGCCGAGCGCACCGCGGGCGCCTGATTGCCCGTGAAGAGCACGTAGGCCCAGACGAAAGGCACCGCCGCCGGGGCCGCCCACCGGCGCGCCTCCAGCGTCCGCCAGCGCCCGCCCAGCCGCACCAGGCCCCGCCTCAGCAGGGCCAGCGTCATCAGCGCGAGCGCGGCCACGTGCAGTCCGCTGACGCTGAGCACGTGCGCGAGCCCCGCCCGCGAGAAGGCGTCCTCCCAGGCCGCGTCCAGGTCCGCGCGCTGTCCGGCGGCCAGCGTGAGGAACAGGGCCGCCGCGTCCGCGGAAGGCGCCACGCCGTGCACCGCCGTCGTCAGCCGTCCGCGCACGTCCTCCAGCGCGAGCCGCCACGCAGGGGCAGGGGAGAGCGCCAGCACCCGTCCCGGCACGAAGCCTCCCGTGAAGGCCACGCCCTGCCGCCGACGCGCCGACGCGAAGTCCCGCTCGCCCGGGTTGGAGGGAGGCGCATCCGGCGCGAGCCGGGCCTCCACCCGCACGCGCTGCCCGGGTTGCAATTCCAGCCCCTCACCGCGCCCGGAAAGGCTGGCACGGAAGCGGGCCGTGACTGGTGGCTCTGGAAGGAGCCCGGCACGGGACACCGCGAGCCGCAGGCGGAGGGCACCGTCGAAGCGCTCCACGCGCTCCAGCTCTCCTTCGAGGACCGCGCTGCCTCCGTCCCTCAACGAAGGAGGCACCTCGACGCGGGCCTCGAAACCGGAAAGCCCCGCGCCCGTCAGGACCAGCGCGCCCAGCACCGCCAGATGCGCTCCAGGCAGCGGGCCGAGCGCCATTCCAGACAGTCCCAGACAAAGCGCGCAGAGGAGAAATACCCCGGCGGAGCTCTCTGTTCCGGTTGCCCAGAGGGCGCCGAGCAAGAGGCTCAGCGCTGGAAAGAACAACGGACGCGTACCCAGGTCGCGCCACGCATAACGAACCAACACCCACCCCCACCCACCGCCCTGTCCGTCACGCGGCGCTCACACACCGAGCGACACCGCACACAAAACCGGACACCGTAGTGCGGCTGTCATCGGGTGGTCAAGGCGATTTCGTTGCCCGTGGATGTGGTTTGTGGTAGTAGTGGCGGGCGTGAAGGCCGGGGTCGAAGCTTTCTCCAAGGAGGCATTTAGTGCAGACCAGCTTCAAGACTGGTGACAAGGCGGTTTATCCGGGCCAGGGCGTCGGTGAGGTGATGGGCATCGAGCACACCGAGGTCGCCGGGCAGCGCCAGTCGTTCTACGTGCTGCGCATCCTGGAGAACGGGATGCGGATCATGATCCCCATCAACAAGGTCGGTTCGGTCGGCCTTCGGGAGATCATCAGCGAGGAGGACGTCAAGCAGGTCTATTCCATCCTCCGCGAGAAGGACATCTCCGTCGACTCCACCACGTGGAACCGCCGGTACCGCGAGTACATGGAGAAGATCAAGACGGGTTCCGTCTTCGAGATCGCCGAGGTGCTCCGCGACCTGTACCTGCTCAAGGGCGACAAGGACCTGTCGTTCGGCGAGCGCAAGATGCTCGACACGGCCCGCTCGCTGCTGATCAAGGAGCTGTCGCTGGCCAAGGATTGCTCCGAGGAAGAGGTCGAGTCCGACCTGAAGAAGATCTTCAACCTCGCCTGAGTCCCAGCGTGACGCGCGGCCCCACGCCGCCGCGTTCGCACCTCGCGCCCCGGGTTCCCTCGATGGAATCCGGGGCGTCGTGTTTTCAGCGTCCGGCATCCAGGCGTCCCGTGGCCCAGTCCTGAAGCACTGGTCCGACAGTCGGACCACCTGGGCAAGCCAAGCCTCCCGGGCCACTGCCGAATGAACTGGTCCGACAGTCGGACCAGTTGGGCAACCCAGGCCTCCCGGGCCACTACCGAATGAACTGGTCCGACAGTCGGACCAGTTGGGCGAGCCTGGCTTGGGGGCGGCGCGTCTGGCCTGATCAAGGCGCCTGAACTGCAAGCGCGGCCAGCTGTGCGCGGGCATCGGCGTTGTCGGCGTCGTACTGGAGGGCCGCGGTGAAGGCCGCGCGGGCGTCGGCGAAGCGCTGGGCCTTGGCGGCGTCCTGGCCGGTGCGGACGTACAGACCGGCGAGCTGGCGGCGAAGTCCGGCCCCCTGCCGGCTCCAGCCGTGGGACAGCTCCTGGTCCAACCGAACGGCGACGCCGAGCGCATCGAGCGCCCGGGGACGGTCCTGCTGCGACAGGGCGGCCCGAGCGGCGGCTTCCGCGACCTGGAAGCGGGTGATTTGCTGCACCAGGGGGGCCAGGTTCGCGCGCTTCGCCTGAGCCAGGGCCCCGGCGACATCCCCGGACTCGTAGCGCGAGAGGATGTCCGCGCGCTGGCGCTCATCCGGAGACCCCGACGGTTCGGCGGAGGGAAGGGCCTTCCGCCCGGACGCGGCGACGACCTGGCCCACATGCGCTTCACTCGTCTTCGAGGCCCCCGTGCTCGCATGCATGCCGCGAGAAATCTCCACGGCCCCGGGAGCCGCCTGTCCCGAGTGCGTCCCCCGCGCGATATCCGAAGCGCTGACGACCTTCGCGTCCCCCGTGCTCGCATGCATGCCGCGAGCGACGTCCATCGCGCTGGGCGTCGTCCCTTCACCCGCACCCGACACGGTGTGCTCGTGCATCCCACGGGCAACGTCCGTCGCACTCAGCCCAGTGGCCTCCCCGGCGCCGACGTCCGAGGCCTTCGCGGGAGCCTCCGCCTCCACGGCACGGGCCTCCTTCGCGGGAGCCTCCGCCTCCACGGCACGGGCCTCCTTCGCGGGCGCCTCCGCCCCGGTGTCGCGAGCGTCGTCCGCGGGGGGCGCCGGAGTCGCGGGGGACTTGCTCGGAGCGCCTTCCGCCGGGGTCCGCGCGGGAGTCCGGTCCGCCATCCGCACGGCCACCACGCTGATCAACGCCGCCACCGCGGAGCCCACCACGGCCGCCGCTACCGCCACCGCCACGCCGTTCAGCGGACGCTTCACCTTGCGAGGCCCCAGCGGATCCAGCGACGTCCGGCTCACCGCCGGCCCGGCCCCCGAACCGCGAAGCCGCAACGTCGCGTTGCCCAGGCTCAGCTCGTCTCCGGGCCGGATCTCCACCTCGCCCTTGATGCGCAGGCGGTTGACGAACGTGCCGTTCTGGCTGCCCAGGTCGCGCACGGTGAAGGCGTTGCCCCGCCGGGTCAGCTGCGCATGGCGCCGGCTGATGGACGCGTGCTGGAGCCTCAGGTCCGACGTTGACGACCGGCCCAGCGTGATGGAGCCCTGGTGCAGGGGGACGAGCTGGCCCGCGCCCGGCCCGCGCTCCACGTACACGAACGCGGGCGTCACGCCCGGATCTGAATACTCCTTCGCCCAGTCGTACCGGGGCGACAGCTCCCGGTCGGACTTCGACCGCTCGCCCGGCCCGCGCCGCTTCACCTTCCGGGGGCCCGCCGGATACTGGGGCACGCGCTGCGGGCGCGGATCATCCGCCTGGAGGGGGGAAACCTCGTCGTCGTCGAAGGGCAGCTCCTCCGGGTCGTCCGAAGACGCCTGCTGCCCGGGAGGGCGGGGAGGGCGCGGCGGACGCTTCGGATTCGGCGGAGCCATGCGGCGATTCTCCCTATCCGACGCTTCCAACGCCAAGTGCTGGCCTGTGTGGGACCCGGGATCCTAGAGTGTGTATCGCGTTGCGCAAGTGCCGCGCCCGCCCTGTTCCCAAAGGAGGACCTTCCACCGTGGCCCCCTCATCCATCCGGCTCTTCAACACGATGTCCATGCAGAAGGAGCCGCTGGAGCCGCTCGTGCCCGGCGAGGTGAAGGTCTACGTCTGTGGGCCCACGGTCTACAGCTACATCCATATCGGGAACGCACGCACCTTCACGTCGTTCGACGTGGTGGTCCGCTACCTGCGCTACCGGGGCTTCAAGGTGACGTACGTGCGCAACTTCACGGACGTCGACGACAAGATCATCAAGGCCGCGCACGAGACGGGTGAGGAGCCCGTGGCGCTGGCCTCGCGCTTCGTGGAGGCCTTCCGCGAGGACGTCCACGCGCTGCACCTGCGCGAGCCGGACGTGTCCCCGCGCGTGAGCGAGACGATCCCGGAGATCGTCGCCATCATCCAGACGCTCGTGGACAAGGGCTACGCCTACGAGGCGAAGGGCGACGTGTACTTCGCCGTCGACAAGGACGAGGACTACGCGAAGCTGTCCAAGCGCAACCTGGATGACCTGTGCCAGGGCGAGCGCGTGCAGCCCGGCGACCTCAAGCGCCAGCCGCTGGACTTCGCGCTGTGGAAGGCGGCGAAGCCCGGTGAGCCGTCGTGGGACAGCCCCTGGGGCAAGGGCCGGCCGGGCTGGCACATCGAGTGCTCCGCGATGAGCGAGAAGTTCCTGGGCCGCACGTTCGACATCCACGGCGGGGCGTTGGATCTCATCTTCCCCCACCACGAGAACGAGATCGCCCAGAGCGAGTCCGCCACCGGCCAGACGATGGCGAAGTACTGGATGCACTGCGGCTTCCTGGACCTGGAAGGCGCGAAGATGTCCAAGTCGCTGGGCAACGTGGTGCGCCTGCGCGACGCGCTCGCCAAGGTGGACGCGGAGGCCCTGCGCTTCTTCTTCCTCTCCACGCACTACCGCCACCCGCTCACCTTCGCTGAGAAGTCGCTCCAGGACGCCGAAGGGCGCATGGAGTACTTCTACGAAACGCTGCGCAAGGTGGACGAGCGCGTGGCGGGCAAGGACTTCGGCAAGGGCCCCCTGCACGGCGACCCCGCGCGCTTCCTCACGGAGTTCGAGTCCGCCATGGACGACGACTTCAACACCGCGGGCGCGCTGGGCGCGCTGTCGGGCCAGTTCGGCCTGATGAACGAACTCACCGACAAGCCGCCCGTGAAGGACAAGCCGCTCGTGGGCCGCACGCTCCAGGCGCTGCGCGAACAGGTGCGCGAGATGTCCCGCGTCCTGGGCGTCTTCGAGGACGACCCGGGCGCGTGGCTCCTGCGCCGCCGGGATCGGGCGGTGCGCGAGCGCGGCATCGACGTGGCGGAGGTGGAGCGGCTGCTCTCCGAGCGGACCGCCGCGCGCGCCGCGAAGGACTTCGCGAAGGCGGACGAGGTGCGCGGGGCCCTCAAGGCCCTGGGCGTGGACATCATGGACACGCCTGCTGGCACCTCCTGGAAGGTGGCGGCGCCCGCCGCCTGAAAACCCGCTGGGGGGCCCCGTGCGGCCATGCTACGCACGGGGCCATGAGGCTCCTCCCCGCGCTGTTCGTTTCGCTGTGCTCGGCGTCCGTCCTCGCGGCGGGCGCGCCCACCGTCACGCCGCAGGAGAAGACGGCCGAACAGGCCATCACCGCGGACCTGCTGCGCGCGCACGTGCGCTTCCTGGCGAGCGACCTGCTGGAAGGCCGCGGCCCGGGCACGCGCGGTGACGCGCTGGCGCAGGAGTACATCGCCACGCAGTTCGAGGGCCTGGGCCTCAAGCCGGGCGCGGAGGGCGGGAGCTACTTCCAGCGCTTCGACCTCATGGGCATCAACAGCCACCCCGGCACCATGACCTTCCAGGCGAAGGCGGGCCGCGTGGAGCTCCAGCCGCGCGAGGACTTCATCGCCGTGTCCGGCGTGCAAGCCCCGGCGGCGAAGCTGGACGCGTCCGAGCTGGTGTTCGTGGGCTACGGCATCGTCGCGCCGGAGTACCAGTGGGACGACTTCAAGGGCGCGGACCTCAAGGGCAAGACGCTGGTCATCCTCAACAATGATCCGGAGGACGACCCGCGCCTCTTCGCCGGCAAGGCGCGCCTCTGGTACGGCCGCTGGGACTACAAATACGAGCAGGCGGCGAAGACGGGCGCGGCGGGCGCCATCATCATCCACACCACGCCCAGCGCGGGCTACCCGTGGCAGGTGGTGCGCACGTCGTGGACCGGCGAGCAGTTCGAACTGCCCGCGGGGGACGCGCCGCGCCTCCAGGTGAAGGCGTGGACCACCGAGGACGCCACGAAGCAGGTGATGAAGCTGGCGGGGCAGGACCTGGACGCGCTGCGCGCCGCCGCGCAGAAGCGCGACTTCCACCCGGTGCCGCTGGGCGTGACGCTGTCCGTGAGCCTCACCAACGAGGTGCGCCGCCGGCCCACCGCCAACGTGCTGGGCCTCCTGCCCGGCAGCGACCCCACGCTGGCGAAGCAGGTGGTGCTCTACAGCGCGCACCATGACCACCTGGGCAAGAAGGACGACGGCAAGCCCGGCGAGGACGTCATCTACAACGGCGCGCTGGACAACGCGGCGGGCGTGGCCGCGATGCTGTCCGTGGCCCGCGCCTTCACCGCGCTGCCCACGGCCCCGCGCCGCTCCATCCTCTTCGCCGCGGTGGCCGCGGAGGAGTACGGCCTGCTGGGCTCCGCGTACCTCGCGGGGCATCCGCCGGTGCCCGCGGGCCGCATCGCCGCGAACATCAACGTGGACGGCGGCAACGTGCTGGGCCGCACCCGCGACATCACCGTCATCGGCCTGGGCAAGTCCTCGCTGGACGGCTTCGTCACCGCGATGGCGAAGACGCAGGGGCGCACGGTGAAGGCGGATCAGCTCTCCGACCGCGGGTTCTTCTACCGGTCGGATCAATTCAACTTCGCTCGGCAGGGCATCCCGGCCGCCTACTTCGGCAGCGGCATGGACTTCATCGGCCGGCCGGAGGGGTGGGGCAAGGCGCAGCGCGGCCAGTGGGAGGCGAAGCACTACCACCAGCCCTCCGACGAGGTCCGCCCGGAGTGGGACCTGTCCGGCGCCGTGGAGGACACCCGGCTGTTCTTCCTGGTGGGCGCCCAGGTGGCGAAGGCCCCGGAGATGCCGGTGTGGAACAAGGGGGACGAGTTCGAGGCCGCCCGCCTGAAGTCCCTGGAGGCACTGAAGGCCCCGCCCGCGAAGTAGGCGGGCGCCCCGTCCTTTGCCGGACGGACGTGCACGAAGGTTCAGTACACAGACGGCGGGGATGTTAGATCTGTCCTCTATGCCGGAGTTCGAACTCGTCAGTGAGCACAAGCCGCAGGGTGACCAGCCAAGGGCTATCGGGGAGTTGACCGAGGGCCTGCTTCGCGGCGACCGCTACCAGACCCTCCTGGGCGTCACCGGCTCAGGCAAGACGTTCACGATGGCGAACCTCATCGCCAACGTGAACCGGCCCGCGCTGGTCATCGCGCACAACAAGACGCTGGCGGCGCAGCTGTACGGCGAGTTCAAGGCGCTCTTCCCGAACAACGCCGTCGAGTACTTCGTCTCGTACTACGACTACTACCAGCCCGAGGCCTACGTCCCGTCGACGGACACCTTCATCGAGAAGGACTCGTCCATCAACGACAACATCGAACGGATGCGCCACTCGGCGACGCACAGCCTGCGCACCCGCAACGACGTCATCATCGTGGCCAGCGTGTCCTGCATCTACGGCCTGGGCGCGGCGCGCAGCTACGTGGACCTGGCCATCCGCGCCACCGTGGGCGAGGACATGGGCCGCGACGGGTTCATGCGCAAGCTGGTGGAGGCCCAGTACGAGCGCAACGACCTGGACTTCCACCGCGGCACCTTCCGCGCCCGCGGCGACACCGTGGAGGTGTTCCCCGCGTACGAAGAGGAGCGCGCCGTGCGCGTCAGCTTCTTCGGCGACGAGGTGGAGCGCATCACCGAGTTCGACCCGCTGCGCGGCCAGACGCTGGGCCAGCTGGAGAAGATCGTCATCTTCCCCGCCAGCCACTACGTCGCCGGCGCGGACGCGCGCCAGAACGCCATGCGCACCATCCGCGAGGAGCTGGCCGAACAGCTCCAGAAGTTCAAGGCGGAGGGCAAACTGCTGGAGGCGCAGCGGCTGGAGCAGCGCACCATGTTCGACCTGGAGATGATCGAACAGGTCGGCTACTGCAACGGCATCGAGAACTACTCGCGCCACTTCACCGGACGCGCGCCGGGGGAAGCGGCCCCGTGCCTCATCGACTACTTCCCGCGCGACATGCTGGTCCTCATCGACGAGAGCCACCAGACGGTGTCCCAGATTGGCGCCATGTACCGCGGCGACCGCGCCCGCAAGGAGACGCTGGTCAACTTCGGCTTCCGCATGCCCAGCGCGCTGGACAACCGCCCGCTGAAGTTCGTGGAGTTCGAGGAGATGGTGAAGCAGGTCGTCTTCGTCTCCGCGACCCCCGCCGAGTACGAGCTGCAGAAGTCCAAGGGCGTGGTGGTGGAGCAGATCATCCGCCCCACCGGCCTCACCGACCCGGAGGTGGAGACGCGCCCCGCGGGCAACCAGGTGGACGACCTGCTGGAAGAGGTCCGCGTGCGCGTGTCGCGCAACGAGCGCGTGCTGGTGACGACGCTCACCAAGCGCATGGCGGAGGACCTCACCGAGTACTACAGCGACGTGGGCGTGAAGGTGCGCTACCTGCACTCGGACATCGACGCCATCCAGCGCATGGCCATCATCCGCGACCTGCGCCGGGGCGAGTTCGACGTGCTCGTGGGCATCAACCTCTTGCGCGAGGGCCTGGACATCCCGGAGGTGTCGCTCGTGGCCATCCTGGACGCCGACAAAGAAGGCTTCCTGCGCAGCCACGTGTCGCTCATCCAGACCATTGGCCGCGCGGCGCGCAACGTGAACGGACGCGTCATCATGTATTCGGACCAGATGACCGACTCCATGAAGCGCGCCATGGAGGAGACCACCCGCCGCCGCGACATCCAGCGCGCGTACAACCTGGAGCACGGCATCACGCCGCGTTCGGTGAAGAGCAACATCACCGACTTCACGGAGAACATCCCGGACTACGACGCGGGCGCGGGCGCGCTGCCCATGGCGGCGGAAGGGGAGAACGACCTCCTGGAGCCCAAGGAGATCAAACGCCTCATCGCGGAGTTCAGCGCCGACATGCTCAAGGCCGCGGACGAGATGCAGTTCGAGAAGGCCGCTGAGTTCCGCGACCGCGTCCAACTGCTCAAGGACATGGACCTGGGGCTCAAGCCCGCCTCGCGTTCGCTCTTGCGCGCGCCGCCCAAGGCGGTGGATCAGCCCGGCACCACCCCGAAGAAGGGGAGGGGACGCGGACGTCCGTCGGCGTCGTCGGGTAGCGGTTCCTCGGGGGCGCCCGGCCGTTCGCGGTCGCGCAAGAACTAGGACCCGCCATGGACATCCGGCTGCAGGAGAAGCTGGACGCGCTGCCCACCGAGCCCGGCGTGTACCTGATGAAGGACAAGCGCGGGACCATCATCTACGTGGGCAAGGCCGTGAACCTGCGCAGCCGCGTGCGCAGCTACTTCAACCGCTCCGGCGACACCCGCGTCTTCGTGTCCCTCTTGGACACGATGCTGGGCGACCTGGAGACGGTGCTCGTCCACAACGAGAAGGAGGCCCTCCTCCTTGAAAACGAGCTGATCAAGAAGCACAAGCCGCGCTTCAACGTCCTGCTCAAGGACGACAAGCAGTTCATCTCCCTGCGCCTGGACCGCACCCAGCCGTTCCCCCGGCTGGAGGTGGTGCGCAAGTACGAGAAGGACGGCGCGCGCTACTTCGGCCCGTACTCCAGCGCGGGCGCCATCCGCGAAACGCTGCGCCTCATCAACCGCTTCTTCCGCCTGCGCACCTGCACGGACCACGTGCTCGCCAACCGCAAGCGGCCGTGCCTGCTGTATCAAATCGGACGGTGTCCGGCGCCCTGCGTCCACCCGGTGTCCCCGGAGGACTACCGCAAGAGCGTGGACGAAGTGGCCATGTTCCTGGAGGGCAAGGCGGGGCAGCTCATCGAAGGCTTACGCCTGCGCATGAAGCGCGCGGCGGTGGAGCTGAAGTTCGAGGAGGCCGCGCGCGTCCGCGACCAGTTGCTCGCCATCGAGCGCAGCCTGGAGCGCCAGAAGGTGGCCACCACCGACTTCAAGGACCAGGACGTCTTCGCCCTGTATCGCGAGGGCGACCGCATCCTGTTCTACGTGCTGCACGTGCGACAGGGCCGGCTCAACGGCGGCCAGGCCTTCCCCTTCGGCAGCCAGGAGTTCCCGGACGACGAGCTGCTCGCGTCGTTCGTGAACCTCTACTACGACCAGGGCGGCTTCGTGCCGGAGGAGGTGCTGCTGCCCCTGGAGCCCGGCGACGGCACCGACGGCCTGGAGGCCCTGCTCTCGGAGCGCAAGGGCGAGCGCGTGCGCGTCTTCGTCCCCAAGCGCGGGGAGAAGCACGAGCTGGTGAACATGGCGGTGAAGAACGCGGAGCAGGCGTTCATCGAGCGCAAGCGCACCAAGGACGAGACGGACACGGTGCTGTCACGGCTCCAGTCCAAGCTGGGCCTGCGCAACTTCCCGCGCCGCATGGAGTGCTACGACATCTCGCACTTCCAGAGCTCCTCCATCGTCGCGTCGCAGGTGGCCGTGACCGACGGCGAGACGGACAAGTCGCGCTACCGCAAATACAAGATCAAGACCGTGGACAAGCAGGACGACTTCGCCAGCATGTACGAGGTCATCACCCGCCGGCTCAAGCGCGGGCTGGAGGACAACGACTTGCCGGACCTGCTCGTCATCGACGGCGGCAAGGGCCAGCTCGCCAGCGCCCACGCGGCCATGAAGGACCTGGGCGTGGAGGGCGTGGACGTGGTGGGCCTGGCCAAGAGCCGGGATCAGGAGGTCTTCGACCGCGACACGGAGAGCGCGAAGAGCCCCGAGCGCGTCTTCGTGCTGGGCCGCAAGGACCCCATCGTCCTGCCCCAGAACTCGGCGGAAATGTTCATGCTCACGCGCATGCGGGACGAAGCCCACCGCTTCGCCATCACCTTCCAGGGCAAGTCCATGCGCAAGAGCGCCATGCGCTCCGCGCTGGAGGACATTCCCGGCGTGGGCGAAGGCCGGCGGAAGATGTTGCTGCGCCACTTCGGTTCTCTCAAGCGGGTGGGTGACGCCAGCATCGAGGAGCTGGCGGAGGTCGTGGGCCCGGCGATGGCCGAGCGCGTCCACGCGGGCCTGCATGGCGACCCCGAGGACGACACCGAGGACCCCGTGCGCGAGGCGTCCCTGGATGACGCCTCCGAACCCGTGCACGAAAAAGCGGATGGAGGGTCGCCACCCGGTGCGGCATGATTAAGTTCCGCTTCGGACGCCGGGGGGACTGGCCGCTGGAACCCGCGACGTTCCTAGGGTTTTTCATTGCGACCATGCTCGGCGCTGATTTATAGCGGTTGAAGATCCGAGCACGTTTGAAGAGGACGAGGGACCGACATGAGGCTGTATCCGAAGGTGATCCCGATCATCTCGCGCGAGGCCATTCAGCAGCTCATGCAGGACGGGGACATCGAGGTGGAGCCGATGCGCGTGGCCGACGCCGAGATGGATCTCTCCGCCATCATGCGCGAGTACCTCGCCAACGAAGAGCGTGTGAACCAGGCGACGCGCGAGGCCCTGGAGCGTCGGGGATATGACTACTCCAAGTTCAACCAGGTGAAGCGCGAGATGGCGGACGTGCGCGGCTTCAAGATGGGGGACGAGGGCATCGAGTACGTCATCAACCAGATGATTGAGTTCCTCCTCATCAGCCGGAACGTCGAGGAGGTCTACTCCCCCGACAACGTGCTGCGTCAGAAGATGTTCCAGGGCATGAAGAAGCACCTGGACGTCGACGACGAGATCGACAAGGAGGCCCGCTCGCGGCTGAAGCACCTGCAGGAGGGCACGAGCGCCTTCGACATCGAGTACAACAAGACGGTCGAGCAGATCCGCCGCGCCCGCGGCCTGATTTAGTCCCGGGGCGTGCCACGGCCCGCTCCGCTGCCTACCTTCAACTTCAAGGGAGGCAGCGTCGATGGCGGGTCCAATCACGAGCATCTTGCTGTCCGGGTTCCTGGCGGCGGCGCCAGGGGGCGACGGGTTCACGTTCGAGGGCCGGGAGGCCAGCGCGAGGACCGAGCAGCCGGACGGGTACTACTTCCAGGGTCCTCTGCCGTACAGTGACCTGACCGAGCGGGGCACGGGGCAGGTGTCCTTCTCCGTGCAGGACCGGGTCGGCCTGGCGAACGCGACCTTCGGCGACAAGGCCCGGCTCTCCGCGAGCCTGCGCATTGGCGGCGCGGACTACCGCGTGGAACTCACGCAGACGGGCTTCCCACCCAGGCAGGCCATGTCGCGGGCGCCCGCCGGGCCGCTCCCGCCGCCGCCGCCGCACCTGATCGAGGGCGGCGTGCTGATGGGCACGTCCATCTACGGGGAAACAGGCATTGGCTGGCGCGCGACGACGCGCGCGCACGCGGCGATGGCCGTCTGGGGCATTGGCAGCGTGTGGCGCAACGGGACGCTGGTGACGGACTCGGCGTTGATTCATGCGGCGGCGCTGGACGCGGGCACGTACTCGGATGACGACACGAAGCGGCTCTTGCGCGAAGCGCGGCCGGGGGACGCGGAGGTGGTGGTCCTGGCGTGGAACCTGCCGCCGGAGGTGGAGCCGCGCGGGTTCATCCAGTTCGTCTTCGACAACGTCTCCATCAACGTGGACGGGACGCGCGTGCCGTCCGTGCCGGTGGTGCCGGTGACGGGGGACCTGCCCGCGTCGCTCGCGTCGCTGACGCCAGTGGCGCCCACTGCGTTCCCGGCGGCGGTGCCCCCTATGTCCCCGCCGCATTTCGCTCCGGCCACGGGAGGCAGCGGGACCGCGGGAACGACGGCCGGAACCACGGGCGTGGGCGCGGCGGGGACGACGACCATCACCCCGCCCACTGCGAACGCGTTGCCGTCCGAGGGGCCCTCGACGTTCAGCGGCACCTTCGCACCGGCGGCGCCCTCCGAGCCGCCGGCGGTGGTGTCGGGCGTGCAGCCCGGCTCCAACGCCACGGTGGGGCAGGGAACCTTCACCACGCCGCCGACGGTGGCGGGCGTGTCCGTGGGCGGCTTCACGACGCCGCAGGTGTCCGCGCCGGACTTCAACGCCTTCGTGGGCACCAGCCAGGTGAGCCCGGGCATCCTCGCCACGGTGCCGCCGCTGACGCAGTCCTCCGGCACGCCCGCGTCGCCCATCCTGGGCACGCCCGCGCCGCTCAACACGGGCACGCCGGGACCGCTGCTGGGCACGCCCGCGCCGCTCAACGCCGCTCCCAGCACCGCGCTGCCCGCCACGCCGGCCCCGGCCAACGCCGCGCCCGCCACGGGTGCCGCGGCCCCGGCGGCCACGGGCGGTGCCGCGGGGCCCGCGCGCTGACGGCGGGCTTCGCACCGGCGGGTGGGGGGATGGAAAATTGACCGGACGCTACGTGCCTGTAGCGTCCGGGGCATGCCCTCTTCCGTCGCAGCCCTCGCCACCTCCGCGATGTTGCGCCGCACCGACCCTGTTCGCGGGGCGGTGGAGCGCCTGGCCCGGACGCTGCCCGCTCGCGCGGATGCAAGCGTCCTGCTGGACTTCGTGGAGGATGACCTCCGCGAGGGCCTGGATGCCCTGGGCGATGTGCAGGCCCACTTCCACGACCTGCTCCTGACCCTCCACCGCGAGACGCTGACGCCGGTCGCCCTGATGAACGCGGGCGAGGACCTGCACGTGCTCCAGCGCCTGGAGGACCTGCACGAGGTGGTGACGCACCTGCGCCGCCGCCTGTCTCAGGCCGCCGGGATGGTCCGCAACGGCTGACGGCCGGGCGCTACCGCGAGCTCGGGTGGCGCACCGCCGCGTTCAACGAGACCCTGCCGGTTCGAGGCCACCGTCGGAGTCCCGCAGGGCCTCCGCGGGAGCCGCCAGGGGCTCCGTTACCACTTGAGGTCTTCCTTGCCCTGGGCCTCCATGGGCTTTTCACCGGGGCGCTTCACTCCGGACAGGGTGAGGCGCACGGCGCCCAGGTCGATGGCGCCCACGGCGGCCAGCGGGAGGCGGCGCTCGTCATCGGTGATCCACACGTGCACGTCGCGCGTCTGCGACGGCCGGTCCAGGCGCACGGCGGTGCCGGCCAGGTGCCACGCGTCGAACTCGCCCAGGGGCAGCGACACGTGCTCGCGCTCCACCACGGTGGCCGTCATGCGCCACATGCGGCGGATGCCGTACACGTCGAAGCAGACCGGCAGGTCCTTCTTCAGCGGCAGCTGGCGGATGAGGTAGATGGCGCCCGCGACGTCCAGGCCGTCCTTGTCGAACGCGTAGTCGAAGTGGCCCTTGGGGCGGTCCCCAATCTGGTAGTCCACCTTGACGCTCTTGTCCTGCGCGCCGAAGTCCACGTTCACCTTGCGGCGCTGCTCGTTCTCCACGGCCTCCTCGGTGTAGCGCGAGGGGCGCAGCGTCTTCGGGTGCAGGTAGCTGGTCGCGCTGCCGCGCACGCGGCGCACCTTGGAGAACAGCGTGTTCGTCTGCGCCTCCACCAGCACCGGCAGCGAGCCGTTCGCCGGGCGCTGCACGCGCATGGTGAGCTTGCCCGCCTTGGCGCCCATGGCGTCCATGTCGAACTCGAGCATCTCCCCCGGCTTGAACGCCAGCGGCGAGCGCAGCGTGGGCAGGCCCTGTTCACACGGCTTCACCGCGACGACGGGCTCGCCGGGCGCTGCGGCGGCGGCCGCGTCGCCGGTGTTCTCCGGTGCGTCCGCGGGCTTCGCGGCGTCCGCGGGAGCGTCCGTCGCGGGCGCCTTCGTGGAAGGGCTCAGGATGGACTTGAGCGGGAGGGGCCGGGCCTCCTGGGCCTGACCCGGGATGGCGCTGAAGGCGCTGAAGGCGAGGCAGGCCGCGACGAGGTTGCGCATGGTGTTCATTCTGCTTCCTCCCAGGGGGGAGTGACTACGGGGTTCCCCCGGAAGTCCGACGTCCGGAGCGCTTCGCTTCTTCAGCCGCCTGCCGCTTCACGATGCGCTCGGTCACTTCCTTGCGCACCGCTTCCCACTCCGCCGGGTCCCGGGAGATTTCGTACCCGGACTTCGCCAGCCGCTTCGCCGCCGTCCGGGCGAAGGCGCCGTCGCCCAGCGACGTGAGCAGGCGCAGGTATTCGTAGTCCTCCAGGCCGTCGCGGATGTGTTTCAGCCGCAGGGACACCACGGGCTGGTGCTCCGTGCCGCCCAGCTTCGCGGGGGTGCCCGGGTAGAAGAGGGTGCCGTCGCCGTTGCCGCCGAACTCGAAGAGGTCCGTCCAGACATCCTTCTTCGTGTTGTAGGCAAAGACGGTGTCGAAATAGAGCTCGCCGTCCACGCCGCTCTCGAAGGCCAGCACGCCCATGGCGCGGTTGAGCGGGGCGGGGTGGTCCACCATGTACGAGGCCCAGTCGCTGTAGGCCTTGTCCAGCGCCTTGTCCGGGGGCGGGCCGCCCGTGCAGCCGTGGGCCATACAGCTCTGGTACCACCACACCTTCGCGCGCGACGGCAGCCGCGTGCGCGCGGTCGCGGTGTTCGCCACCGTGCGGCACGTCTGCGGTCCCTCGCGCGGGTAGAAGCAGTTGATGATGGGCGTGAGGATGTCCACCGACCCGTTGAACGCCGGATCCAACGCCGTGGTGACGAGCACGGGGATGGTGCCGCCCGCGTCATGCACGCGCTTCGCCTGCGCCTTCACCAGCGGCACGTCCGCCGCCTTGGGTTCGTCCTTGGCGTAGAAGAAGAGCTGCGCCTTCCAGCCCTTGTCCTCGAAGTGCTTCTGGAAGGCGCGGTAGTACGCCGTCTTCTCCGCGTCCGTGGAGGCCTTGCGGTTGTCGCGCACGTCCGCCGTCGTGAAGCGCGCGCCGGAGGGCAGCAGCGTGCCATCCAGGAAGGGCCCCATCTCCGCGTCGTACGCGCTCCAGTCCAGCACCGCGCGGCCGTCCTGGAACCTCACCGGCGGCGGATCCATGCCCATGCCGTGCGCGCTCACGCGGTGCTCCAGCAGCGCCTTGCCGTACGCGCGCAGCAGCGCCTTCGCCTCCGGCGAGTCCGCCGGGATGCCGTGCCCCTTCGCGATGCTGTACAGCGAGATGCCGAAGCTGTTGGGCAGCGACGACGTCGCGGGCAGCTCGAACGGCCGCACCTCCACCGTGAAGGGAACGGCCGGCAGGTCCTTGCCGTCCGCCGCCGCGCTCAGGCTCCCCGTATAGGTGCCGGGGGCCTGCTTCGCGGGGACGCAGACCTCCACGTAGACGACCGTCGGGTGCCTGGGATTGGCGGGCGCCGACAGTGGCACCAGCGCGTCGGGCCACGGGCCCGGCTTGCCCTCGCCGTTGGAGGGCGTCTTCACGTCGAGGTACGCCTCGCGCCACGCGTCCACGGTGAGCGGCGCGCCCGGCCCCTTGAGGGCCAACGGCTGCATCGTCACCCGCGTCACGCCCTGGGGGAGCACCAGCTGCGTGCCCTCGCACTCGCCCCGGGCCGCGCTGAGGCGGGCCTCCTTCGCGCCCTTCGGCGTCGCGTCCGGCCGCACCTTCACCAGCGGCGACACCACCTGCACGCCGCCCGGCGCGGCGGAAAGCACCGCCGCCACTGCCCATGCCCAACCCACGCCCATGCCCCCTGCCTTCCCCTGGTTGGTGGACGACGCCTCAGTCGTCCGAGTTGTCCGCCCGGGCCACCGTCACCACGCGGCCCGGCTTGTAGTCGGTGAGCTCCGCCACGATGGTGCCCAGCGCGAAGTCCGCCTCGATGCGCACCGGCACGTGGTGGGCGTCCGCGCTGAGGTACGCGACCATGTCGCGCTTGGACTCCAGCTTGCCGCCAAACTCGGTGTGCACGCGCACGCGGAAGGTGTCGCGCGCGCCCGCAGGCGTGGAGACCGTCTCGCGGCCCTCCACCGTGGCGCGCAGGTTGAACTGCTTGCTGCCGGTGAAGACGGGGTACTCGAAGGAGCGGCCCACCGTCAGCTCCTGGCCGCGCAGCGCGAACGTCGCGCCCGCCACGTCCAGCGTGCCCTGGGGCAGCGCGTGGTCGGACTCGCGCGGCGGGTCGTTCTCCTTCTGCTTGATGACCTTCGCGCCGGTGCCGTCCGCCGTGAGCTGGATGCGCTGGCGGCGGCGCTTGCGGTTCTCCTCGGAATGCAGGTCGCTGCCCGTCACCCGCTGGGCGCCCGCGTCCCAGTACGACACGAAGCGGCTCTTGATGGGGTAGACGCCCACCAGGTCGTCGGACTTCGCCGTGGACACGATGGGCCACACGCTCTGGCCCCACTGCGTCATGGGCGCACCCACCGTCACCGTCGCGGTGCCGGCCGTCAGCCCCAGGTAGCGCACCCGGTACTGGGCCTGCTCACCCGGGCCGAACGCCGTCCCGGTGGGCTCCTGGGCGTGCGCCAGCGCGGACCCCATGAGTCCCACCACCGCGGCCGTGAACCCCCAGCTGGACAGACTGCGCATCGGGTGTGCTCCCTTGCTTGCAAGTTAGGTGGCCGGCCCGCCCAAGCCAACCGTGCTGCGCAACCGCCCCCACCACCGGACATTTCCAGGACGGACGGCCGTGGGACAGCATTCAAAGCCGTCCGGCCGCCCTCCGGGCACGCCGGGAAACGACAGGCGGGGGACGGAAAGGCGGCCCGCAGGGGTACACGCCTGCACGGGCCGCTGACAAATGGCGGACAGTCCTCCGCGCCCGCCTGGATGCCCAGCAGGGCACTCCCGGACGGGGTGCGCGGTGCTAGCGTCCGGACCCATGGCCAACGACTTCCACTTCGACGACGACGACTTCGCGAAGGACGCGGGCGCGGGGACCGGCAGCCGCGTCTTCGACGAGTTCGACTGCCCCGGCTGCAACGCCAACAACCCCGTGGACGACACGTTCACCGACGGGGACGAGGTGCGCTGCAACTACTGCGGCTGCGAGTTCAAGGCCCTGGTCAACCAGGAGGGGCGGCTGCGGTTCCGGGAGCTGTGAGCGCGCCCGGACGCGCCCGTTGCTAGGCGCGCTCGCCGAAGATGGCGGTGCCCACGCGCACGGCGGTGGCGCCCTCCAGGATGGCCTGCTCGAAGTCGTGCGTGGTGCCCATGGACAGCGCCGTCAGCGCATGGGCCGACGCCAGCTCGCGCAGCCGCGCGAAGCCCTCGCGCATCCGCGCCACGTCGTCCGTGGGCGGCGGCAGCGCCATCAGCCCCACCACCTGGAGGTTCGGCAGCTCGCGCACCTGCGCCAGGAAGCCGCCCAGCGCGTCCGGCGTGAGCCCGTGCTTGGTGTCCTCGCCGCCCAGGTTGAGCTCCACGTAGCAGGGCAGGGGCGCGGAGCCCGCCCTCCGCTTGGACAGCTCCGCGGCGACGTCCAGCCGCTCCAGCGCGTGGAAGGCGTGCGCGACGCGGGCCACGTACTTCACCTTGTTCGTCTGCAGCGAACCGATGGCGTGCCAGCGCAGGCCGTCCAGGTCCTTGAGCTCCTCGGCCTTGTCGCGCAGCTCCTGGGCGTAGTTCTCCCCGAAGTCGCGCTGCCCCGCGGCGTACGCCTCGCGGATCAGCACCGAGGGCTTGAGCTTGGACACCGCCACCAGCGTCACCGACGACTCCGGCCGCCCCGCGCTCGCGCAGGCCTTCGCCACGCGCTCGCGCACCCGCGCCAGGTTGTCCGCCACGCTGTTGCTCATCGCCGGCCTCCGGGCCAGGGCAGGGGGACGCCCACCCGGCCGAGCAGCGCCAGCGTCTCCCCCAGCGGCAGGCCGACGACGTTCGTGGGGCTGCCGTCGATGCCCTGCACCAGGAAGCCGCCCTTGCCCTGGATGGCGTAGGCGCCCGCCTTGTCCAGGGGCTCGCCGGTGTCCGCGTACCAGGCGATCTCCTCCGGGGAGAGCGCGCGGAAGGTCACCTGTGTGCGCACGACCTCGGAGGCCTGCGCGCGGCCCGCCACCGCGATGCCGGTGAAGACCTCATGGATCTGGCCGGACAGCCGGGTGAGCATCTCCCGCGCCTCCGCCGCGTCCCGGGGCTTGCCCAGCAGCTCGGACCCCAGGGCCACGGTGGTGTCCGCGGCCAGCACCCACGCGTCCGGGTGTCGGGTGGCGACCGTGCGGGCCTTCTCCACGGCCAGCCGGTGCACGTAGTTCCGCGCAATTTCTCCGGCCATCGGCGTTTCATCGATATCCGCCGCCGCCACGGTGAAGCGAAGGCCCAGCTGGGCCAATAAATCCTTGCGCCGGGGCGAGGCGGAGGCGAGAACGAAGAGAGCGGTTGGATCCATGGGCGGGTGCGAGAGGTTTCGCGCTCGCGCGGCCTTAGCAGACTTGCGCTCCAGAGGGCACCTCGATGAACCCCGCGGACCTCCTGTCGGCCATGAAGCGGACAGTGGAGCAGCTGGCCGCCTACAACGAGATGGCCAAGGCGCTGACCTCCACGCTGGAGCTGCGCGAAGTGCTCGCGCTGGTGATGCAGAAGGTCAGCGCGCTGCTGCGGCCGCGCAACTGGTCCCTCATCCTCCAGGACGAGCGCACCGGAAAGCTCTACTTCGAAATCGCCGTGGGCGAGGGCGCCGAGGCGCTCAAGGGCCTGCAGCTCAACCCGGGGGAGGGCATCGCCGGGGCCGTGTTCGCCTCCGGCGTCGCGCGGCTCGTCCACGACGTGGGCGGCGACCCCAGCTTCGCGCCCCGCTTCGACGAGGCCTCCGCCTTCCACACCCGCTCGCTGCTCGCCGTGCCGCTGGTGGCGCGCGAGCGGGTGCTGGGCGTGATTGAGCTGGTCAACGGCCCCACGGAGCCCGGCTTCACGCATGACGACCTCACCGCCCTGTCCGCCATCGCGGACTACGCGGCCATCGCCATCGAGAACGCGCGCAACTTCCGCCGGGTGCAGGAGCTCACCATCACCGACGAGCACACCGGCTGCTTCAACGCGCGGCACCTGCGCGCGCAGCTGGAGCAGGAGGTGAAGCGCTCGGCGCGCTTCCGCCACCCGCTGTCGCTCGTGTTCCTGGACCTGGACCACTTCAAGTCCATCAACGACCGCCACGGGCACCTGGTGGGCAGCGCGACGCTCAAGGAGGTGGGGGACCTGCTCATCAGCCTGGGCCGCCACAACCTGGACGCCGTCTTCCGCTACGGCGGCGACGAGTTCGCGGTGATGCTGATTGAGACGGACACGGAAGGGGCCCAGGTCATCGCCCGGCGCATCTGCGAGGCGTTCCGCGGCCAGCGCTTCCTGCGCGAGCAGGGGCTGGACGTGGCGCTCACCGCGAGCGTCGGGGTGGCGTCCTTCCCGGACCATGCCACCACCTCCACGGACCTCATCCGCGCGGCGGACTTCGCCATGTACGCGGCCAAGGGGCGGGGCCGGGACGGCATCGCCGTCGCCGAGGCCCGTTCGGGAGAGGGGACCCCCATGGAGGTCCCCTTCGCCCGCTCCGGCGGGTGACTACCCCGCGGAGCCCAGCACCGAGTCGATGGCCTCGGTGTTGGTGATGACGTTGCCGCTCTTCTTCAGCGACTTGAGGAAGGACTCCGTCAGCTCGATCTGCTTGGCCTGACGGGCCTGGGTGCGCAGCTCCTCCTTGCGCTTGTCGAAGCCCGCGGTGTCCGGCTTCTCGCGCTCCACCACCTGCGCGACGACGTTCGCCTCGCCCACGGTGAAGACCTCGCCCAGCACCGTCGGGCCCTTGGCCTCGAAGGTGGCCTTCACCAAGCCCGGCGCCGGACCCAGGTGCGGCACGGAGTCACCCTGCGCGGTGAAGCTGTCCGTCTCCACCGCCTCCGGCTTCGTCTCCGCCTCGAAGCGCAGCAGCGCCGGCTGCTGGCCGGCGGGGACCGGGAACTGCTCCTTCAGGGACTTGCCGGCCTTCGCCGCGGCCAGCGCCTTGTCGGCCTCCGCCCGGGCCAGGCCCTTCGCCTGCTCCTGCTTGTAGAGCGTGGTGGCGATCTCGCCCTTCACGTCGTCCAGCTTCTTGTTCTGGGCGTCCTTCTTCTCCTCCACCTTCACCAGGTGCAGGCCCAGCGCGGACTCCACCGGCTGCGTGATTTCCCCGGCCTTCAGCGCGAACGCCGCGTTGGCCAGCGCCGGATCCCACGTGGTGCGCTCCACCCAGCCCAGGTCGCCGCCCTTCAGCTTGGTGGCGTCGTCGTCGCTGCTCGCCTTGGCCACGGTGGCGAAGTCCTTGCCGCCCTCCAGCTCCTTGCGCAGGCCTTCCGCCTTCGCCTTCGCCTGGGCCTTCTGCTCGGCCGTCGCGTCCGGGGCCACCTTCACGAGGATCTGCCGGGCGCGGATCCGCTCCGGCACGTTGTAGACGAAGCTGTTCGCCGCGTAGTAGTCGGCGATCTCCTTCTCATGCGCCTTCTGGAACTCCGCGAGCTTCGCGGCCGTGGGCGCGGGGACCTGGTCCGCGTACATCGTGGGCAGGAAGCGGGCGAACACCAGCTTCGCCTGGTTGCCCTCCTTCTCGTAGCGCGCGCGGACCTCGTCGTCCGACACCACGGCGCCCGTGCGCACCACGTCGATCATCTTCTGGGCGGCCATCTGCCGGCGCAGCTCCTGCTCGTACTCCTGGGGCGTGCGGCGGTAGAAGTCGCGCAGCACCTGCTGGTAGCGGGCGAAGTCGAACGCGCCCTCCTTGGAGTGGAAGTCCGTGTTCTCATGGATGAGCTTGCGCAGCTCCTCATCCGACGGGGTGATGCCGTGGCGCTCCGCCGACTGGGCGAGCAGCTCCGCGTTCACCAGCCGGTCGAGCACCTGCTTGTCCAGGCCGAACTGGCGGGCCACCGACTCCGGGATGGGGTTGCCCTGCGAGCGCAGGAAGTTCATCTGGCGCGACCAGGCCATGCTGAAGTCGCGCAGGGGGATCTCCTTGCCGTTCACCGTCGCCACGGCGCCGGCGCCAGGCGCCTGGCCGCCGCCGCTCGAGCCGAACCCGTTGCTGCCCGGGCCGAACTGGAGCGTGAACACCACGGCGATGCCGATGATGAACAGGAGGGAGAAGACCTTCCGGGGATTCAAACCGTCCATTGTCGTCACTTCACGGTCGGAAGCGCCCGCGAATCACCTTGCGGAAGGTCTCGCGGCGCCGTGTTGTTGGTAGCCCGGCCGGTGGGGATGCATGAGTGTCAACACCCCCTCATCCGGGCCTTGACTGCCTAGGACAACAGACCGGAAAATGCAAGCGATTCAGCCAGCTTAGCCCGCTCCCATCCCCCTTCCACCACCGCCGTCCGCCCACCCCGGGAAAGCCCCCGTCCGTGCTGTCTCTTCTCAAGCGGTACCGCCGCTTCCTCCTCGTGGCCGCCCTCCTGCTGTACCCGCTCGGCGCCTTCCTGCTGGGGGGCCGGCGCGGCCGCGACCCCAACTTCGTCGACCGGGGCGTCATCGCGCTCACGGCCCCCGTGCAGCAGGGGCTCACGGCCGGCATCGACGGCGCCGTGGCCGCGGTGCGCAACTACCTGGACCTGCGCGGCGTCCGTCAGGACAATGACGCGCTGCGGCTGGAGAACCTCCAGCTGCGGGCGACGGTGCAGGCCCTGGGCGAGGCCCGCTCGGAGAACGGCCGGCTGCGCAAGCTGCTGGCGTACGCGGAGGCGGCCCCCGGCCCGGAGATTCCGGCGCGGGTGGTGGGCGTGAACCCGGTGGCGAAGCTCCTGTCGGTGCGGATCAGCAGCGGGGAGAAGGACGGGGTGTTCCGGGGCATGTCGGTGGTGACGCCGGACGGCATCGTGGGGCAGGTCATCCGGTCCACGGGCGGCTACGCGGACGTGGCGCTGGTGACGGATCCGCAGAGCCGGGTGGCGGTGCGGGTGCAGCGCAGCCGGGCTCGCGGCACGGCGGCGGGCGCGGGCAACGGCCCCCTGGCCCTGGAGAACATGCTGCGCACCGAGGACGTGGAGGACGGCGACCTCATCATCACCTCCGGCACGGACGGCATCTACCCGCCGGGGCTGGTGGTGGGGCGGGTGACGCAGCTGGAGAAGAAGGAGCACGGCATGTTCCAGGGCGCGGACATCCAGCCCGCGGTGGACACCAGCCGGTTGGAGGAGGTGCTCGTGGTGGGCAGCCCGTACAGCGCGATGGCCTCTGGTGGGGCGTCGGCGGAAGGCGCGCAGAAATGAAGTTCCTGGTGACCGTCATCCTGGCGCTGGTGCTGCTCACGCTGGAGTCCGTGTTCGTCCAGCAGGCCGGGCTGGTGCTGGGCCGCGTGGACGTCACGGTGGTGCTGGTGGCCTTCCTCGCGCTCCGGGCGAGCCTCACCGAAGGGGCGTGCTCCGCCTTCGCGGTGGGCTACCTCTTGGACCTGATGAGCGGCCAGCCCACGGGCCTCTTCACCTTCCTGGCCGTGTTCACGTTCCTGGTGGGCCGGCTGGTGGCGTCGTTCGTGGACGTGCGCGGGCCGGTGGCCTTCGCGCTGTTCGCCATGGGCGCGGACCTGGGGCACGGCCTGCTGTCCACGTTCTTCACCTGGCTCACGGTGAAGGACGGCCACACGGCGCCGCTGCTCTCCGGCATGCCGGTGCAGCTGGCGCTCACGGGCGCGGCGGCGCTGCTGCTCTTCCCGCTGTTCAAGCGGTTCGAGGTGGCGCAGGAGCGCCCGGCGGGGTTGCTCCGTTGACGCCTCCGACCATTGGCAACACCACGCCGGGCCGGGACCTGAAGCGCCGTTTCCTGTGGCTGGGCCTGGCCATGTCGCTGGGCCTGGTGGCGCTGGCCATCCAGCTGTACCGGCTGCAGCTCATCCGCCACGAAGAGTACGCCGCCAAGAGCGTGGCGAACTTCGTGAAGGAGGTGCGCCTGCGCGCGGACCGCGGCGTCATCAAGGACGCGCGCGGCACCATCCTGGTGGACAGCCGTCCCTCCTTCGACGCCTTCGTCACGCCGGCCTTCTGCACGGACTGCTTCGAGCAGGTGATTCCGCGCCTGGCGGAGCTGCTCCAGTGGGACGCGGACCAGCGCAAGAAGATTGAAGACCTGGTGCGCGCGAGCCGCCGCAACGCGCCCTTCCAGCCGGTGCCGGTGCGCGTGGACCTGACGCGCGATGAGTACGACCGGCTCAACGCCCGGCGCGACATCCTGGACGGCGTGGAGGTGGTGCCGGTGCCGCACCGCAACTACCGCGCGGACACGGTGCTGTCGCACGTGCTGGGCTACATGAACGAAATCACCCAGGAGGAGCTGGAGCGCCTCAACGGGGACGGCGCGAAGTACGCGCTGGGCGACTACATCGGCCGGCGCGGCCTGGAGCGCTACTTCGAATCCAAGCTGCGCGGGCAGGACGGCGTGCGCAAGGAAGTGGTGAACGCGCGCGGCCAGACGATTGAAGAGCTCAACGACAAGCTGGGGGAGAACGCCGTCATCCCCCCCACGGCGGGCAGCAACCTGGTGCTCTCCATCGACATGCGCCTGCAGGAGGAGGCGGAGCGCGCGTTCCCGGGCGTGACGGGCGCGGTGGTGGCCATCGACGTGAACACCGGCTTCATCCGGGCGCTGGTGTCCCGCCCCGGCTTCGATCCCAACCTGCTCACCGGCCGCGTGACGCCGTCGCAGATGGCCACGCTGGCGCGAGACCCGCTCCACCCGATGATCAACCGCGTGGCCGCGGAGCACTACAGCCCGGGCTCCACGTTCAAGGTCGTGACGCAGCTGGCGGCCTTCAAGTCCGGCGTGTTCCGCCCGGAGACGGTGGTGAACTGCTCCGGTGGCTACCGGCTGGGCGCGCGCGTGTGGCGCTGCCACAAGGACAGCGGCCACGGGCCCCTGGACGGCAAGGGCGCCATGAAGGCGTCGTGCGACTCGTGGTTCTACAAGGTGGCGGACACCATCGGCCTGGACCCCATCGCGGAGATGGGCAAGTCGCTGGGCCTGGGCCGCCCCACCGGCATCGGCGTGGTGGCGGAGGTGCCGGGCATCATGCCGTCCAGCGCGTACCACGACAAAGCCTCTCCCGGCGGCTACACCAAGGGCATGGCGCTCAACAGCGCCATCGGGCAGGGCGACGACAACGTGACGCCCCTGCAACTGGCGCTGGTGTACGCGGCCGTGGCCAACGGCGGGAAGCTCTACAAGCCGCAGATGGTGCAGCGGCTGGAGAACCTGGACGGGCAGGTGATGGAGGAGTTCAAGCCGGAGGTGGTGTCGAAGGTGGACATCAACCCCGCGCACCTGAAGGCCATCGTGGAGGGCCTGGAGGCGGTGGCGCAGGAGCCCGGCGGCACCGCGTACCGAGCGAAGCTCAAGTCGGGCCTGCCCCCGGACTTCCTCGTGGCGGCGAAGACGGGCACCGCGCAGGTGGCGCGCATCGGCACGGTGCGTCTGAAGACGCACCAGATGAGCTACTTCGAGCGCGACCACGCGTGGTTCGCCGGCTTCGCGCCCGCGGACAAGCCGGAGCTGGCCGTGGTGGTGCTCAACGAGCACGGCGGCCACGGCGGCGTGGACGCGGCCCCCACCGCGCTCGCGGTGATGAAGAAGTACTTCGAATTGAAGGCGCAGGACGCCACGTCACCGCCGCCGCGCGCCAACCAGCCCTACACGCCGTCCCTGCCGCCGGCGCCCAGCCTGGATGAAGCGGCGCTCACCCGCACGGTGGTGCCGCCGCCGCGCGTGAACCTGCCGGGAGAGCCCATCCAGCCGCCCTCGGAAACCGGAGACGACAGTGCAACTGCGGATTGAGCGCCGGATGATGCCCCACGTGCCGTGGGGGCTCGTCGTGTGCGTGCTGGGCGTGTGCTTCCTGGGCATCTGGAACCTGGCGTCCGCGTCCCGGCCCCCCATGGCGCCGGTGTGGACCAGCCAGGCGCTCTACCTGGGCGTGGGCCTGGGCGCGGTGCTGATGGTGTGTCTGGTGGACTACCGCTGGATCCAGCGGATGGCCTTCCCCATCTACGTGCTCAACATCCTGGCGCTGCTGGCGCTGCGGCTGGTGGGGCACACTGCGAAGGGCGCGGAGAGCTGGTTCGTCATCGGCCCGTTCCGCCTGCAGCCCGCGGAGTTCATGAAGATTGGCGTCGTGCTGATGCTGGCCAAGGTCTACCACGACGACTTCCAGCCCAATCAGCCGTCCTACGGCATCGTGCGGCTGTGGAAGCCGGTGCTGGTGGTGATGGTGCCCTTCGTGCTGGTGCTGGTGCAGCCGGACCTGGGCACCGCGCTGATGATCTTCCTGTCCTCCGGCACCGTCATCCTCTTCGGCAAGGTGCGCTGGTACCTGGCCGCCACGCTGGTGGCGGGCGTGCTGGTGGGCGGCCTCATCATCTGGAACGACTACGTCCGGGAGATGCCCGAGCCGCGCACCACCGTCGTGCGCCACTACCTCAAGAAACACCAGAGCCAGCGCATCTCCGGATGGCTGGACCCCGAAGCGGACCTGCGCGGCAGCGGCTACCACGCCGCCCAGTCGAAAATCGCCGTGGGCTCGGGCGGGCTCACCGGCAAGGGCTGGCGTGAGGGAACCCAGACAGGTCTGCGCTTCCTGCCGGAACAGCACACGGATTTCATCTTCTCCGTGTGGGCCGAGGAGCACGGCTTCTTCTCCTGTCTCCTGTTGCTCCTGCTCTACGGCGGCATCTTCATTCTCGGGTTGGGCGTGGGCTTCAGCGCGCGCGACCGTTTTGGAGCGTTCGTCGCGGTGGGGGTGGTGGCCACACTTTTCTGGCAGGTGTTCGAAAACATCGGCATGGTCATTGGCCTGTTGCCGGTGACGGGCATCACGCTGCCCCTCATGAGCTACGGCGGCTCCTCGATGCTGTCGGTGATGTTGTGCATCGGGCTGCTGGTGAACATCAGCATGCGCCGTCACATGTTCTGACGGCCGCGGAGGCTTCCGATGGCGGTGCAGAGGAAGGGTGCGACGACGGTGAAGGCCGGCACGGCGGTCCGCGGGCCGGAGGGCACGGAGACACCCCGGCCGTTCGTCCCGCCGGTGGGGACTTCACGCGGCGCGGCGCCCACGCCCGGCGCGGCGCCCCGCATCGAGATGAACCAGGGGGAGCCGGAGCACCGGCACTTCCCGCGCGCGCAGCTGGCCACGCACTTCGACCTCTGGGTGGATGACGGCGAGGGCGGCCGGCGCTTCTCCGCCAACCTCGTGTCCGTCAACGTGAGCGTCAGCGGCGCCTTCCTCGCGAGCACCTTCTTCCTGCCCATGGGCACCGTGGTGCGCACGCGCTTCGCGCTGGAGGAGGGGGCGGCCCCCGTGGAGGCCCGCGCGGAGATTGTCCGCGAGGAGCGCGGCCCGGAGGAGGAGGGCCGCAGCGGGTTCGCCCTGCGCTTCCTGGACTTCTCAGGCCAGACGGAGGTGGCGCTCGCCCGGCTCTTTTTGGGCATGCGCCTGCGTGCCTTCACGGAGGACTATCTCAAGTCCCAGCGCGCCCGCTCCCTGCCCAATGAGCTGGAGCGGGTCATCGACGTGATGGCGGCCTGGGAGCTGCTCAAGGCCACCACGCCCGGAGACCCCTGGCGCGGCGAGTAGGGCTCCGGTGCGCGGCCCTCAGGCCGGCTTGCCGGTGGCGATCTGCCTGCGGCGCTCGGCCTGGTAGTGCGCGGAACACAGGCCCTTGGAGCGCTGCTCGCGGGTGCAGCCGTTCACCGTGCAGCGGCGGTCCATGGGCACCGGCCCACCCGCCACCGTCTTCGGGGGACGGCCGCGGCGGCGTCCCGCCATCACCGCGCCGTTGCCCGGCGACGCCGCGACGGCGCCCATGCCCGGCATCCCCGTGTTCAGCGCGCGCAGCATGCCGCGGCCGATGGCATCACCCAGCGCCTCCGCCCACGAAGTCAGGGCAGGGGTCAGCGGTGGTTGCGTGGTCAATTCTTTGCGAAGGCGTGCCATGAAAACTCCTGTTGAAACTCGCCAATCAAGACAGGCGTGTATCCGTGACTTCTGTCTGGTGTGGCGAACTCTGTCAACAAGACATGTCGGGGTCGTGTTTGACTCGTAATGCAATTTCAATGTCTGTTGAACAAAACATGACGGGAGGATCGTCCAGTCGTCCCGGTCAAGGCGTTTGTCTCAAGTACAGAGAAACGTCTGCCGTCGGAGCGGGGCCCGCCCCCGGTAAGTGAAAGCCCTTACCGTCGCGGTGAGTTGTCTTTCTACAGACATATCGAATTCGGAGCCATGTCATGCCCGGGTGTCTGGCCGAGGCCGCGGACGCGGTGTCCCCTCTCACCGGCGCGAACCCTGGCAATCCAGGCCAGGCGCGTCAGGGGTGGGAGGGGACGAAAGGACGGCCCCGGGGCAGGCCCGTCACGGGAACACGGGGGCTCAGAGATTCTTCCGGACCACGTCCTCGATGCGCGACTTCGGCACCGCGCCGACAATCTGGTCCACGACCTTGCCGCCCTTGAAGAGCAGCAGGGTGGGCAGCGAGCGGATGCCGTACTTCTGGGGCGTGTCCTGGTTCAGGTCGATGTCCAGCTTCGCGAACGTCACCTGCCCCTTGTACTGGGCGGACAGCGCCTCCACGGAGGGCGCGATGGCGCGGCAGGGCGCGCACCACGTGGCCCAGAAGTCCACGAGCACGGGTTGTGGTGAATCCAGGACCTGCTTCTGGAAGTCCGCATCACCGATGTTGAGCACGTCAGCCATGTCGTCTCCGGGTGTCTCTGCTTGGGTGGGGCAGGGCGGCCGGGCCGCCCCGTCAAACGGATGCGGCATCCGGCGGGGGGTTGCTCCCCCATTTCAGGCCCGCTCGGCGGGAGGCTGGTGTAGGCTGGAGGGCGTGACGAAGCTCTTCCTGTCCCAGGCCCAGCTCGAGGAGTGGGCGCTGGCGGACAAAGCAGACCTGCGCGAGGGCCGCCTGGTGGTCTCCGCCGACGGAGGGAGCGACTGGCCGCTCACGCCCGCCGTCCACGTCGTGCAGCTGGTGTCGGGTGAGGACACCCACCAGCTGGTGTCTCGGGTGAAGACCGAGGAGCAGCTCGGCCGGCTGGGCGCCGAACAGATGGCCGACTCCATCCTGGTGGGGGACTCTGCCTACGAGGTGGTTCCGGGCTATGTGACGGAGGTGGGCGCGCCCTCCCCGGAGCGCAAGCCCAATTCGGAGACCGACCTGCTGGCGGCCTTCATTCTCAATAAAATGGGCTGAGGCAGGAGTGAATGCCTCCTCGGCCGGGGTTATGAGCCTGCCGCCATGAGCCATACGCTCGTCTCGCTTGCCTGCCACGCCTACGGCCTGGCCGCGCTCGTCTACCTCGCCTTCCTGGTCCGCCAGTCCCAGGTGCTCGCCGTCACCGGCCGGGTGCTGGTGGGGACCGGGCTGCTGATGCATTGCGTTGCCCTCATCCAGATGCTGGGGGCGCAGGGGGGCCGGCTGGTGGGCCCCGCGCAGGGCATGTCCACCTTCGCCTTCCTGCTGCTGGCGCTGTTCCTGGCGCTGGACGTGCGCTACCGCAAGCCCGTCATCGGCGCGTTCCTCACGCCGCTGGCGGTGGCGGTGCTGCTCATCGGCATGCTGCTGCACGGTGGGTCCACGCCGCTGCCGGACGCCGTGCGCCAGCCGCTGCTGCCGGTGCATGTCACCATCGCGCTGTTGGGCATGACGGCCTTCGGCGTGGCGGCCGGGGTGGGGGTCATGTACCTGCTGATGGAGCGGCAGGTGAAGACCAAGCACTTCGGGCTGCTCTTCTCCCGGCTGCCGTCCCTGGAGTTCCTGGACACGCTCAACCGGCGGCTCGTGCTGTGGGGCTTCATCGCGCTGTCGCTCACGCTGGCGACCGGGGCCCTGTTCACCACCACGTTGCGCGGCCTCGCCTGGGCGCTCGAAGGCAAGCACGTGGCGACGTTCGTCGCGTGGGGTGTGTTCGCCGCGCTCGTCAACGCGCGCATCTTCGCCGGCTGGAGAGGCCGGCGGGTGGCGCTGCTCACCATGGCCGGCTTCTGCCTGGTGCTGGTCTCCTTCCTGTCGTCCTACGACCTGTCCGCCGCTGGCCCGGGGATGCCGTAGCCATGGAATTCATCTGCATTGGCGTGTCACACCGCACCGCGCCCCTGGGTGTCCGCGAGCGGTTGGCATTGCCTGAAGCCCGGCAGACGGAAGTGTTGCAGCGCCTGGCGCAGGCGCCTGTCGAAGCGCTCTGGGTGTCCACCTGCAACCGCGTGGAGGTGTACCTGGCGGCCCCCAGCGCGGACGTGGCGCGGGAGCGCGCGCGGGAGATGCTGCACTCGCTGGGCGGCGCGGAGGCGCTGGAGCACCTGTACGAACACCAGGGCGAAGCGGCGCTCGTGCACCTGTTCCGCGTGGCGTCCAGCCTGGACTCCATGGTGCTGGGCGAGGCGCAGATCCTGGGCCAGGTGAAGGACGCCTTCGAGCGGGGCCAGGGCGCGGGCGCGGTGCGCGGGGAGTTGACGCGCGCGTGCGCGGCGGCGTTCGGCTGCGCCAAGCGCGTGCGCACGGAGACGGCGGTGGGGCGCGCGGCGACGTCCATGGCGTCCGCGGCCGTGCAGCTCGCGAGCAAGGTCTTCGACGGGCTCAAGGACAAGACGGTGCTGGTGGTGGGCGCGGGGGAGATGGGCGAGCTGGCGGCGCGGCACCTGAAGAACGCGGGCGCCGGGAAGCTCATCGTGACCAACCGCACGCTGGCCCGCGCGGAAGCGCTGGTGGCGGAGGTGGGCGGCGTGGCGCGGCCCTTCGAGGAGCTCTTCACGCTGCTGGCCTCCGCGGACGTGGTGGTGACGAGCACCGCGTCGCCGGTGCCCCTCTTCACGCGCGACAACGTGGGCGCGCTGGGCAAGGCCCGCAAGGGACGGCCGCTGTTCATGGTGGACCTGGCGGTGCCGCGCGACATCGATCCGGCGGTGGGGACGCTGGACTGGGTGCACGCGTACGACGTGGACGACATCCAGAAGTTCGTCGCGGACAACACCGCCGCGCGCGCGGAAGAGGCGCACAAGGCGGGCGGGCTGGTGGCGCAGGAGGTGGCGCGCTTCGCCCGGGAGCGCGCGCTGCGCGACGGGATGCCCGTGCTGGCCCGCCTGCGGCAGCGCGCGGAGGCCATTGCCCGCGCGGAGGTGGAGCGCACCCTGCTGGGCCTGGGTGACGGCCTCACCGACAAGCAGAGGAAGAGCATCGAGGCCATGGGACGCGCCATCGTGAACAAGCTGCTGCATGAGCCCACCGCGCGCCTGCGCGCCGTGGGACCCCAGGGTGAAGGCAACCGGCTGGCGGGCGCCGCGGCGGAGCTGTTCGGCCTCACGGAGGCGGAGGCCGCCGCCATCGCTCCCCGAGAAGAGGACGCCGCGCCCGCGGTGGATGCGCGCAACACGGTGGTGGCCACCGGGAGCCGGCGATGAAGGCGGTGCGCATCGCGACGCGGGAGAGCCCGCTGGCCTTGTGGCAGGCGAATCACGTGGCCTCGCTGCTCACCCAGCGCAACCCCGGCCTGGAGGTCACCCTGGTGAAGATGACCACCGAGGGCGACCGCTTCCTGTCCGCGCCGCTGTCCCAGGTGGGCGGCAAGGGCCTGTTCGTGAAGGAGATCGAGCAGGCCTTGCTCGACGGCCGCGCGGACGTGGCCGTGCACAGCCTCAAGGACATGACGTCGGTGTTCCCGGACGGGCTCATCCTGGCGGCGGTGCCGACGCGTGAGGACCCGCGCGACGCGTTCTGCAGCCCGGACGGGCACACGCTGGCACTGCTGCCCCCGGGCGCGAGGGTGGGCACGTCGTCGCTGCGGCGCAGCTGCATCCTGCGCGCGCGCCGGCCGGACCTGGAGATCGTCTCGCTGCGCGGCAACGTGCAGACGCGCCTGCAGAAGACGCGCGAGCTGAAGCTGGCGGGCGCCATGCTCGCGGCGGCGGGGCTCAAGCGCCTGGGATTGGACCACCACATCACCCAGGTGGTGCCGGTGGCGGACAGCCTGCCGGCGGTGGGGCAGGGCGTGCTGGCCATCCAGTGCCGCGAGGCGGACGCGGACGTGCGCGCGCTGCTCCAGCCCCTGGAGGACGCCCTCACGCGCGACGCCGTGCGGGCCGAGCGCGCCTTCCTGGCGAAGCTGGAGGGCGGCTGCACGGTGCCGCTGGCCGGCCACGCCACGGTGGAAGGCGGCCAGGTGTACCTGCGCGGCCTGGTGGGCCGGCCCGACGGTTCGCGGGTGGTGCGGGGCGAGGTGAAGGGCCCCGTACCGGAAGCGGAGCGGCTGGGCGAGGCGCTCGCGGAGGAGCTGCTGTCGCGCGGGGCGGGAGACATCCTGCGTGATTTCGGCCGCCGCGACGGCGCGTCCCGCGCCTAGAGTGCCGGCCGTGGACCGGCGACTGGATGGCATCAAAGTCTTGGTGACGCGCCCCCGTGAGCGGGCCGAGGAGCTGTGCTTCCTGCTGGAGGACGAGGGCGCGGACGTCCTCAGCCTGCCGCTGCTGGAGCTGCACCCGCCGGAGGACCCGCGCCCGCTGGCGTCCGCGGCGGAGCACGTGCAGCGCTACCACTGGGTGGTGTTCGCCAGCCCCTCCGCCGTGGAGTCCTTCCTGGAGGCCCTGCGGCTCGCGGGCACGTTGGATCGGCTGTCCCGCGTGAAGCTGGCCGCCGTGGGGCCGCGCACCGCCCGGGCCGTGGAGGGCTACGGCCTGAAGGTGGAGGCCGAACCCCACGAGGGCACCGGCGCGGCGCTCTTCACCGCGCTGCGCGACGTGCTGGGGCCGGACGACGACGTGCTCCTGCCGGCGGCGGAGGAGGGACGGCGGGAGCTGGAGGACGGCCTGCGCGACCTGGGCGTGCGCGTCACGCGCGTGACGGCCTACCGCAGCGCGGCCGCCGCCGTCGAACCGGAGGCCCTGGCCCGGCTGGCCGAGGCCCCGCCCCAGGTGGTGCTCTTCGCCTCGCCGCGCACCGCGGAGGCCTTCGTGGAGGGCGTGGGCCGTGAGCCGCTGACGTCCGCGAAGGTGGTGGCCATTGGCCCCACGACGGCGACGGCGCTGACGCAGCTGGGCATCCCCGTGGCCGCCGTCGCCGAGCGCCCCACGCCCGAAGCGCTGGTGGATGCCACCGTCCGCGCCGTTCACGGATAGACTGTCCGCCCGGTGACGTCCGGGCGCCAGACGGGCGCCCCGTGTGGACGTGACGCGACGAGGTGCGGGTGATGATTCGTGGGTCGCAGCGGAGTGTCTTCCTCCTTGGACTGCTGGCGCTGGCCGCGACGGCGCATGCCCAGACGCAGGAGGACTACCAGTTCCTGGATCACTGGGTGCTCAACAACAGCCAGGACCCGTTCCCGTACTACGTGGACGCGCGCAACCTCACCCCCGGGGGCAATGACCTGGGCCTGGTGGAGGACGCGGTGAAGAAGGCCTTCCAGGTCTGGCAGGACGTGGACTGCGCGTGGCCCGCCTTCACGTACAAGGGCCGCTCCACCATCGTCCCCATCCCGGACGTGAACGACCGGCTGGACGGCTTCAGCGTCTCCGCCATCTGGATCACCGACCCGAACAGCACGGAGTTCAAGGACGTCCTCAACTCCGGCTACAGCATCGCGGAGGCGGTGCCGCTGCGCCACAGCGGCTACGTCTACCAGTGCGACATCTTCCTGAACGCCGTGACGTACAAGTTCACCACGGCCTCCCCCACGCCCGCGGGCTTCGTCGACATCCAGTCGGCGATGATGCGCGAGGTGGGCCACTGCCTGGGCCTGGGCAGCACGTACCGCTTCGACGACGCGGTGATGTCCTTCTACCTGGAGCCCGGCACCCAGCGCCGTGCCCTCACGTCCTACGACCGGGGCGCGTTCTGCAAGCGCTATCCCCAGACGGGCGCGGTGGGCTCGCCGTGTGACACCACCGCGTGCGGCGCGGGGCTCACCTGCGTCACCGCCCGGTCCACCACCAGCGGCGTCAACCAGAAGATCTGCACCAAGGCGTGCGCCTCCGGCACGCCGGGCGCCTGCCCCGCGCCCTACCAGTGCCTCGCGTCCACCGTCGTGTCCGGCTCGCAGTTCGCGTGTCTGCCGGAACCCGTCGGCACGGGCACCAAGGTGGGCAACCCCTGCGCGGACGCCAGCACGTGCGGCGCGGCGGACTCGCGCTGCCTCACGGACGCGGACAAGACCACCGCCTTCCCGGCGTGGACGAAGGGCTACTGCACGGAGTCCTGCATCGCCAACGCGGACTGCCCCACCGGCTCCACGTGCACGACGGTGGGCTCCGTGGGCAAGCGCTGTCTGAAGGACTGCCGCCCAGGCAAGGGCGACTGCCGCGAGGGCTATACCTGCACCACGCTGCCCGACAACGGGGGCGACGTGTGCGTCGCCGACTGCACCACCAGCAGCGACTGCGGCGGCAGTCACGTCTGCCGCTCGTGTGACCACGCCTGCGTGGTCCAGAAGACGGGCACGCGCAGCGTCGGGGACCCGTGCCTCCAGGATTCGGAGTGCGGCACCAACCAGCAGTGCCTGAAGCTCAACGGCAACCCGCAGGGCGTGTGCGCGGAGCCGTGCTCGCTGTCCACGTGCACGTGCAGCCCCGGCAACACCTGCCGTCCGGCGGGCACCGGCGATGACCGCTTCTGCTTCCGCGACTGCGCCGCGGGCACCTGCTCCTCGCCGCTCCAGTGCGTGCCGTTCGCGCAAGGGACCGCCTGCATCGCCCCCTGCCGCACCAACCAGGACTGCCCCAACGGCCTGTTCTGCGGCAACGGCGGCAAGTGCGAGGACCCCTACGCCCAGACGGACGGCGGCACCTGCGCCCTGTGCGGCGATGGCGGCACGCCGCCGCCCCCGCCGGTGGACGGCGGCACGGGCGGCACGACCAACGACCCCGGCGGTTGCGGCTGCCAGAGCGGCCCCTCGTCCGCGGCATTCCTCGTGGGGCTCGGGGTGTTGCTCCTGGCCACCCGCAGAAGGAGGAACGGTTGACCCAGGCGGCTCCCCCCGGAAGCAGCGGCCCCTCGCGCGGCGCCACGGACTTCACCCTGGGCTTCCTGCTGGAAGCCCTGGTGGCCCAGCGCCTGCTGACCCCTCAGCAGGCGCAGGAGGTGCTGGCGCGAGAGCCCGCCGCGCGCGCCCGCGTCCTCAAGGCGCAGGGCGGAACGGGCAAGGACTCCGCCCGCTACGACGTGTCGCCCGTGGAGGTGGTGGCGGCCTTCCAGATCCCCGCGCCGGGAGGGCGGGGCGTGCTGGACGAGGACCGCGTGACGGAGGCCGCCGCGCGCGCTTCAGGGCTGGCCTACCGCAAGCTGGATCCGCTGAAGATGGACATGGCGCTGGCCACCCGCACGGTGTCCCGGCCCTACGCGCAGAAGCACGTGCTGCTGCCCCTGGAGCGCACCGAACAGGGGCGGCTGCGCGTGGCGGTGGCCAACCCCTTCGACCGCGAGCTCTTCGAGTCCTTCCACCGCCTCACCGGCGAGCCGGTGGAGCCGGTGCTGTCCGCGAAGACGGACATCCTGCGCTCCATCGCGGACATCTACGGCTTCAAGAAGACGCTGGCGAAGGCCGCGGACGACTTCAGCGACTCGCAATCGCAGGTCGCCAACTTCGAGCAGCTGGTGTCGCTCAGCGGCACGCAGGAGCTGGAGGCGTCGGACCGGCCGGTGGTGCAGGCGGTGGACTACCTCCTGCGCTACGCCTTCGACAACCGCGCGTCGGACATCCACATCGAACCCAAGCGGGCCACCGCCGTGGTGCGCCTGCGCATCGACGGCGTGCTCCACCCGGTGTACTCGCTGCCGGCGCAGGTGCACCCGCCCATCGTGTCGCGCGTGAAGATGCTGGCGCGCATCGACATCTCCGAGAAGCGCCGCCCCCAGGACGGCCGCATCAAGACGGAGCGCGACGGCCGCGAGGTGGAGCTCCGCGTCTCCACGCTGCCCACCGCCTTCGGCGAGAAGGTCGTCATCCGCATCTTCGACCCGGAGACGCTGGTGCAGGACATCGCCCAGCTGGGCTTCGAGCCGGACGAGAAGGGCCACTTCGAGTCCTGGATTGACCAGCCCCACGGCCTCATCCTGGTGACGGGCCCCACGGGCAGCGGCAAGACGACGACGCTCTACTCCGCGCTCAAGGCGGTGGCGGGGCCGGACGTCAACGTCACCACGATTGAGGACCCCATCGAAATGGTGTGGGACACCTTCAACCAGGTGCAGGTGCAGCCCAAGGTGGGCCTGGACTTCGCGGGGGCGCTGCGCCACATCCTGCGCCAGGACCCGGACGTCATCATGGTGGGCGAAATCCGGGACGCGGAGACGGCGGAGAACGCGCTCCAGGCCGCGCTCACCGGCCACCTGGTGCTCTCCACGCTGCACACCAACGACGCGCTGGGCGCGGTGGCGCGCATGAAGGACCTGGGCGTGCCGGCCTTCCTCCTGGCGCAGAGCCTGCTGGGCGTCATGGCCCAGCGCCTCCTGCGCCGCGTCTGCGTGCACTGCTCGGAGGAGGCGGTGCTCACGGCGGACGAATTGCTGGCCCTCCAGGCCCCCCTGCCGCTGCTGCCCGGCGGGGTGAAGCTGTCCAGGGGGGCGGGGTGCGTGCGCTGCCGCGGCACCGGCTACTCCGGCCGCACCGGCGTCTTCGAAATCGTCTCCACCACCCGCGAGGTGCGCGAGCTCATCGCCCGCGAGGCGCCCCACGAGCAGCTGGTGCAGGCCGCGCGCAAGAGCGGCATGCGCACCCTGCGCGAGGCCGCCGTGCGCAAGCTGGCGCAGGGCCTCACCGCCTTCGACGAGGTGGTGCGGATGACGTCCGCCTTCTAGCCAGGCCCTCCAGAAACACGAAGGGCCCGCCGTGTGGAAACGGCGGGCCCCGCGGGTGACAGCCAGGAGGGCAGGGTGGGCTAGAAGCGCGCCTGCAGCAGCGTGTTGAAGCCCAGCGCGTGCGGCTTCTCGAAGTTCGGCTGCGCGATGCCCGTCACGTCGTCCTCGAACGTGGTCCGGTTGGTGTCGTACGTGTAGTAGACCTCGCCGACCGCCGCGACCGTCTCCGACAGGTCCCACCGGAAGGTGGCCTTGGCGGACCAGATGAGCTCCGCCTCGCAGGCGTTGGAGCCGCCGCAGGTGCTGGGCAGGATGCTCAGCTGGTTGGCGTCACGCACCACCACCGTGCGCGTGCCGGTGAGGCTGGGGGGCGGGTTGCTGCCGCCCACGAGCGGGACCGGGCTGCGGAAGGACGCCGGCTGCTGCGCGCCGAAGATGAAGCCCGGCGTCAGGTGCAGGCTCGCGATGTTGTAGTCCACGCCCAGCGCGCCGAAGACTTCCGGCTTCAGGACCGTGCCCGTGGGGAAGTCCTGGAACGGGGGGAAGCCCGGCACGTCGAACTGGATGAAGGACAGGCTGCGCACCAGCGCCAGCGCGTTGAAGCGGAACCGGTTCAACTTCGCGCGGCCCTGGAAGGCGAGCGCCACGGCCCCCTGGGGCTTGGTGGCGCCGAACTTGTCCGGGTCCTGCAGGGTCTGCGTCAGGTAGCTGCCCTCCAGCGAGAGGGAGTACGACAGGCCACCCGGGTACTGCTCCGGCGCGAAGAAGCGCTGGTAGATTTCCGGGTCGTTCTTGTAGAGCCGGAAGTCCACGCTCGTGCCCACCGGCACGCCCACGTGGTAGACGACCTGGCCGGAAACACCGGCCGCGTTGACGCCCGCCTCGATGGACTGGTTCGCCAGGCCCGGGACGATGCCCTTCTGGAAGTAGCCGCCGCCCGCTTCCACGCGCAGCGTCTCCAGGATGTCCCAGCCCGCGCCGGCCATCACGCCGTAGAGCGTCTCCTGCTCCAGGATGAGGTCGTTGAGCACCAGCGCCGTCTTGCCGCCCAGGTACGCGTACCAGCGGTCGCGCGTCAGCTGCAGCTTGGCGCCCGGCACACCGGCCGCGCCAGCGCGGTTGGTGAAGATGGGGCTGCCGCCCCAGGAGATGCGGTACGCGTAGCCCAGACGGAAGCGGTCCGCGGACACCGGGAAGCCGGTGAGCGAGATGCCTTCCTTCTCACCCCAGCCGGGCGGCTGGTAGTTCAGGCGCACGTAGCTGGAGTTGTCCAGGATGTCGACACCACCGGACGGACGCTCCAGCACCAGCAGCGTGAGGGCCGCCTCCGTGGTGAGGCCCTCGAAGAACGCCGGCATGCGCTTGTAGAGCACGACGTTCGACAGCGACTCGAAGCCGGAGAACTTGGTGTTGAAGTTGTCGTAGAACTGCGTGTTCTGGTTGCCCGCGCCAAAGCGCGCGTTGGGGCTGTTGGGAGTCGTCTCTCCCGCGCCCGCCAGCACGTTGTCGTCCGCGAAGACGAACGACAAACGGGTGTCCACGAAGTCCCCGGCCCAAGCGGGCGCGGAAAGGGTAGTCAGGCCCGCCAGGGCCAGCGTCTGCAACGTTTTCAAATTCCCTCCAGGAAGCGGTCCGGGGGAGACCGCTCCTCCCTGCGCCCCGGCTTCTCGCCGGGGCGCTCAATGCGACTGCTCAAAGATGAATGGCGACTACGGGCACGGCTTGATGGGCTTCGGGCACTCCATCCCGGGCCCGGGGTAGCAGCACAGGTCGTCCTGATCTCGCGGCAGGACGTTCCAGCGCGGACGCGCGGGACCCACGTGCTTCAGGTGGCCCACGACGTCGAAGGTGGCCGCGCGCAGCTGCTTGCACTGGAGCGCCTTCGCCGCGTCAGGGTCGTTCTCGCTGCAGTCCGGGTTCAGGTCCGGCACCGCGTCCTTGATCTGCAGGCTGATGCGCGAGCGCGTGTCCGGCGCGACCTTGCAGCTGGCGTTGGCCGTGGCGGCGGCGTCGCGCACCAGCGCGACCGTCACCTCGGAGCCCTGCAGGGTGTACTCGTAGCGGGTGTTCGCGGGGATGAGCGTGCCCGTCTGGTCCACCGTGACGGTGTCGTCGCCGAAGCGCGCGCGCACCGGCTGGTTGCAGAGGACGTTCAGCCGGTAGCCCTGGGGCAGCGTCTTGGAGGGCTTGACGGACGTGTTGCCCACCGTGACGTTCATGATGCGGCCGGGGACGGACTCGTCCATGCCCGCGGAAGCCGGGCCCGTGGCGTTCATCTCCACCACGAACTGACCGAAGTTCGTGTACGTCGTCTTCTCCGCGCAGATGGTGCCGGCGTACTCGCCGATGCCCAGCGTGCAGTCGATGACGCACTTGCGCTCCGGCAGGTCCGGATCATCCGGCGGCTCCGCGAAGCAGTTCTGCCAGCTGCGCGACGCGCTGGAGCCCACCGGGCAGAACATGGGCATGTCGTTGTTGCCGTTGGCGTCGCAGTTGCGGAACACCTTGGGGAACTTCACCCGGCGCAGCTTCACCAGCGACGACTCCAGGCTCTCCATCTTGTAGTTCTTGTAGCTGTAGCCACACAGGATGTCGTCCAGGTACGGCGAGTTGCTGTAGCCGCACAGCCGGCCGTTCACCTCCACCGGCGGCACCTGGTCCAGGTACTTGTTCCACTCGCTCTGGGGCAACAGGCGCACGTTCTCGCGCAGCGTCCAGGCGGGGAAGCTCATCTGCGTGGTGTTGGTGAACTCCGCCACCGTGCCGGACAGCGTCCAGAGCAGGTCGCCGGAGTCCAGCCCCTCCGGGAAGGAGTAGTTGTAGATGTAGATGCTGTTGAAGCGGCCGGGGTTGTAGCCGTCCGGCTCCGCAGTCTGGATGTTCGCGCCGGGGACGCTCTTCTCCAGCACGCGGCAGGCCGTCATGTCCGTGACGTAGAAGCCGCTGGAGTCCGTGCCCGTCACCAGCAGCATCATCTGCTTGCCGTTGTTGGGGTCCGCCGGGTCGCAGTTCTGCGTCAGCGGCTCGCCGGCCTCCGGCGGACGGCCCACGCGCATGAACTGCTTGACGAAGACGCTCGTCTCCGAGCCGCCCTCCGGCAGCTGGATGGTGGCCAGCGCGGGCTCCTCGAAGCGGATGCCCGTGGACAGGCCCGTCGCGTACGTGCGCGTGGCCGGCTCCTGGGGCAACTGGGAGAGGTCGCCCACGACGCCGCCGTCCGCGTAGTCCAGCTCCAGGTCCTGGTCCTGCACCCAGACGTGCGTCTCGCCGTACAGGTGGGCCACGCGCACGCTGCCGGTGCCCTTGCCGTTGGTGAGCTGGGCCCAGCGCTTGCCGTATTCACCGGTGAGGTCGCCCGGGATGACCCGGAAGGACACCGGCCCGTTGAAGGACGTCATCTCCCCGCCGCTGCCGTCCAGCGCGGTGATGGACAGACCGATGTCCACGTCCGTGCGGGGCAGGGTGTAGGGGCAGTCCGTCGTGCCGCGCACCGCGGGCGGCACCGCCGCCTGGTCGTTGCCGTACTTCGCGGCGCACGCGTTCACCACCGGCAAGAGCGCGCCGGGCGCATCCCCGGTGGTGATGCTGGTGACCTCCACGCGGAACGAGGTGAGCCCGGTGGGCGTCTCGGACTCCTTCGTGTAGCAGCCGGCCGCCAGGGCCAGCGTGGACAGCAGGAAGAGTCGCTTCATCACTTCACCCTCCGCCCGATGCGGCCATCCTCGATGGCGCTCGCGACGGGCATGGCTGTGGGCTTCTCACAGAACGAGCGCAGCTGGTTGGTCACGGTACCGCAGGTGGGGTTGCCGCCCACCAGCAGGTCGCGGCAGGTGCAGCGGCCGGTGTAGGGCCCCTGCGGCAGCGCGCACTCCGCCAGCGCCGTTTCCTTCGTCAGGTCCGGCCGGCCGCACGCGGCCAGGGCCTTCTGCTGCTCCGCGGCGTCCGCGGGCAGCTTGAGCATGTCCAGGCAGGTGCAGGCACCGTCCTGGTCAACCATCTTCCGGTTGAGGGCGTCTTCAAAGGCCTTGGACACCTTGCAGGAGTTCAGCGTCTTCTCATCCACCGTCCACTTGCCGTTGACGAGCGAGCCGCAGCGCGTGCCGTTGCTGGACGTCTCCTTGCCCTCGAGCAGGTCCTTGCAGCTGCAGAAGCCCTGCATGTAGCCGATGAGCGAGTCGCGCAGGCTGATGCCCGTCTCGATGCGCGTGGTGTTGCGCTTGAGCACCGCGAAGCCGGAGCCGCCCTTGGCGATGTAGTCGTTCACCGCGACCTTGTACGTGCCGTTGGTGTCCAGCGGCTTGCCGTTGATCTGGATGTCGATGCCCGGGTGCGCCCAGCAGCGCGAACCCGAGGTGTCCTCCAGGCACGTCCACGGCGCGTGGCCCTCGCGGTCCGCCTGGGGGCAGTCCGTGGCCACCGTGGCCGGGGTGCACGCGATGCGCAGGTCGTTGAGCTGCACCTGGGCGCAGTCCATGGTGAAGCGGGCGCCGGAGATCTGCGCCTGGCTCACGCACCCGCGCTCCGCGGAGCGCTCGGTGACGAAGTCGAACATCTCCTGCATCTCCACGCCGGACAGGTACATGATGTTGATGGTGTTCTCGAACGGGAACACGTTGAACATCGCCTCCTGCGTGACGACGCCCGCGTACAGGTTGTCGCGGATGCCCAGCGAGTTGGTGAGCGCCATCTCCGCCTCCACGCGGTTGCGCTTGCGCATGGAGTCCGCGGCGATGTTGCCCAGCGGCGAGTCACCGCCATTGGAGTTGTTGCGCCGCTGCACGTCGAGCGGGGCATAGGAGAAGATGGAGGTGAGCTGCAGCTTCACGTCCATGCCCAGCAGGTACGGGATGAGCAGGTCCGTCGTCTCCGCGTCCTCCTGGCGGCCGCACTCCGCGATGGCCTCGCGCACGCCCGGCGCCGCGATGAACTTGCCCGGATCCCAGAAGATGTTGTCGTCGAAGCGGTACTTGCGCATCGCCTCGTTGCACCAGAGGGCGTCCACCGGGAACGCGTGGTAGTCCTGGCTGACGACCTCGGCGCCCTCGCCTTCACCCAGGCGCGCCGGCATCTTCACGACCAGCTCCAGCCGGCCCACGTACTTGGCGAACGCGCCCGAGTGCGACAGCACGACCTTGCGGCCGGCGGGGTCCGTCACGAGCTGCGGCGGGTTGAGCACCACGTGCAGGTGGCCGCCCAGCACCACGTCCATGCCGCTGACGCCCGCGATGTGCACGCGCACCACCGACTTGTCGTTGCCTTCAGGACCGAACCACTCCAGCACCTTCCACGCGTCGTGCGAGCGCTCGATGAAGGGCTTCGCGCGGCCGTACTCATAGTAGGCCTCGTAGCCCTGGATGAGATCCTGGTCCTCGGTGAGGCCCAGGTGGCTGACGATGACAATCAGGTCCGTCACCGGGCGCAGCAACTCCACGTAGGAGCGCGCGGCCTCGTTCTGCTCCAGCGGCGTCACCTGCAGGCTGTTGCCGCCCTCCACGATGGAGTTGAGCGAGGAGATGTTCGCCATGCCGATGACGCCCACCCGCAGACCCTTGATGGTCTTGATGGTGTAGGGGTTGGTCACCATGGCGGTGCCGTTGGTGCCCGTCGTCTTCGGGTCGTCCCAGAAGTAGTTGGCGGCCAGCAGCGGGAAGTTGGCGAAGTTGCGCGCCTTCTGGGTGAAGTTGAGCGCGCCGGCGTCGAACTCGTGGTTGCCCACCACGGCGGCGTCCAGGTGCTGCTCGGACAGGAAGCGGAACTCCGCCTCGCCCGTGTTCACGTTGAAGATGGGCGCGCCCTGGAAGCAGTCGCCTGAGTCCAGGTGCAGGATGCGGTCGCCCTTCTTGCGCTCGCGCTTGAGGATGGACGCGATGCGCGTGGCGCCGCCGAAGGGACCGGCCTCCGGGATGAGCTCCAGGTCCTGGTCCGTCTTCAGCGGTGTGAAGTCGTACGGGATGAGCCGCGAGTGGATGTCAGAGGTATGAAGGAGGGTAAGCCGCACCTCCTGACCCTCGAGGTGGTAGTCCTGGCCTTCCAGCACAGGCATGCACGAGGCGAGAGCCAGGGCGCAGGCGCAGAAGAGGCCGAGCAGTGCGCGACACATTCGTGACGGATCCGTGATTCGTAGGGAGTGACGACTTGAGGACGGCGCAACCTACGGGATCAAGGGTGCACGGGCAAGCAACGCCACCGTGGCACCTCCACCTACCAGGGCACCAGGAGAGCAGGCAGACATGCGTCCCAGCAGTTCCAATGTGACTGACATCGAGATCATCGAGGATTTCTCCGCCACGGCGCGTTGTGACGAGGGTTTCCTCCGAGTGCGTCGGCTGCGCTGCCGCAACCGGCGCGCGGACGGGTCCTCCTCCTCCGTGTACCGGGTGGATGTGGTGGACCGGCCCCGGTTGGACGCGGTGTCGGTGCTCATCTACCGCCGTGCGTCGGATGGAAACGTGGAAGTCCTGACGCGGATGAACCTGCGCCCCGCGGCGTACTTCCGCCGCGAGCAGACCGCGTCCATGACGGTGCCTGACACGGTGAGCTATCTGCGCGTGGAGGAGATCGTCGCGGGCCTGCTGGAGCCGTCCGACAAGGGCGAGGAGGGCCTTCGCCGCCGCGCGGCGGAGGAGGTGAAGGAGGAGGCGGGCTACACGGTGCGGCCGGAGGACATCCAGCTGTTGGGCGGCGCGTTCTTCCTCGCGCCGGGCATCCTGTCGGAGAAGGTCTTCCCGGCCGCGGTGGACGTCACCGGCGTGGAGCCGGGCGAGGTGGAGGGGGACGGCTCTCCCCTGGAGGAGGGCATCCACCTGCAGTGGCGGCCGCTCTCCGCGGTGCTGGAGGCGTGCCGGCGCGGGGACATCGCGGACGCGAAGACGGAGGTGTCCCTCACGCGGCTGCTCGCACGGCTCGCCTGAGCCGCTTGCTGTTTCCGGGGTGAGGAGGGACGGGGTAGGGTGCGGCCCCGTTCCGTTTCCTCCTCCAGGCGAGGTTCGTCGCATGTCGTCGCTGCCCCCGTGGCTGGCCCAGCTGTTGCCCATCGTCATCCTGCTCGGGGCCATTGGCCTGGTGCTCTCGCGGCTCCCGAAGGTGGAGCTGGGGCACAGCGATGCGTTCCGCCGCCGCCGCTTCTTCAACTGGTTCCCGCTGGGCCTGACGTACGCGTTCCTCTACATGGGGCGCTACAACGTCAACGTGGCGACCAGCGCCATGGGCGCGCAGACGTCCAACGCGGACTTCGCCACCATCTTCTTCTGGGGGACGCTCACGTACGGCGTGGCCTTCCTCCTCAACGGCCCGCTGACGGACAAGCTGGGCGGCCGCTTCACCATCCTGCTGTCCGCGGGCGGCTCCGCGGTGGCGAACGTCGCCATGGGCGGGCTGGTGTACGCGGTGCTGAAGAACGGCTGGGCCCCGCCGGGCGGCGTGGTGGCGTGGCTCGCGTTCCTCTACAGCGTGAACATGTACTTCCAGAGCTTCGGCGCGGTCTCCATCGTCAAGGTGAACGCGTCGTGGTTCCACGTGCGTGAGCGCGGCCAGCTGGGCGGCGTCTTCGGCATCCTCATCTCGCTGGGCCTGTACTTCGCGTTCGACTGGTGCCGCTTCATCGCGGACGCGGCGCCGGTGTGGTGGGTGTTCTTCGTGCCCGCGGCGCTGCTCGTGGGCTTCCTGGTGCTGGACTTCTTCGTCATCCGCGACACGCCGTCCCAGACGGGCCACCCGGACTTCGACACGGCGGATGCGTCCAGCGGGGAGACGGGCCCGGCGCTCAGCGTGCCGCAGCTGTTCGGCAAGCTCCTGAGCAACCGCGTCATCCTCATCATCCTGGGCGTGGAGTTCTGCAGCGGCTTCCTGCGCAACGCGGTGATGCAGTGGTTCCCCAAGTACGCCAAGGCGGTGGGGGAGTCCGGCGGCTTCGTGGCCTCCAACTGGGGCATGCTGTCGTGCGTCGCCGGCATCCTGGGCGGCATGTTCGCGGGCGTCATCAGCGACCGCCTCTTCGACTCGCGCCGCGGCCCCGTCTCCACGGTGCTCTACGCGGGCCTGCTGCTGGGCGCGGTGGGCGCGGTGTTCCTGCTGGGGACGGCCGGGGCCGGCTGGTCCGTGGTGTTCATGTCCCTGTGCGTCATCGGCGTGCACGGCATGCTGTCCGGCACGGCCACCATGGACTTCGGCGGCAAGAAGAACGCGGGCATCGTGGTGGGCATCATCGACGGCGCGGTCTACGCGGGCACCGCCATCCACGCGCTCATCTACGGGAAGATCCTGCCCACGGGCGAGGCCATGAAGGACCCGGCCAACTGGAAGCCGTGGCCCCTGGCCATGCTGCCCCTGGCCGTCCTGGGCCTGGTGCTGGCGTCGCGGGTGTGGAACGCGAAGCCCCAGCCCAGGGCCGCGCCCCTGCCCGTGGGCGACGTCGTCCCGGGCGCCGTGCCGGGCGCGTCGTCTCGTACGGGCACCAACGGTTGAGGCTTGGCGGGAGCGCTCCGGGTGTGCCGCCCCGGACGCTCCCCTGTCCTTCGGTGGGGGTGGCTCCCGTGTGACAGGCCTGTGACATAGACTGGCGTTCGTGTCCCAGGCCCCCGAAGCGCTCCACAGCCGGTTCGACGTCCACGATCGCAAGCAGTTCGAGATCAAGCTCGAGTACCAGCCCACGGGCGCGGACGAGACGCGCTACCTGGTGGAGGCCTACCTCTTCCTGCCGTCGAGCCTGAACATCGACGCGGAGACGTACCCTCGCGCGGACTTCTACGCGGACATCCACAACTACGTGCGCTTCAAGACGCCGGTGATGGAGCTGGGAGAGCTCCTGTCGTCGGAGGGCTCGCCGCTGGTGAAGCTGGAGGCGTGGCAGCGCACGGGGCTGGCTCCGGAGTCGGACGTCGTCTACCAGGCGAAGCTCTTCTCGTGCGTGCTGCGCGGCGCGCTGCGCCGGTTCGCCACCACGGTGGAGACGCGCTGCGACGCCCGGTCAACCGAGGCGGGCAGGGTGGACCTGGAGTCGGTGGTGCGGCAGGCGGGGGAGTCCGTGCCCGTGGTGCTGGAGCGCTTCCGCGCGTGGCTGCGCGCCACGGGGGAGGCGAAGCTCCAGGAGAAGACGCGCGCGTCGCTGCGGCTGGTGGACGAGTACGTGAGCCTGCTGGTGGAGCAGTTCTTCCGCCGCGCGGTGGCGGACATGGACGCGCTGCCGCGCACGGGGCCGTGGCTGCCCCTGCGCAAGGGGCTGATGGAGGCGGTGCTCCGCGAGGAGTCCTACCGCAAGGAGCACCGGCTGCGCTCCGTGTTGAGCCCCACGGGGGACAACGAGGAGTACATGCAGCGGCTGGGCTTCCTGAAGAAGTTCTGCATGAACGTGCTCTTCCTGTCCTCGCGCCGGCGCCAGCGGCGGCAGGGCTGGGAGGAGGTGCTGTTCGCCATCGCGGCGGGCGTGGCCATGGCGTTCGCCACGTCGGTGGCGCTCTGGGCGCAGGTCCGCTTCACGCAGGTGAGCCTCAACTTCTTCCTGGTGGCCGTGGTGGGCTACATGATGAAGGACCGCATCAAGGAAGGCCTGCGGCGCATGTTCAGCCGCGTGGCCGCCACGCACCTGTACGACCGCACCACGGACCTGGTGGACCCCGTCACGGCGCGCGCCATCGGCATCTGCGAGGAGCGCGTGGACTACGGCGCGGCGGTGAAGGTGCCGCAGGCGGTGTCGTCCCTGAGGCAGCACGACGACTTCCTCACCGTGTCCCAGGGGGAGCTGTCGGAGGCCGTCATCCGCTACCAGAAGCGCATCGTGCTGGACGCGCGCCTCTTGCCCCGCTCCGAGCGCGGCCTCACCGGCGTGACGGACATCCTGCGGCTGCACGTGGGGCGCTTCCTGCGCGACATGGACGAGCCGGAGTTCGCGCTGGAGTACGTGGACCTGGAGGACTTCTCCGTGGGCCACATCCGGGGCGCGAAGCGCTACCCGGTGGACCTGGTGTTCCGCTTCACGGTGATGGAGGCGGGCGTGCGCAAGGAGTCCGCGCAGCTGGTCCGCCTGGTGCTGGACCGCAACGGCATCCAGCGCATGCAGAACTTCGTCCGGGCCCCCGAAGCTCCAGTGGCGGCGTCGGCGGAGCCCGGGGGGTCGGTGCCCGTCCAGCCGGCCGCGTTGCGCGCGGGCGCGTGATTTGATGGCCAGCCTCGCGCCGGGGGCATGTATCTTCCGGCGTCCATGGCTTTTGAAGACCTCAAGCAACGCGTGCGGCCGGACTGGCGCGACACGCTGAAGGGCATCCTGGAGAGGGCCCGCTCGCTCGGCCCCCAGGCGGTCCTGGCGTTCGACCTGGACTCCACCCTCTTCGACAACCGGCCCCGCCAGGCGCGCATCCTGCGCGAGTACGGCGAGGCCCAGGCGTTGGCCCTGCTCTCCGCGTGCGAGCCCCGCCACTGGGACACCGGCTGGGACATGCGCGCCGCGATGCGGGCGTGCGGCATGCCGGAGGCGGAGGTGGAGCAGCGCTACGCGGACGCGCGCGCCTTCTGGCAGGAGCGCTTCTTCACCAGCGCCTACTGCGTCTCCGACGAGGCGATTGAAGGCGCGGCGGCCTTCACCCAGGCGGTGGCCGCCACGAGCGCGCAGGTCGTCTACCTCACCGGCCGCCATGAGGCGATGCGCGAGGGCACCGTCGCGTGCCTCGCGCGCTGTGGGATGGTGACGCCCCCAGGCGCGGACGGGCGCGTGCACCTCATCATGAAGCCCACGCTCGCGGAGAACGACGACGCGTTCAAACGCGACGCGCACGCGCGCCTGGGCCGCATGGGCATCGTGGTGGCGGCGTTCGACAATGAACCCACGCACGCCAATGACTACCGCCACCGCTTCCCGGAGGCGACGGTCATCCACCTGGCCACGGACCACTCGGGACGTGCTGTGGAACTGATGGAAGGCATCGTGTCGGTGCCGCATTTCTCCATGGAGGACGTGACGCACCGCGCCTGAAAGAAAGGCGGGGTGGAGGACGTTTCTGAAAGGCTTTGGAAGTCCCTTGGCCGCGCGCTAAGAGGCGCACGGCGTTCGCCGCCCTTTCCCCCTCGGGTCCCCAGGGGCGGCCCAGACGGAGGCATGCCGCGGTGGCCAGCGCGTACTCGAAGGACCTGTTGTTGACGATGTACCGGAAGATGTACCTCCTGCGCCGCTTCGAGGAGCGGGCCGGCCAGCAGTACACGCTGGGGAAGATCGCCGGCTTCTGTCACCTCTACATCGGCCAGGAAGCCGTGGCGGTGGGCTGCAACGAGGCCATCCGTCCGGATGACTACATGCTGTCCGCCTACCGCGACCACGGCCAGCCGCTGGCCCGTGGCAGCGACGCAGGCATGGTCATGGCGGAGCTGTTCGGCCGGGGCTCCGGCTACAGCAAGGGCAAGGGCGGCTCGATGCACATCTTCGACATCGAGCACCACTTCTACGGCGGCTACGGCATCGTCGGCGGGCAGATTCCGCTCGCGGCGGGCATGGCCTTCGCCAGCCGCTACCGCAACGAAGACCGCGTCACGGTGTGCTTCTTCGGCGACGCGGCCGCCAACCAGGGCTCGTTCCACGAGACCTTCAACATGGCGCAGAAGTGGAAGCTGCCGGTCATCTACATCTGCGAGAACAACCGCTACGGCATGGGCACGGCCATCGCGCGCACGTCCGCGGTGCCGGAGATCCACAAGCGCGCGTCCGCGTACGGCATGCGCGGCGAAGCGGTGGACGGCATGGACGTCCTCAAGATGTACGAGGCCGTGAAGGACGCCGCCGAGTACTGCCGCGCGGGCAAGGGCCCCGTGCTGATGGAGGCGAACACGTACCGCTTCCGCGGCCACTCGATGGCGGACCCTGCGAACTACCGCACCAAGCAGGAGGTGGAGGACGAGCGCAAGAACGACCCCATCCCGAAGCTGCGCGAGTTCGCGATGAAGCAGGGCTTCAAGCTCACCGACGCGGACTTCGAGGCCATCGAGGAGGAGGAGAAGCGCGCGGTGGACGCGGCGGTGAAGTTCGCCGACGAGTCGCCCGAGCCCAGCGTGGACGAGCTGTGGCGCGACACCATCGTGGAGCCGGGCGAGGAGGACGTGCGCCCGCGCGAGCGCGTGCTGGGCGTCAAGGTCTCCAACTGGCCGAAGTACCCGTCGGGCCAGGAGCTGAAGGTGACCTGGGACCTGGAGCCCCGCGCCGAGGCCGAGCAGGCGGACAAGAAGGCGGGCCTGAGCCGCTAGCGCTCACGCCTCCCCCAAGCCACTACCCTTTCGAGATTCGAGTTCGGAGCCGACGATGCCCGAGTTGATGTATCGCGAAGCGTTGAACCAGGCGCTCGCCGAGGAGATGGAGCGCGACGCCAATGTGTTCCTCATTGGCGAGGAAGTGGGCCGCTACAACGGCGCGTTCAAGGTGTCCCAGGGCCTGCTGGACAAGTTCGGGAGCGCGCGCATCATCGACGCGCCCATCAGCGAGCTGGGCTTCACCGGCCTCTCCGTGGGCGCCGCCGCGGTGGGCCTGCGCCCCGTGGTGGAGATGATGACCTGGAACTTCGCCATCCTGGCGATGGACCAGATCGTCAACAACGCGGCCAAGCTGCGCCACATGAGCGGCGGCCAGCTGCGCTGCCCCATCGTGTTCCGCGGCCCGGGCGGCGCGGGCGGCCGGCTCTCCAGCCAGCACAGCCAGGCGCTGGAGGCCAACTACGCGCACTTCCCCGGCCTGAAGGTGATTGCCCCTGCGACCCCGGCGGACGCCAAGGGCATGCTCAAGAGCGCCATCCGGGACGAGAACCCGGTGGTCATGTTCGAGGGCGAGCGCCTCTACGCCATCAAGGGCGAGGTGCCGGAAGGCGAGCACATCGTCCCCCTGGGCAAGGCGGACGTGAAGCGTGAGGGCACGGACGTCACGCTCATCACTTGGAGCCGGATGTACTACTTCTGCATGGAGGCTGCGGAGGCCCTGGCGAAGGAAGGCATCAGCGTGGAGGTGCTGGACCTGCGCACCCTGCGCCCCCTGGACGAGGAGGCCATCCTCGCGAGCGTGCGCAAGACGAACCGCGCCGTCATCTGCGAGGAGGGCTGGGCGCTGGCCGGTGTCGGCGCGTCCGTGGTGGACCTCATCCAGTCCCAGGCGTTCGACGACCTGGACGCGCCCGTCGTGCGCGTCACCGGGTTGGACGTGAACATGTCCTATGCGGCGAACCTGGAGAACGCGACCCAGCCGGACGCGCCCAAGATCATCGCCGCCATCAAGAAGGTCCTGTACCGCGAGGGAGCCTGAACGCGTATGTCGACGCCCATTCAGATGCCCAGCCTTTCCCCGACGATGAAGGAGGGGAAGATCGTCAAGTGGCTGAAGAAGGTGGGAGACAAGATCTCCTCCGGAGACGCCATCGCCGAGGTTGAGACGGACAAGTCCAACCTTGAGGTGGAAGCCTTCGACGACGGCTACCTCATCCAGATCGCCGTGCCCGAGGGCGAGGTCGCCACGGTGGGTTCGCCCATCGGCTACCTCGGCGCCAAGGGTGAGAAGGCCACGGGGAGCGCTCCTTCCGCCCCGGCCCCCCAGAAGACGGAGGCCCCGAAGGCCGCGGCGCCCGCCGCCGCCCCGAAGCCTCCCGAGCAGGCCCCGGCCCCCGCCGCCAGCGGCGCGGGTGAGGGCATCGCCATCCTGATGCCCTCGCTCTCCCCGACGATGACGGAGGGGAAGATCGTCAAGTGGCTGAAGAAGGAGGGGGACAAGGTCTCCTCCGGGGACGCCATCGCCGAGGTGGAGACGGACAAGTCCAACCTCGAGGTGGAGGCGTACGACGACGGCACGCTCGCGCGCATCACGGTGCAGGCGGGTGACATGGCCAAGGTCGGCGCGCCCATCGCGTTCCTCACGCCCAAGGGCGCCAAGGCCGGTGCGTCCGCACCCCAGGCTCCGGCCGCTCCGAAGGCGCCTGCCCAGGCTCCCGCCGCCGCGGCTCCGTCCGCGCCCGCCGGGGGACAGGTCGTCCCGCTGCGCCGCGAGCCCCAGGCTCCTGCGTCAGGTGGTGGCGCTGGCGGCCGGCTGCGCGCCAGCCCGCTGGCGAAGCGCATGGCCCAGGAGCGCGGGCTGGACATCAGCCAGGTGCGCGGCACGGGTCCGCTGGGCCGCGTGGTGAAGCGCGACGTGGAGCAGGCGCTGGGCCAGGGCCTGGCGAAGGCTCCCGCGCAGGCGCCGGCGGCGAAGAAGGCCGGGGCCCAGCCGGAGGTTCGCGCCTTCGGCACGCGTCCGGAGCCGCAGGCGGTGCCCATGTCCTCCATGCGCAAGGTCATTGGCCAGCGCATGTCGGAAGTGAAGCCCGGCGTGCCGCACTTCTACCTCACGGTGGAGGTGGAGATGGACGCCGCGGTGAAGATCCGCGAGGAGGCCAAGGCGCTGGACCTCAAGGTGTCCGTCAACGACATCATCGTGAAGGCGGCGGCCATCGCGCTGCGCCGCTCACCGAAGATGAACGTGTCGCTCCAGGGCGACCAGGTGCTGCACTTCGGCACCGTGGACGTGGGCATCGCGGTCGCCATCGAGGACGGGCTCATCACGCCCATCATCCGCGACGCGGACCTCAAGGGCCTGCAGGCCATCTCCGCCGAGTCCCGCGACATGGCGGAGCGCGCCCGCAAGCGCTCCCTGAAGCCCGCCGAGTACACGGGCGGCTCGCTCACGGTGAGCAACCTGGGCATGTACGGCATCGACCAGTTCATCGCCGTCATCAACCCGCCCCAGTCCGCCATCATCGCGGTGGGCGCCGTGGCGGAGAAGGCCGTGGTGCGTGACGGCCAGCTGGCGGTGCGCAAGATGATGACGGTCACGCTGTCGGGTGACCACCGCGTCATCGACGGGGCCACCGGCGCGGAGTACCTCCGCGAGCTGAAGGGCCTCCTGGAGCACCCCTCGCGGTTGCTGTTCTAGCGGTCGAGCAGTCCGCCGCCTTCGCCCCCGTGCGACACGCACGGGGGCGAAAGCCCGGCCTGGGCTACTCCCGCGTCGGCTCGTCCGACTCGACGTCCTTCTCCAGCTTGCGCTGCGCCTCCGTGACGTCCGCCTGGTCCGCGCGCTTCGTGCCCGTCTCCAGGTCCTCCTCGTGCTCGGGGCTGCGGCCCTGGATGCCGGGCCACGGCTCCGGGCGGGTGGCCTCCACGTGCTTCACGGGCTTCACATCCTCGTTCTTCTTGTTCGCCATGGTGCGTCACTCCTCCCCGGAAAACGGGGGCGTGGGTGGAACTTCCGTGGCGGTACGGTGGGATGCCCACACCCGAGCGGCCACCCGGTGGGATGGGGGAGCAGAGCGCTTGCCTGCCTGACTCCCTTCGGAGGCCGAAAAAAGGTCGGCAGCCGAAGCGGTTCGCTGCTTAACTTCTCACTCAATGAACGACGACATGACTCGCGAGCGCCTGGGACTTGGACTGCAGGAGGTGGAGCTGTCACCGGCCCCCCTGACTCCGGTGGTGTCCCTGGCGCACTCGCTGCAGCAGGCGCTGCGCGGCGCGGTGTTCCCGCTGAGCGCGGAGCAGTTGGTCTGGGTGGCGCGTGAGAACGAGGCGCCGCCGCACGTGGTGTCGCTCCTGGGCACGCTGCCGCGTGGCCGGTTCCCCTCCGTGGACACGGTGGCGCTCGCGCTCGGAAACGCCTCCGTCTGACGCGAAGTGCTGTTTGCGACGTTCGCCCAGGGCCTGGGTACAAGGTACCCCCAGGCGCGCGGTGGGACGTGCGCGTTATCTTCGGCGCGACCAGCCTGCCTTCCGGATGAGGAAGCCACGGTCTGGAGGAGCTCCATGAACGCCTCGGACCTGCCCGCCGTGCTGTACGTGGACGACGACGCCCTCAACCTGAGGGTGTTCGACGCCAACTTCGGGCAGCGGTTTCGCATCTTCCGGTGCTCGTCCCCCAACGAGGCCCTGGCGCTGCTGGAGCAGCGGCGCGGGGAGATTGGCGTGGTGCTGTCGGACCAGCGCATGCCGGGGATGACGGGCGTGGAGTTGCTGGAGCGCGCCCGCAGCATCGCGCCGGACGCCAAGCGCATGCTGGTGACGGCGTACGCGGACATGCAGGCCGTCATCGACGCGGTGAACCGCGGCCAGGTGACGCGCTACTTCGTCAAGCCGTGGGACCGCGCGGAGCTCCTGGCGGCGCTGGAGGACGCGCTCAAGATTGCCCGCCTGGAGCTGCGCATCCGCGAGGTCGAAGGCCGGATGATGAAGTCCGAGCGTCTGGCCACGCTGGGGCAGGTGACCGCGGGCATCGCGCACGAGCTCATGGGCCCGGTGGGCTACCTCACGCAGAACGTGTCCTCGCTCGAGCGCGACATGCAACGCGTGGTGCAGTACGTGTCGCGCCACCTGGCGACGGATCCGGACGCGGAGGTGTCCTCCACCATCGAGGACCTGCCGTCGCTCATCAAGGACCTGTCCGAGGGCGCCAGCCACCTGCGCGGGGTGGCGCTGGGCCTGCGCGCGCAGGCGCGTGGCGAGGACATGGAGGCCACCGCGGACGTGGCGGAAGTCGTCTCCTTCGCGGTGAAGCTGGCGCGAGCGGAGGTCCGCGACCGGGCGCGGCTCACCAGCAACGGCGAGCCCATCCGCATCGTGTTCGGGCCGGTGAAGCTGTGCCAGGTGCTGCTCAACCTCATCGTCAACGCGGCGCAGGCCATGGAGGGCACGGGCCGCCCGGGCCGCATCGACGTGCGGTGGGCGGCGCGCGACGAGGACGTGATGCTGACCGTGTCGGACAACGGCTGCGGCATCCCCCTGGCGCTCCAGGAGAAGGTGTTCCAGCCGCTGTTCACCACGAAGCCCGTGGGCATCGGCACGGGACTGGGCCTGTCCATCTGCCGTGAGCTGGTGACCCAGTTCGGCGGTCAGCTCCGCCTGTCGTCCACGCCGGGCGAGGGCACCGAAATCGAGCTCACCTTCAAGCGAGCCCCGCTCCCTTGAGCCCGAAGGCGTTGTGCAAGAGCCGCCACACCCGGTAGAGGGTGTCGCTCTCCTGCGGCCGCACGTCCCGCACCAGCAGTGCGCGCCGGGGCGCGGCTTCCGGGCCGTATTCCACCACCAGTGCGTATCCACCCTTCGGCGGTTGGAGGATGTGCACCGCGCGCACGTCGTCGAAGGGCAGCGTCTCCGTGCGCGCCGCGCCGGGGGCCCAGGCGAGCGTCTCCAGCCGCAGTGACTCCGTCTTGAAGTGCAGCACGAAGCGGCGCCGCCGCAGCCGCGCCTCCACCACCAGCGCGCCGCCCACCAGGGCCCCCGCCAGCACCAGCAGCAGGGTCGCGGCGCCCGGCGTCCGGCCCGCGTCCCGGACGAGCAGGAGTAGCCCCACCCCCGTGCACCCGGCGGCCAGGGCCACGAGGAGCGTGGGCAACAGCCGCAGCGTCCAGGGCGGCGGCAGGGACTCACCCACCAGCCGGCCCCCGTCATAGAAGAGCCGCACGTCGCCCAGCCGTGGCGGCACCCGGTTCTCCCGGAGCGCGTCTTCGAAGCTCACTCGCCGAGCATAGTGGGCGCGCCTGTTTCCCACCCTCGAAGTTGGACGAGAGCTGTGCGATCCTCCCAATTCATGGATCTCCCGTTCGAGACCGGCGAAGGTGAAGGGGAAGGGCGGGGGACGCTCGCCTCGAAGGTGCTGCTGGTGGATGACGAGCCGGTGGTGCTCGACATCTGCGTGCGCCTTTTGGCGCGGGAAGCGGACCTCATCGTCTCCCCCGTGGGCAGCGCGGAAGAGGCGCTCGTCCTGTTGAAGGACCAGCGCTTCGACGTGCTGGTGACGGACAAGAACCTGCCCGGCATGGGCGGGGTGGAGCTCATCGCGGAGGCGCGGCGGATGCAGCCCGCGCTGGAGGCGGTGATGATCACCGCCTACGCCAGCTCCGAGTCCGTCATCGCCGCGTTCGCCGCCGGCGCCAGCGACTACATCGTGAAGCCCTTCGACGACCTGCGCGTGCTGCGCGCCAAGGTGCGCGCCGCGCTGGAGCGCCGCTCGGAGCGGGTGCGCACGCGCGACGGGGCCCGGGAGATGGCCCGGCAGGCCGCGGTGCTGCTGGACGCGGGTCGGGACGCCCCGGAGCCCGCGCACGAGGCGCTGGAGACGGAGCTGCGCAACTACGAGCAGGCCGTGCGCATGGGCCACACCGGCACCGTCGCGGTGGTGGGCAGCGCGGAGGCCGTGAAGGTGCTGCGCGACGCGGAGTTCCAGGTGGTGGAGCTGCCGCCGTACTCGCCCCAGCTGGAGAGCGCGGACGTGGTGGTGGTGGAGACCGGGGATCCGCAGTGGCACACGCTGGCGGAGCGGCTCCAGGGCCGCTCCCCGGACGTGGTGCTGCTGGCCGGCGCCGACGCGGACCTGAGCGACCTCCTGGAGGCCATCACCCTGCGCATGGACCTGGTGGGCTACGGCCAGTCCAACGCCGCCCGCGTCCTGCCGGAGAAGGTGCGCATGCTGCTGATGCGCCGGGGCATCCAGCGCGCCCAGCAGCGGCTGACCGCCGCGCTGGACACCTTCCGCCAGAGCATCGCGACCCCGAACTGAAAGGGGGGTGCCCGGACTCCGGAGCCTGGGGCCGCGTCCCGCAGCCCGGGCGCGGCCGCCGGAGCCAGGGCCGGAAGGGCAGGGCGGGCGCTGAAGCAAGGCCCGCAAAGCGAAACGCCCACCTTCGTTTCCGAAGGTGGGCGTCTCAGTGTGACCCTGCCGGGATTCGAACCCGAGTTTGAGCCGTGAGAGGGCTCCGTCCTAACCACTAGACGACAGGGCCGGCTTGCTTCCCTACAATCGCTGCGTTTCTGCTGCTGCTTCCTACATTCTCCGTTCTGACCAGTCAACCGGAGATTTTCAGCTGGGGAACTAGGATTCGAACCTAGATAAGCAGAGTCAGAGTCTGCTGTCCTGCCGTTAGACGATTCCCCAAGGCGCTGCGTGCTGCGGCTGCGTGTTGCGGGCGCTTCTACTACCGACTTCTGCTGCTGACTTCAACTACTTCGTTTTCCTGACCGGCTTGCCTTCGGACTTCTTCGCCGGCTTCGCCGACCCCTGCAGCGGGACGACGTAGATGCGAACCTCGTCGTTCGCTTCGTAAATATTCAGCCCCTCGAAGTTCTTCCCGGAGGGGTTGGAGATGTGCACGGCCTTGACGCCCGGCTGGTTGACGACTGACCGCCTCGGGTAGCTCGAGGTCGGGTAGACGTTCTTGTAGTAGTCGAGCGTCGCCTCGAAGTCGCGCGAAGCCCGGTACCGGTTCTCGCCCACCTTCTGGGCTCCATCCGGAATCTGGGCGCCGTTCACCAGCTCGGCGCCAGAGGCCGTTGCCCAGAGGGCGAGCAGCACCGCCCCGAGCGGGCGCGCCTTATAGAAATGCGGTCTCAGGCTGTCAAGCGGTCGCGTCATCGCCGGCCAAGATAGGGCCCGGCGATGCCCGCGTCCACCGTCAATCTCACGTCCCGCGAGCCAGCGCCGCGTCGATGCGCTGGAGGGCTTCCGCGCGCCCCACGAGCAGCAGCGTCTCCCCGATGCCGGGGCTGGTGGTGTTGCCGGTGATGGCGACGCGCAGGGGCTGGGCCACCTTGCCCATGCCCACCTGGGCGGCCTCGCTCACCGTCTTCACCACGCCGTCCAGCGGCTCCACCGTCCACGCGGGCAGGGCGGCCAGCTTCTCCCGGGCCTGGCGAAGCAGGTTGAGCGAGTCCCCGCTCAGGTGCTTGGCGGCGGCCTTCTCATCCAGGGTGACGCCGCTCTTGAAGTAGATGGACGCGGTGTTCGCCATCTCGTCCAGGGTGCGCGAGCGCTCGCGCAGCGCGAGCACCAGCGGCTCCAGGCGCGCGTCCCCCTTCACCTGGAAGCCGCGGGCCTCCAGGAAGGGCACGAGCCGCTCCGCGACCACGGCCGGGGGCAGGAGCTTGAACCACTGCTGGTTGAGCCACTGGAGCTTCTCCGGGTTCCACACGCCGGACGTGCTGCCCACGCCGTCGAAGTCGAACCACTCCACCATCTGCTCGCGGGTGATGACCTCGTCGTTGCCGTGGCTCCAGCCCAGGCGGATGACGAAGTTGAGCAGCGCCTCCGGCATGATGCCCGTGCGCTTGTGCAGCATCACGTCCGCTTCCGGGTGCTTGCGCTTGGAGAGCTTCTCCCGGTCCGGCCCCAGGATGAGCGGCAGGTGCGCGAAGGCCGGCGGTGTCCAGCCCAGCGCCTGGTAGAGCATCAGCTGCGGGAACGTGGAGTTGACGTGCTCCTGGCCGCGCGCGACCAGGTCGATCTCCATCAGGTGGTCGTCGATGACGCAGCCGTAGTTGTAGAGCGGGATGCCGTCCGCGCGCATCATCACCCAGTCATCCAGGTCCGAGTGCGCCTTGGTGATGACGCCCAGCACCTTGTCGTCGAAGGACACGGTGCCTTCGCCCGCGGGCATGCGGAAGCGGATGACGGCGTCCTCCAGCTTCTTGCCGGGGGGCGGGCCCTTCAGGTCGTGGCAGGTGCCTTCATAGCGGTAGCTGCCCTGACCCTTCTCCTTCTCCACCGCCTCGCGGCGCTGGGTGATCTCCTCGCGGGTGCAGTAGCACCGGAAGGCCTTGCCCTGCGCGATGAGCTGGTCCGCGTGCTTGCGGTACGTGTCCAGGCGCTGGGTCTGGAAATAGGGACCGTACTTCGGGTCCTCCTTGCCGGGGCCCTCATCCCAGTCCAGGCCCAGCCACTCGAGTCCGTCCAGGATGGCCTTCACGGACTCCGGCGTGGAGCGCTCCTGGTCCGTATCTTCCATGCGCAGGACGAAGGTGCCGCCGTAGCGCTTCGCGTAGAGGTAGTTGAAGAGCGCCGTCCGGGCGCCTCCGATGTGGAGGTATCCAGTAGGTGACGGAGCGAAGCGGACGCGGGGTTTTGACGAAGCCATGGGCAGGCGCGCGATAGCAGGACGGGTGCACGAGGGTCAACGCAAGCCGCCCGCTTGGGGTTAGGCTGCGCGGGCAAGGAGACTTTCCATGTCGATTCGACACGCGGTTCGCACGGTGGTGCTGGCCACCCTGCTCGGAGGGCTGCCGGTGGGGGCCACCACGATGCTGCGGGCGGACCTGCCCCAGATGGCGCAGACGTCGGACACGGTGGTGCAGGGGGTCGTCCGGCGCGTGCAGAGCCGCTGGAGCGGGGACAAGCAGCGCATCGTCACCGACGTGGAGATCCAGGTGACGGAGGCCCTCAAGGGGCAGCCCGGCGGCACGGTGCTCGTCACCCAGCCGGGGGGCCGGGTGGGGGACATTGGACAGGTGGTGAGCGGCCTGGCGTCGTTCTCCGAAGGGGAGGAGGTCGTCGTCTTCCTGGAGAAGCGCGGCGCGTCCGCGTTCCAGCTCTCCGGCATGGCGCAGGGCAAGTACCAGGTCCAGCGCACCGGCCCGGGCGCGATGGCGGTCCCGGCGTCCACCGGCGACGCGGTGCTGATTGATCCGAAGACGCGCCAGGAGACGGCGTCCAACGCGAAGCCGGTGACGCTGGAGCAGCTGAAGGCCTCCGTGCGCGCGGCGGTCCAGGCCCAGCAGGCGGCGCCCGCGAAGAAGGGGGCGAAGTGATGGGCGCGCTCGCGTCGTGGGTGGTGTTGGCGGCGGTGATGGGACAGAGCTCCGCGCCGTACGTGCGCAGCCGGGTGTCCCCCGGGGACGAGGCCACGCAGTGCCTGTACTGGACGCAGACGCGCGTCAACTGGCAGCAGAGCACCGTGGGCAACCCGAAGGCGACGAACCACACGGAGTTCGACGCCATCACCCGCTCGTTCCAGAGCTGGCAGGACATCTTCGCCAGCTGCGGCAACCTGTCGCTGGTGGAGGGCTCGCGCGTGAACTCCCGGACGGTGGGCTACAACCGCTCCGGCGACAACATCAACCTCATCCTCTTCCGCGGCCGCGCCTGTCGCGACGTCGTGGACGCCAACGACGCCTGCTTCTCCCAGGACACGTGCGCGAACACGTACGACTGCTGGGATGACAGCGACGGCACCATCGCCATCACGCTCACCACGTACGACGAGCGCACGGGCGTCGTCTACGACTCGGACATCTCCTTCAACGCCGCGCGCTTCAACTTCACCACCGGCAACGGCGGGCCGTGCGGCATCGTGGCGACGCCGGACTGCGTGGACACGGACGTGCAGAACACGGCCACCCACGAGGTGGGCCACTTCGTCGGCCTGGACCACACGCTGGCGACGAACTCCACCATGAACCCCAGCGCGCCGCCGGGTGAGACGTCCAAGCGCACCATCGACTCCGGTTCGCGCAACTTCGTGTGCGTCGCGTACCCCAAGGGCAGCGCCAGCCAGCCCTGCTTCCCGGTGCCTGGCGGGAACGGCAATGGGAACGGGAACGGGGACGGCGATGGAAGCGGAGACGGGGATGGCTGCACCGCGGCGACGGGCGGGCTGGCCGTGCTGCCGCTGCTGGCCGCGGCCTCGCTGCTCGCGCGCCGCCGGCGGGGTGCGCGGTGAGCTGTCGCCTGCTGCTCCTGGGAGTGCTGCTCTGCGCGGGAGCGGCGGGCGCGCAGCAGGACTACAAGCGCACGCTCGTGCCGGGCCGGCCGCTGTGCCTGGTGTGGCCGGGGCGTGACTACGTCTACCACCTGGACGCGGCCGGCAGCACGCGCACGCCCGGGGACACGGAGGTCGCCGCCATCGAGGCGGCCTTCGACTCGTGGCGGGCGCTGTCCTCGACGTGCAGCGACTTCCGCTTCATCCGCGGCGAGGACTGGACCCGCTCCATCGCGGTCGGCTACGACGAGGAGCACCCCTTCGACAACTACAACGTCGTCACCTTCCGCGAGCGCAACTGCCAGGACGTCGCCCCGCCGGAGGATGCGTGCTGGCAGGAGGAGACGTGCGGCAACGTCTACCAGTGCTGGGCGCACGGGGGCGCCACCATCGGGCTCACCACGTCCTCGTTCAGCTTCAAGGACGGCTTCGTCGTGGACTCGGACATCGAGCTCAACGCGGCGGAGACGGACTACGGGCCCAGCTTCCTGTTCACCACCGTGAACGGCCCTCCGTGCTCGGCCGCCCCGTCCACCGACTGCGTCGCCACGGACGTGCAGAACACGATGACGCACGAGATTGGCCACGTCGTCGGGTTGGACCATGTCTTCTCCGCGGGCTCCACCATGGAGGCCACCGCCTCGCAGGGTGAGACGTCCAAGCGGGTCATCGACGCGGGCTCCGCGGCCGGCTTCTGCGCCGCCTATCCACGCGGCCTGCCGCCCACCCAGTGCCGCATCCCGGAGGATCCGGGCCTGAGGCTCGTGGCGGACGGGAAGGGCACCGGCTGCGGCGCCTCCGCCGGAGGGCCGGTGCTGGCCGCCCTGCTGCTCTGGGGCGTGGCGCTGATCCGGAGGAGCAGGCGGTCAGCGGCCCCGCTGGCCGGCCTCCCCCGCGCTGCCCCGGGCAGGACGCGCGGTTAGACTCTGGCCGTGGCCGTCGCCTTCTTCGACCTGGACAGGACGCTGCTCGCCGCCAACTCCGCGTCGCTCTGGGTGCGCCGCGAGCTGGCCCTGGGCCACATCTCCCGCTGGGAGGCCCTGCGCGCCAGCCTGCTGTTGGCCCGCTACCACCTGGGCTTCGTGGCCATGCAGGACGTGCTCCTGCGCGCCACGGCCCTGCTCACGGGCTCCGACGCGAAGGACCTGGAGGCGCGCTCCGCGGACTTCTACGCGGAGGCCGTGCGTGGCCAGTACCGCCCCGGGGGCCTGGCCGCGCTGGAGGTCCACCGCGCGGCGGGGGACCGGCTGGTGCTGCTGACGTCGTCCTCGGGCTACCTGTCCGACCTGGTGGCGCGCGAGCTGCGCCTGGACGGCGTGCTGTGCAACCGCTTCGAGGTGGACGCGGCGGGGCTGCACACCGGGCGCACGCTGGGGGAGGTCTGCTTCGGCGTGGGCAAGCGGCTCTACGCGGAGGCCAGCGCGAGGGAGGCGGGGGTGCCGCTGTCCGCGTGCGCCTTCTACACGGACTCGTACTCGGACCTGCCGGTGCTGGAGGTGGTGGGGCGCCCGGTGGTGGTGAACCCGGACCACCGCCTGCGCCGGGAGGCCCGGCGGCGGGGCTGGCCGGTGGTGGACTGGGGCGTGCCTCCTGGAGGCGCCACCCCGTCCGTCCCACCGTCGCCGCCGCTGGTGCCCTCCACCGGCCCCTGAGGGGCGCGGTGGAGGTCCGCATGACGCGCTTTCTTCAGCGGCGCGGGGACACGAGCCGCATGGTGAAGGTGTAGTCCACGTTCACCGGACGGCCCTGGTACTGGATGGGCTTGTAGACGCGGGACTGGAGCGAGTCGAGCACCGCCCGCTCCATGTGCTGCACCATCTTCAGGACGCGACAGTTCTCCACGCGGCCCTTGTTGGTGATGGTGCAGCGCACCGCCACGAGCCCCTCCGCCTTGATGGCCAGCGCCTCTCGCGTGTAGGCGATGTCCCGGCCCTCCTCCAACAACATCGGCCGCTCCATGGCGTCGTTGAAGGGGATGACGGCGTTCGGGTTGACGGGCGCGAGCGCGCCGGTCGTCAGCGACGGCACCGCGAGGCTGCCCGCCGCGCTCACGGGAGCGGCGGCCGACGAGCCCAGCGCGCCCAGCGCCTTTTCCGTCGTCGTGGCGGGGACCGCTGCTGCTGCCGCGGTGGCGGCCGGATTCGCCTGCATCATCACCGGCGCCGCCAGTCCGCCCGGCGTCGCCGGGGCCACGTTCTCGAAGTCCTCGGGGGTGGAGGCGGTGGCCAGGTCCACGCGGCTCGGGCGCTCACCGCCGCCCCGGCGCTTGGTCAGCTTCTGGGACAGCACCACCTCGCCGGAGCCGCCCGTGATGAGGGTCTCCGTCTGGTAGCCCTCCAGCGCGAACGTCAGCTCCGCGGTGATGCTGCCCTCGTTGCCCAGCGGCAGCTCCATCACGAAGGGCGTCACGCCCTTCTCCTTGCCCTTGTAGTAGACGCGCGCGCCGGACGGCTGGCTCATCAGGCGGAAGCGCACCTTGCCCGGCGCGGGCGGCGCCGTGGGGGCTTCCGCCACCGGCGCCGTCGGGGTGGGGGCCGTGGCCTGGGCCTGCGGCTGCGCGGGCTTCTCCTCCGGGCTGCCGCCGCGCAGGAAGAACAGCGTGATGCCCACGAGCCCCGCCACCATCACGCCGCCCAGGGCGCCCATCATGAGCGTGCGCTGGCGGGCGCGCTGCACGTCCGGCGGCACGTCCACGCTGATGTCCACCGCGAGCCCGCCGTCCGCGGGCTCCGCGTTGCCCACGTTCGCGAACAGCGGGGACGCGTAGGGGCCCGTCGTCGGCGGAGAGGGGTAGGGCCCCGTGGTCGTCGCGCCGCCCAGCCGGCGGAACACGCCGCTGTTGCCGCCCGCGGCCATGTGCGCTTCGCGCAGGCCCTCCAGCAACTCGTCCATCGTCTGGAAGCGCCGCGCCGGATCCTTCTCCATGCAGCGGCGCACCACCATTTCAATCTCGGGCGGCACCGCCAGGTCCGGGCGCACGGCCTGGAAGGTGGGGGGCGGCTCCTTGTAGTGGGCGAAGATGAGTTCGATGTGGTCGCGCGCGATGAAGGGCGGCCGTCCCATCAGCATCTGGAACAGCATGATGCCCAGCGAGTACACGTCGCTGCGGGCGTCCGCCACGTTGCGCGCCTGCTCCGGCGCCATGTACTGCGGCGAGCCCAGGAACGTGCCGTTCTGGGTGATTTCAGGGCTGACCGGCCCGTCCTGCTGCGGCGCCACGGACTTCACGAGGCCGAAGTCCAGGACCTTCACCAGGTCCTGATCCGCCTCGTTGAGGATCATGATGTTCGCGGGCTTCAGGTCGCGGTGGATGATGCCCAGCGCGTGCGCCTCGCGCAGCGAGCGGCACACCTGCTGCGCCACCGACACCGCGCGCGCCCAGGGCAGGGGGCCCGCCTGGCCCAGCACCTGCTGGAGCGTGCGCCCCTCCAGGTACTCCATCGCGATGTAGTAGATGCCGTCGTCCGTCTGCCCGTAGTCGATGACGGTGACGGTGTTCGGGTGCCGCAGCTTCGAGGTCAGCGACGCCTCGCGCAGGAAGCGCTTCTGGAAGCCCGGGTCGCGGCTGCTCGGGAAGTTGGGGTTGAGCACCTTGAGCGCGACGACCCGCTCCAGGGGTGCCTGCAGGGCGCGGTACACCTTGCCCATTCCACCGACGCCCAGGGGCTCCAGAATGCTGAAGCGGCCGTTCAACGTCCGGCCGATGAGCGGATCCGTTCCCGGGGCCTCAGGGCTCGGGGAATCGCTCTTGATCATTCGTGTCCCCTAGAAGCTGCGTGCAGCATGGTTTCTCCGGCAAAAGCAGCGCAACCTCATCCAAGCACAACTCGCCGGTGCGGCGCACCCCAAGGGGGTCCGGAATCCACCACGTCGGGGCAACCACGACCCCGGTCGCAGGGGGGGATGTGAGTCGCGACCTTCGGGTAAGCCCGCATTGCTTTGGACCGTGCTCCCGGATTACGGTTTTTCTTCCTGCCTGCCACGCGGCGGGCGGAGTTCTTCTTCGATGGCTGACACCCCCAGAGTCCCCGTTCCTCCGCAGGTGCGCCGGGTCTCCGTGCAACAGCGCCTGAGCGCGCTGGAGGCGGAGCAGAACCAGCTGCGCCAGGAGCTCGTCTCATTGCAGGGCGAGGTGCGCCTGCCTGGTCTCTACCTGACCGTGGAGGCAGGCAACACGACCGCGCTCGTGCCCGCGAAGCAGGTGCAGGAGGTGGTGCGGCTGGTGGCGCTGGAGCCGCTGCCCGGCGCGCCGGTGCACGTGTCCGGTTCCTTCGTCTACCGCGGCAGCCCGGCGGTGGTGGTGGACGTGGCGCGTTTGATGGGCGTGAAGCGCACGCCGGATCTGGACTCGCTGCTGGTGGTGGTGGACGCGGGCCGCATGGTGGCGCTGCTGGTGGACCGGGTGAAGGACCTGGTGGAGACGCCGGTGCTGGTGGACGGCACGCCGGGGGGCGAGGAGAAGCTGCCCTGGGACGGCACCGGGCTGATGGCCGGGCTGTGCCGCACGCCGGAGGGGCTGCGTCCGCTGCTCCGCACGAGCGCGCTCCTGAACGGCACGGAGGGCCTGTGAGCGAAGGGCTTCTCGACGACGCAACGCTCGCGAAGGTCGAGGAGGTGCTCCAGAGCGCCTGCGGCCTGACGCTCGCGAGCAGCCTGCGTCGCTCGCTGGAGCCCGCGCTGGCCCGCGCCGCGCTGTCGCGCAACCTGTCCGGAGCGGCCTTCCTGCGCCAGTTGCTGATGCGCGAGCCGACGGCCGTGGAGGCGTTCATCGAGCACGCCGTCATCGGCGAGACCTACTTCTTCCGCCACCCGGAGCACCTGCGCGCGCTGGTGGCGCGGGCCCGGCTGCACCAGGGCGGCCCGTTCCACGTCTGGAGCGCGGGCTGCGCGAGCGGCGAGGAGCCCTACAGCATCGCCATGGCGCTGATGTCCGCGGGGCTGGGCAACGGCGGGCGCTTCCGCGTGCTGGCGACGGACGTGTCCGGCCGGGCCCTGCAGCGCGCGAAGACCGGCGTGTACAGCCCCTGGTCGCTCCGGCGCATCGAGCCGGAGCTGGAGAAGCGCTTCCTCGCGTCGCACCCCGCCGCGTCGGGACAGGACACGCAGCACACCGTCGCCCAGGAGGTCGTGCGCACGGTGGACTTCCGCCGCCACAACCTGGCCACGGACGCGGTGCCGTCCATGGGCTTCCACGCCATCTTCTGCCGCAACGTCCTCATCTACTTCACGCCGGAGCTGGTGCGAGCGGTGCTGAGCCGGCTGGTGAGCGCGCTCGCGCCGGGCGGCCTGCTCTTCGTGTCGCCCGCGGAGGTGCCGCTCACCAACGGGATGGGACTGGAGACGCTGGACGTGGACGGCACCCCCGTCCTGCGCCTGCCCCTGGAGCCGTGGGCCGCCGCGGAGTCCGTGGCCGCGCCCCCGCGCCGCGACTCGCCGGGCGCCTTCGCCGCCGCCTCGCTCCGCCGCGACACGCCGGTGCCGGGCAGCCTGCGGGTGGAGCCCCGCCGCTCCACGCCGGTGCCGGGCAGCCTGCGGGTGGAGCCCTTCCGTCCCACGCCCGGGCCCATGCCCGCCTACGTGGCGCGGACGCCCCAGCCGGCTCCGGCCCCGGAGGCGACGCGGGCTCCGGCCTCCACGCCGGCTTCGCGCGCGGCCCAGGACGCGGGCCTGCTGACGCGGGCGCTGGAGGCGGCGCACGCGGGCCACTTCGAGGAAGCGGAGGCCCTGGCGCGCGAGGCGGCCCGGGCGCTGTCTCCGGAGGCGTATCTGCTGCTGGCGATGGTGGCCGAGTCGCGCAACGACCTGTACGCGGCGGTGGAAGCGGTGCGCAAGGCGCTGTACCTGGAGCCGCAGCTGGCGCTGGGACATGCGACGCTGGTGGCGCTCTACAACCGCCTGGACCGGCGCGAGGACGCGGAGCGGGCGCGGCAGAACGCGCTGCGCGCGCTGGATGGATTGGATGACGAGCACCCGCTGCGAGGCGTGGAGACGACGATGACGGCGGGGGGGCTGCGGCAGGCGCTGGCTCCCCGTCCTTCGCAGATGGGCTGGCAGGGCGCGCGCTGACCCCTTGGGGCGCGCCGGTACACGTGAGGTGGGGACAACGTGGAAGCGAAAGGTTTGAAGATGGCGTCGCCTCAAGGGGCGGATTCGACCCGGCTCAGCCTGCGGACGAAGATCCTCGGGGGCACGGGCATCTTCGGCATCGTGCTGGTCGGCATCCTGACCTTCGCGTTCTGGATGCAGATGAGCGACGGGCTGCTGGATGAGCTCACCAAGCGCTCGCGCGCGGTGGGCATCGGCATGGCGTTCAGCGTGGCCGCGTCCGCGGCGGCGAGCGACTCGGCCATGCTCCAGGCGGGCACGGACATGGCCCTCAAGAGCGTGCCGGACGTCGCGTACATCGTGGTCCGCGACCCGAGCGGCAAGGTGCTGGCGCGCTCCGCGGGCGACCAGTTCGCCACCGCCGCCTCCGTGGAGCCCGCGGACGGGGACGGGGTGGTGGATCGCCTGCTGACGGTGGGCGCGCTGCCCATCGTGGAGACGACGGCGCCCATCCTCTTCGGCACGCCGGGCGGCACGCTCAAGCGCGTAGGCACCGTGCAACTGGCGCTGGACCGCGAGGCGCTGGCGGAGTCGCTGGCCTCCAGCACCTGGCGCACCGCGGGCCTGGGCCTGCTGGTGCTGGTGCTGGGCCTGCTGGCGGCGGCCGGCATGGCCAGCCTCTTCATCGTGCCCCTGGAGCGGCTGGCCCGCGCGGCGGTGGGCATCGCGGCGGGGGACCTGCGCCAGCAGATCGACGTCAACGGCACGGACGAGATTGGCGAACTGGCGCGCAGCTTCGCCACCATGGCGGACGCGCTGGTGCACCTGCTGCACGACCTGCGCGGCGCGGCCACGGACCTGGAGCACGAGGCCGCGGGCGTGCTGGCCACGTCCACGCAGCAGTCCGCGATGGCGCACCAGCAGGCGTCCGCCATCAACGAGACCAGCACCACGGTCGCGGAGATCGCCCAGACCTCCAAGCAGGCCACGTCCTACGCGGACGCGGTCATCGCGCAGACGCAGAAGTCGGAGTCGCTCAGCGCGCAGGGCCAGAAGGTCGTCACGGAGAGCGTGGAGGGCATGGAGAAGCTGGGTGAGCAGGTGAAGGCCATTGCCCTGGCCATCACCGACCTGAACGAGCGCACGCTGCAGATCAGCGACATCATCGGGCAGGTGAAGGACGTGGCGGAGCAGTCCAACCTGCTGGCCCTCAACGCCTCCATCGAGGCGGCGAAGGCGGGCGAGCACGGGCGCGGCTTCGCGGTGGTGGCCACGGAGATGCGCACGCTGGCGGAGCAGTCCCGCATGGCGGCCGACCAGGTGCGCGTCCTCCTGGGTGAGGTGCAGAAGGGCACGCGCGTGGCCGTCACGACCACGGACGAGGGCAGCCGGCGCGCGCAGGCGGCGATGGAGCTTGCGCGCGGCGCGGGTTCCACCATCCTGGGCCTGTCGGAGGTCATCCGCGAGTCGTCCGGGGCGGCGCGGCAGATCGCGGGCAACACGCGGCAGCAGACCATTGGCGTGGAGCAGATCGCCACGGCGATGGGCGAATTGACGTCCGCCATGAGTGATTCAGTGGAGGGCACCCGGCGGATTGAACAGGTGGCCGGCAACCTCTCCATCTTGTCGAAGCGCTTCTCTGAACTTGTAGGCAGGTACCAGCTATGAACAGCAACGTGACGGGTGGGGCACGCAAGGCGGCGAAGGTGCTCATCGTGGAGGACACGAAGACCATCACCAACCTCCTGCAGGTCTACCTGATGGGGTGGGGGCTGGACTTCATGGACGCGCCCAACGGCGCGGTGGGACTCAAGCGGGCGCGCGAGCAGAAGCCGGACCTCATCATCTCCGACGTGCAGATGCCGGAGATGGACGGCTTCGCGCTGTGCGCGGCCATCCGGGCGGACTCCAAGCTGCACGACACGCCCTTCATGCTGCTCACGTCGCTGAAGGACGACGCCAGCCGGCAGAAGGGGAAGCTCGTCGGCGCGAGCGCCTTCCTCAACAAGCCGGTGTCCGTGGACGACCTGCGCTCCAAGGTGCGGGACATCCTCAAGCTGCCGGCCACGAAGTACTGAACGCCCGCCCATGGCTACCGAAGACCGCAAGCTGCTGCCCATCGACTTCGACGAGCTGAAGGCCTCGCTCGACGCGGCCCAGATGCTGCTCGAGGGCGCCACGGTGGTGAGCGCCCACAGGCGGCGCGAGGTGCTGCACCAGCGCGCGGTGGCGCTGGCGAACTCGCGCCACGAGGTGCGCCAGGAGGTCGTCACCGTCCTCGCCTTCCAGGTGGGCGGTGAGCGCTACGCGGTGAAGATCGACTTCGTGGACCACGTGCTGGAGTCGCGCGGCATGTGCTCGCTGCCCGGGGCGCCGCGCCACGTGCTGGGGGCGCTGCTGTCGCGCTCGCGCATCGTGCCGGTGCTGGACCTGCGGCAGCTCTTGGGGCTGGAGGGCGGGGGCATGTCCGACCTGAGCAAGGTCGTGGTGGTGGAAGTGGAGGACGAAGCGTTCGGGCTGGCGGCGGAGGTCGTGGACGGACGGCTGGAGTTGCCGCGCGCGGAGCTGTCCCAGCCGCCGCCGGGCCCGTTCCTGTTCCTGACGCCGGACCGGCTCACGGTGCTGGACCTCACACAGCTGGGCAACCCGGCGGCCGCACGGCGCGGCTAGAGGGGACTGAGGCTTCATGGATCCGCAGTTGCTGCGCAGCATCTGGCCGGTGTTCGCCGCGGAGACGCGCGAACAGATTCAGGCCATCGGGTCGAAGGTGCTGGGGCTGGAGCAGCCGGCCGCCGCACGCGAGCCGGACCTGCTGCCGTCGCTCAAGCGCGTGGTGCACAGCCTCAAGGGCTCCGCGGCGAGCCTGGGGCTGGACGACATCGAACGCATCGTCCACGCCATCGAGGACGGGCTGTCCCACGTCAGCGTGGACGAGCCCATCTCCCGGGGCTCCGTGGAGGCGATGCTGCGGGGCCTGTCCGCCATCGAGAACGCCCTCAACCGGGGCGACGCGGGTGAGCAGCCCGTGGTGGACGGCGTGGCCGCGCTGCTCAAGGCCCTTGGCCATGAGGAGCCGGCCGCTCCCACGTCCGACGAGGCCGCGGGCTCGGGCCCGCTGGGCGATGACGGGCTGAAGGCGCTGACCGCGCTGGAGGCGGCGCTGAGCAGGCTGGTGTCCCCCAAGGTGGAGGACCGGGCGGGCGCGGTGCGCGCGGCGGTGGACCAGGCGCACGCCCTGCGCCACAGCGCGGAGGCCGTCCAGGCGGAGCAGGTGGCCGCGCTGGCGGAGGCCGCGGCGCTGGGCTTCACGCGCATGGAGGAGGGCGGGGACGCGGCGGGACAGGCGGCGTCTGAGGTGGCGGGCGCGCTGGTGGACCTGCGCATGGCGCTGGGCGTGGTGGAGGACGCCGGAGCGGTCCGGGAGGTCGTGCCCGCGAAGCCGGCCCCGGCCCCCGCCGCGAAGCCCGCGGCGCGCGCGACGGCCGCGGCGCCCGAGGGCCGCGGCGGCACGGTGGACCGCGCGGTGCGCGTGTCGGTGAAGACGCTGGACTCGCTGGCGCTCCAGGTGGAGCACCTGGTGTCCGGGCGGTCGCAGCAGGGCCGGCGCTCGGAGGGCTTCCGCACGCTGACGGATCAGGCGCACGAGGTGCTGCTGCACCTGGAGCGCGCCGCGTCCCAGCTGGCCATGGCCGGCGGCGGGCCCGCGCTGGAGCCGCTGCGCACGGGCGTGGGCCTGATGCGCACGATGCAGAAGCGCCTGCTGGAGCAGGCGAAGGAGGCGCACCGCGACGGCGAGCAGCAGTCGCTGGTGGCGCAGGTCATCCGCGACGACCTGCGCGACCTGCGCATGGTGCCGGCCTCGCAGGTGCTGGAGCCCCTGCGGCGCACGGTGCGCGAGACGGCCTCCCGGCTGGGCAAGGAGGTGGCGCTGGAGCTGGGCGGCACCGACGTGCGGCTGGACCGGCGCATCGTGGACGCGCTGAAGGATCCGCTGGTGCACCTGGTGCGCAACGCCATCGACCACGGGCTGGAGATGCCGGAGGCGCGCAAGGCGGCGGGCAAGGCGGAGACGGGGCGGCTGGTGGTGCGGGTGGAGGCGCGGGGCACGCGCATCGGCGTCATCGTGGAGGACGACGGTGCGGGCCTGGACCCCGTGCGCGTGCGCGCGACGGCGGTGCGCCGGGGCCTGATGAACCAGGAGGCGGCGGACAAGCTGTCGGACGCGCAGGCCGCGCGGCTCATCTTCCAGCCGGGCTTCTCCACGCGTGAGGAGGTCACGTCCACGTCGGGGCGTGGAGTCGGTCTGGACGTGGTGCTGGCCACCGCGCAGCGGCTGCAGGGCAGCGCGGACGTGGAGTACACGCCGGGCAAGGGCACGCGCTTCATCGTGGACCTGCCGCTGACGCTGGCTGCGGCGCTGGGCCTGCTGGTGCGCACCGGCACCACCGTCACCGCGATTCCCTCCGACACCGTGAAGCGCGTGCTGCGGCTGGACGCGGACGACGTGGGCACGGTGGCGGGGCGCGTGGTGGCGCGTCTGGACGGCGAGCAGCTCACGTTCCTGTCGCTGTCGGAGGCCATCGGTCTGCCGCGCATGCCGCTGGCGCTGGAGTCGGGCCGGCGGCAGACGGCGGTGCTGCTGTCGCTGGGCGATGACCGCGTGCTGTACGCCATCGACGAGGTGGTGGGGCAGCAGGAGCTGGTGGTCCGCTCGCTGGGCAAGCACCTGCGGGAAGTGACGCACCTGGCGGGCGCGGCGGTGCTGGACGACGGCCGCGTGGTGCCGGTGCTCAACGCGCCGGAGTTGTTGCGCGCGGCCAAGCCGGACACGCGCGCGGCCGCGGGCGAATCCAAGATGCCGCGCATCCTGGTGTGCGACGACTCGCTCACCACGCGCTTCGCGATGAAGTCCCTGCTGGAGATCGCCGGCTACCCGGTGGTGACGGCGTCGGACGGCGAGGAGGCGTGGCAGGTGCTGGAGCGCGTGCACTGCCACCTGGTGGTCAGCGACTGGCAGATGCCCCGGCTGGACGGCGTGGGCCTGGCGCGGCGGATCAAGGGCCACCCCATGTTCCGGCGCACGCCCATCATCCTGGTGACCTCGCTGGACAGCAACGAGGACCGCGCGGCCGGCCTGGAGGCGGGCGCGGACGGCTACCTCGTCAAGCGCGAGGTGGAGCGCGGCAAGCTCCTGGAGCTCGTGCGCCAGCTCTTGCCCGGCTCCGCGTGACGCAGGGCAGGGCGGCTTGAGACGACGACGCCCCGTCCTTCGCCAGGTGCGAGGGACAGGGCGTCTTTTCGTTCCAGCCGCGGAGCGCGCTTCAGCGCGGGCGGACCCACGCCTTGGGCCAGTCGTCGAACTCGGTGACCTCCTGGTCGTCGACGAGCAGCGTGTACATGGACTCCTCGGGGAAGTCGCCGATGCGCAGGCGCAGCTCCTTGCCCTCCGCCTTGGTGCGCAGCGGGTGGAGCGGGTCCGACGTCTTCACCCATTCCAGCTTCTGCTTCATCAGTTGATCAGCGGTCATAGCTTTGCCTGCGGCTTGGCGTAGATGTTGTCCACGGCCTGGTTGGTGCGCTGTGAGCTGTTGATGATCTTGTCGTACGCCTGCGCCTCGCTCAAGCCGCTCTTCTTGGCCTCACCGACGAGCTGGTCGAACGAGGGCCCGTCCAGCCGGCCGTACTTGAAGAAGTCGCGCGCCTTGAGCATCGCGGATTCGAACGTGCCCATGAACTCACGCGCGCCCACGCGGGCCTCGTGGCGGATGGCATGCGCGGCCTTCGCGCGGTCCTCCAGCGACGCGCCCTGCGCCTTGAGCTTCGCGTCGTTCGCGGGGATGCCGGCGATCTGCTGCTTGTACCAGGCGCGGATCTCCGTGTTCGTCGTGGGCTTCTTCGCGCCGCTCGCCTGCGCGTTGTTCACGCTCGCGGCCCCTTCGGGGTTGCGCGGGCGGGTGCGCGACGGGCTGCCGGCGGACACGTCGCTGGGCGGCCGGTTGGCCGTCGGCGGCGCCGAGTTCGTCCGGGTGGGCTTCGTCGGCGTCGCGGAGGACGTCGTCGTGTTGGGCTTCGAATCCACGGAGTTGGTACGGCGCGGCGGCTGCGGCGTACTGGGCAGCGCCGACTCGGACTTCGTGGAGCGCACGCTCGAGCTTCGGTTGAGCTTCATGGGGGAGACCTTCGGGGGCAGGAAGGAAAACCGCTTTCCCTTTTATCGCATTGACGAGTAGGCGAGTTGCGACCTGCGCCTACCTTTCGCGCGCCATCCCGACGTCTCCTGCTTTCTCATACCCCTAACGGTGAGCGGGTACGGGAAAGGCGTCATCCCCCGGCAGCACCAGGGTGATGTCCAGCCGGGGCTCCACGGCCACGCTCAGCGTGCCGCCCAGGCGTCCCGCGAGCTGCCGGAGCACGGCCTCGTGGCGCGCCGTCAGGGCCGCGCCAGGGCAGGCCTGGACGCGCAGGAGCCAGTGGGGGGCCTCCAGGGCGGGGCCCAGGTGGACGTCCACGGCGACGGCACCAGCGGTGCCCCTGGCGAGGGTGCGCGCCAGCAGCTCCCAGTCCACCCGGGCGCCCTGCACCGGGACGGTGCGCTCCCCGGGCAGCGTCAGCGTGGGGGCGGCCCGTCCGCGTCCCTTCGCGGGCGCGAAGGCGCGCTCCAGCACGGGGCGCAGGTCGTCCAGGCCCGGCACGGACGGCGCCAAGCGCCGCTCGATGAGGTCCTTCTGATCCGCGGCGGACTTTGCGATCCGCTCCAGGTAGCGCTGCGCCTGCGCGCCCAGCGGGCCTCCCGTGCCCTTGAGCATCATGTCCACGTAGCCCTTGATGACCATCAGGGGCGTGCGCAGGTCGTGCGCCGCGCGCGAGCGCCGCTTGTCCTGCGCCGCCACGGTGCGCTCCAGGCGCTGCTTCGCTTCCAGCAGCCGGGCCTGCCGCGCGCCCTGGGCCACCTCGCGCGCATGCGCGGCGAGCAGCGCCGGGGCGAAGGCGCTGAAGCGCGCCACCACGCTCCGCTGCGACGTCGTCAGCGGCGCGGGCCACACCTCCAGGACGGAGGCGCGCTTCGTGGACTTCCTGTCCGTGGCTTGCGCGCGACGGGCGGGGACTTTGCCCACCTTCATCACGCACACGCGTCCTTCATAGAGGGCCGCGCCGGTCGCGCCGGTCAGCCGCAAGGACGCCTTCAACAGAGCCTCCAGGCCCGCGCGCGTTCCTGCGCGCAGCGCCTGCTCGGCCACCGCCGTCAGCGTCGTTTCCATCCTGGCATCGAGGTCGTCCTCGATGCGCCGCCCCATCCAAGCCCCAGCCCGCACGCGCCAAGGAATGGCCATGCCTCCATGGAGGCGCAACGGCTCCAACGTGGAGCACTTCCTTTCCACGTCAGGCAGCAATCCTTTACCCACGGTGATCGGGGGGAGCGGACATTTTTACCGCCCTGCGGGAGGGGTCAACGCGCCAAACCCTTGCTCTTGCTGGGAAAAGGTTTTGGCCAGCCGCTTGCTATCACCTGCCCACGTCAGGCTGGGCGGGAAGGGGCGGATGGGTACTCTCGATTACTACGCGACGATGGCTCGGATGGCGCCTGGGGCGCTCGCGAAGAGCGCGGTCCGCCGGGTCCAGGGCGTCGCACGCAAGGCGCTCTACAACCGCCGCGAACAGGTGGACGAGGCGCAGCTGCTGGAGTCCTTCGGCGCCACCCGCGCCGACGACCTGGTGTCGCTGGCCCTGGATCACCGCACCGCGCGGGCCTGGTGCGAGCTGTCGCAGCGCGAGTCCGCTCGCGCCGCCATCGAGAAGCTTCCGGGCGCGAAGGCGCGCACGCTGGAGCGCGCCGCGCGGGCGCTCCGTCAGGAGTGGGACGTCTTCGGCACGCCCGTCTCCTTCGGTGAAGGCAAGCCGGTGGACTGGTCCCTGGAGCCGGTGAGCGGCCGGCACTATCCGGTGGACCCCGTGGAGCGCATGCCGCTGCACGTAACGGGCATGGATCCGAAGTACCCGTGGGTGATGGGCCGCCTGGACAGCGTGGTGACCCTGGCCCAGGGCGCGTGGGTGGCGCGGACGGAAGCGGAGCGCTCGCGCTTCGCCACGGCCTTCGTCTCGCAGACGCTGGACTTCCTGCAGGCGAACCCCGTGGGCATGGGCGTCCACTGGACGTGCTCCATGGAGATTGCCCTGCGCGCGGCGAACGTCGCGCAGGCGCTGGCGATGTTCGCGGACCGGCCGGAGGTGCGCCGGCCGGAGTTCCTGGTGCCCGTGCTGGGCGCGCTCGCGGAGCACTGCGCCTGGGTGGAGGCCCACCTGGAGGACACCAGCGCGGTGCCCAACAACCACCTGGTCTCCAACTACGTGGGGCTCGTGGTGGTGGGCTCGCTCTTCCCGGAGCTGCCCGGGGCGCCGCGCCAGGTGGCGCTCGCGGCCAACGGCCTGCGCACGCAGATGGAGGCGCAGGTCCACCCCGAGGGCACGTCCTTCGAGGGCTCCATTCCCTACCACCGCCTGTCGGTGGAGCTGTTCACGCTGGCCTTCCTCGTCGCTCGCGGCGCGGGCGTGTCGCTGGGCCCCGCCTATGAAGCACGTCTGCGATTGATGTTCGTCGCGGCCCGCGCCTGGTCCTCGGAGTCTGGCCTTGCGCCGCAGATTGGCGACAACGACAGCGGCCGCGTGTTCCCGTTCCAGGAGCGCGCGGACGGCGACCATGGCTACCTGTCCGGGCTGGGCGCGGCGCTCTTCAACGACGCGGGGCTGGGCGGCGGCGTGTTCCCGGACGAGGCGGCGTGGCTCCTGGGCGACGCGGGCCTCGTGCGTTTCAACGCGCTGCCCGTGGCTCCCGCGCCCACGTCTGTAAGCTTTGCGGAAGGTGGCTTTCACATCTTGCGCGGCGAAGGGGTCGTGCTCACCGTCTCGGCCGGAAAACAGGGGCAGCGGGGCGTCGGAGGACACAGCCACAACGACAAGCTTTCCTTCGAGCTTCACCTCAATGGCCGTCCCGTCATCGTCGACCCCGGCACGGGTTCGTACACGCGGGATCCGGCGCTGCGCAACGCGATGCGGAGCACCGCGGCGCACAACACGCTTCAGGTGGATGGGGCCGAGCAGGCCCCGATGGATCCGGCGCGGCTCTTCGCGCTGCCGGAGGATGCCCGGGCTCGCGTCGTGGCCTTCCAGCCCGGCGCGAAGCATGACCGGCTGGTGGTGCGCCACGACGGCTACCGCCACCTGCCGGCCCCGGTAGGGATTGAGAGGACTTTCTTCCTCGACCGGCACGTGCGTGCGCTGGCCGTGGGGGACCGGCTCGTCGGAACGGGCCGTCATGAGGTGGTCGGACGTTTGCATCTGCCCGATGGGCAGGCGCGGTGGTGCAAGCCCGCGGCGGAGGTTCTGGCGCGGGCGGGGCGCGTGCAGGAGGGGCCGGAGGCCTTCGATGCACGGGCTCTCGAGCTTGGACCGGCGGAGGCGCCCGTGGGTTGGGTGCTCTTCGGGCGGGGGTTGGAGACCTCGCTCGTGCCGTCTTGCTACTCGCCCGGGTACGGGCGCGTGGTGGAGGCGGTGTCGGTGGAGTTCCGGAGGCAGCTGACGCCTCCGGCTTGGTTGGGGTGGGTGTTCGTCTTCAGGTGATTGGTGTGGGTCGGGACGTGTGAGCCGGCGAGGCCGCACGTCAACTGCTGGGGAGTAACGACAATGCGCGTGATGGTTGGCAACCCGTTGCTGGGTCGGATTCAGAATCGGGAAGCGAAGGTGGGCGTGGTGGGTCTCGGGTACGTCGGTCTTCCGCTGGGCATGGCCTTCGCGGAAGCGGGCTTCCCGGTCACGGGGCTGGACGTCGACCAGCGCAAGATCGACAAGATCGCCAAGGGTGAGAGCTACATCAAGCACATCCCCAGCGCGCCGCTGGCGGAGCTCACCAACGCCGGCAAGCTCAAGGCGACCAACGACTTCGCGAAGTCCCGCGAGCTCGACTGCGTCATCATCTGCGTGCCCACGCCGCTGACCGCGTCGCGTGAGCCGGACATGAGCTTCATCGTCGCGACGGGCGAGGCCCTGGCGCCGTACGTGCGCCCCGGCCAGCTCTTCATCCTGGAGTCCACCACCTACCCGGGCACCACGGAGGAGGTGCTGAAGCCGCTGCTGGAGAAGAACGGCCTCAAGGCGGGCGTGGACTTCTTCCTGGCCTTCAGCCCGGAGCGCGAGGACCCGGGCAACAAGGGCTTCAACACCAAGACGATTCCGAAGGTCGTCGGCGGCTACTCGCCCGCGTGCCTCGAGGTCGCCACGGCCCTCTACGGCAGCGCCCTGAAGGAAGTGGTGCCGGTGTCCTCCACGCGCGTGGCGGAGCTCGCCAAGCTGCTGGAGAACATCTACCGCTGCGTGAACATCGCCATGGTCAACGAGATGAAGATGCTCTGCGACCGCATGAACGTGGACGTCTGGGAGGTCATCCAGGCCGCCAGCACCAAGCCCTTCGGCTTCCAGCCGTTCTACCCGGGCCCCGGCCTGGGCGGGCACTGCATCCCCATCGACCCGTTCTACCTGACGTGGAAGGCGCGCGAGTTCGAGTTCCACACCAAGTTCATCGAGCTGGCCGGTGAGGTGAACTGGCAGATGCCCTACTACGTGGTGCAGCGCACGATGGAGGCGCTCAACCAGAACAAGAAGGTCCTCAACGGCGCGAAGGTCCTCTGCATCGGCGCGGCCTACAAGAAGGACATCGACGACTTCCGCGAGTCCCCGTCGCTGCGCGTGATGACGCTCCTCAAGGAGAAGGGCGCGGACATCAGCTACCACGACCCGTACGTGAAGGAGCTGCACAAGGGCCACGGCTTCAACATGGAGATGAAGTCCGTCCCGCTCGACCCGGAGACCCTGAGCCAGTACGACGCGGTGATGATCCTCACGGACCACTCGCACATCGACTACAACGAGCTGGTGCAGCGCTCGAACATCGTCGTCGACACGCGCAACGCGACCAAGGCCGTCACGCAGGGCCGCGAGAAGATCGTCAAGGCCTGACCCCCGCTCCAAGGGCATGCGGGCAAGAGGGTCCTCGCTTCACGCCAGCCGCGTGAGGGGAGGGCCCTCGCCTGTTTTTCGCTACAGTGCGCGGCCGTGCCTGGCGAATCCCGTCCCCTGTTCCCGCTGTTCGTGGCCGCGGCCCTCCTGATGGGCGCGGCGCCCGCGTCCGATCCTCGCGCCCAGCTGCTGGACGCGATGAACGCGGAGCTTCAACGCAACCAGCAGCAGCTCAAGGTGACCGGCCATGAGGCGCCGTACTTCCTGAGCTACGGCGTGAAGGACTACGAGTCGCGGCTGATCATCGCGCGCTACGGAGCGCTGTTCCAGGACGACGACTACCGCGAGCGCAAGCTGGGCGTGGACGTGCGCGTGGGCAGCTACGACTACGACAGCTCCGTGGCGGACTCGCTCGACTTCGGCTTCAGCACCAGCAAGGGCTCCAGCTTCACGTCGCGCAAGGACGGGCCGCTGGACGACTCGCCGCTCGCGCTGCGCACGGCGCTGTGGCTCGTCACGGACGAGAAATACAAGGCCGCGCTCTTCCAGTACCTGAAGAAGAAGGGCGAGGACGTCTACGCGGTGGAGGACCCCAAGCGCCCCGCGTCCTTCTCCAGGGAGACGCCCGCCACCTACGTGCAGCCGCCGGTGGCGTTCCCGTTCGACCGGGAGAAGTGGCGCCGGGTGGCGCGCGAGGTCTCCGCGCGCTTCAACGCGCACCCGGAGCTGTTCGACTCGGAGGTGCGCATCACCGCGGACAAGGCCACGCGGTTGTTCGTGTCCTCGGAGGGCACGCGGCTCATCACGGAGGAGACGCTGTACGCGTTCCACGTCTCCGCGGTGACGCGCGCGCCGGACGGACAGCTCCTGGACAACTCGCGCAGCTTCTACCTGCCCACGGAAGCGGGCATGCCCGACGAGGCGCGGGTGCACGCGGCGGCACAGAAGGTCATCGACGAACTGCTCGCGCTCAGGCAGGCGCCGGCCATCACCCCGTACGCGGGCCCGGCCATCCTGGCGCCGGAGGCCGCGGGCGTGCTCTTCCACGAGACGCTCGGCCACCGGCTGGAGGCGGACCGGCAGGACGGCGACACCGACGGCAAGACGTTCAAGGGACAGGAGGGGAAGCAGATCCTCCCGGCCTTCCTGTCGCTGAGGGATGATCCGTCGAAGCGCGACGTGAACGGCGAGCCGCTCAACGGCTACTACCTCTACGACGAGGAGGGCGTGAAGGGGCAGCCGGTGAGCCTGGTGGAGAAGGGCGTGCTCAAGGGCTACCTGATGAGCCGCCACCCGGTGGAGGGCTTCCCGAAGTCCAACGGCCACGGGCGCGGGCAGGGCACGCTCCAGCCGGTGGCGCGCATGGCCAACCTCCTGGTGGACAGCGCGAAGCAGGTGAGCGACGCGGAGCTGAAGAAGCTGCTCATCGCGGAGGCGAAGCGGCAGGGCAAGCCATACGGGCTCATCATCCGCGACATCACCGGCGGCAACACCAACACGTCCAGCTACGGCTACCAGGCCTTCAAGGGGGTGCCGCGCATGGTGTACCGCGTGGACGTGAAGACGGGCGAGGAGACGCTGGTGCGCGGCGTGGAGATCGTCGGCACGCCGCTGTCGTCGGTGAACCGCATCCTCGCCACGGGCCAGCGGCTGGGTGTCTTCAACGGGTTCTGCGGCGCGGAGAGCGGCAACGTGCCTGTGTCCACCGTGGCGCCCGCGGTGCTGCTCCAGGAACTGGAGCTGCAGCGCACCATGGAGGGCAAGGACCGGCCGCCCCTGCTGCCCAGCCCGGCCGCCCCGTCGAAGCAGGCGGCCGGCGCGGACGCGAAGCGCTAGCCGACCTTCTTCAGCACCACGTAGCCGGCGGCGGGGATGTTCACCGGGGTGTTCCCGCCGTTCAGCGTGGCGCCGTAGTTGCCGAAGTTGCCGCCGCCGTAGACGCTGGCGTCGCTGTTCAGCACTTCCTTCCACTGGCCCGGGGGCAGGGGCAGCGAGTAGCCCTCCAGGTTCTTCTTGTTGAGGCTGCCCACCACGAGGAACTCCTCGTTGCCGGACTTGCGCGTGAAGGCCATCACGCTGTCGTCGTTGTGGGTGTAGACGCGCTTGACCTCCGCCGCCGCGCTGAAGGCGTTGCTGCTGTTCCTGAGGCCGATGGCGTCCTTGTAGAAGTTGAAGGACTGCCGGCGGGTGACGTCCAGCATCGCGTCCTTGCGCTCGGAGGCGGGCAGGGCGGCCACCTCCGCGAACAGCTTCTTGTCGTCCGCGGAGAAGGCCTTGTACGCGCTGTCCTTCGCGCGCGCGTCCGGGGACAGCTCGAAGAGGCGCTCGTAGGTGGCCTTGGTGGCGTCGTTGAAGGTCACCTTGCCGAAGTCCACGCCCTTGCCCACGTCCTGCCAGCTCCAGTCGCTGTCCCAGGTGGACGGGTTGCCCCAGCGGAAGTCGTTCTGGGCGCCGAACTCGTCACCCTGGAAGAACATGGGGATGCCGGGGCCCGCCATGCCGATGCCGGCGGTGAAGCGGGCGGCGCCGCGCGACCACTGGTCCGGGAAGTCGGTGGCCTTCTCTCCCTCCGCGGTGTTCATGGTGCGCTCCGCGTTCCCCACCTCGTCGTGGTTGGAGATGATGGACAGCGCGTGCTTCCAGTCGTCCAGGCCGCGCGGGTTCGTCATCAGGTCCACGAACGCGTCCACGTCCGTCTTCATCCCGCGCGAGGCGGCCTGCACCAGGCCCGGCTTGCTGTTGTCGCGCACCAGCCGGTGCTGGAACTCCGTGTACCACTGCGCGTCGAAGCCGCCGCCCGTGCCGTCCGACTTCGCCGGGCGCGAGATGTCCGGGTCGTAGTCGAACTGCTCCGCCACGGTCCACGCGTTCGGGTTGATGAAGTGCACCTGGCGGTTGATCTCCCGGAGCATGTCCCAGCCCGCCTTGCCGCCCACGCCCTTGATGGGCTCCGTGAAGTCGAAGCGCAGGCCGTCGAACCGCAGCTCCGCCACCTGCTGCACGGCGTGGTCCACGAAGAGCTGCTTCACCTGCGGCGTGTCGTACGCGGGCACGGCGCCCCACGGCGTGTCGCGCTGCTCGAACTTGCCGGGCTCCTTGGCCCAGTTGAAGTAGGGGTTGCTGGGGCCGCCCACGTTCCACAGGCCGTTGTAGTCGCCGAAGACGTGGTTGTAGACGACGTCCGACACCACGTTGAGGCCCTTGCCGTGGGCCGCGTCGATGAAGCGCTTGAGGGCCTCGTCGCCCTCCACCCACTGGCCCGTCTCGTCCTCGAAGCCGAAGGAGCTCTCCGCGGCCAGGCTGTTGACGCCCAGGTAGCCCCAGTTGCGCGGGCCCTCCACCTCGTTGGTGGGCAGCAGCTCCAGCGTGGTGACGCCCAGCTCCTTGAAGTAATCCAGCTTCTTGATCAGGTCCTCCATGGTGGAGCGGTTGGAGTTGCCCGCCTGCCCCAGGAAGCTGCCCACGTGCAGCTGGTACACCGTCCACTTCGACGGGTCCTTCTCACGCGGCACGTCGTCGTTCTTGAACTGGAACTTCGTGGGGTCCGTGAGGATGGAGCCGCGGAAGGACACGCCGCTGCCCTGGGTGATGAGGTCGCTCCAGGGGTCGTTCTCCGACGACGCCAGGCGCTCCGTGTCGGAGAGCTTGCCGTCGTTGTTCACGTCGTCGCGCAGGTGGAGCTTCCCCTGCGCGTCCTTGTCGAACACCTGGAACTCGTAGCGAAGGCCCGCGAGCTTGTCCGGGTCGTTGACGAGCGTGGTCCACGCGCCGCCCTCGTTCGTCATCTTGATGCGGCCGTCGTCGGTGACGTTGCGCGACCAGAAGTCGTTGAACTTCCCGCCGCGCAGCTTGTCGATGAGGCCGTCGTCGAACTTGCCCAGGCGCTCCTGGAGCTGCGCCTTGTTGAGCGGGTTGCCGTCGCCGTCCTTGAGGACCAGGTACGCGCTGTCCGCGTCCCCGGCGTCGTCCACGTCGAAGCGCATCAGGCCGGTGGCGCCCGTGAAGTAGCGGTCCACCTCCTTGCCGCGCGTGGGGTCCAGGTAGAGCCGGTCGATGCCGCGCTGCTCGCCCATCATCCGGCGCGCGTACGGGTCCGGCCGGTCGCTGGTGGCGCCCGTGGAGTCCACCACTTCGTAGACGTAGGCCTTGCCCTCCATCTGGTCCCACGCGCCCCTGGCCTGCGCGGTCCAGTTGCCGCCCTCGTCGCGCGTCATGGGGATGCGCTGCTCGCGGCCCTGCTTGTCCGTCACCTTCACCTGCACGGCGCGCGCGTCCGGCGCCCAGAACTTGAAGGACACGTCCTTGCCGGAGCGCTGCGCGCCCATGGAGTGGTACGTCGTGGGCGCGTAGGACGCGGTGGGCTTGGACAGGTCCAGCTTGAGGTTGCCCTCGCCCATCACCGCCCACTGGTCCTTGCCGGACGGGCCGTCCACGCTGACGCCCCACTCCCAGTTGTGCGCCAGGCCGTCGTCCGCCACCTTCACCGTGGCCTCGTACTTGCCGTTGCCCAGCGGCTTCATGGGGATGCCGCCGGAGGACCACTGCGCGTTGAAGCGGCCGTCCGCGTCCCAGCTGCCCTTGAGCTTCGGGTTGGTGAGCTGCGCGTGCGGGCCCGCGTCGTAGGTGAAGGTGATGGTGCGCGTCGTCGGGTTCGCCACCGTCGCGTTCGACTTCACGGCGGACGTGGGCGCGGCGCCCAGCAGCGCGCTCGCGTTGGCGGAGCGGGCCAGGTTGCCGGTGCCGGCCACGGGCGTACGGGCGCCCGCCGCCGGTGCGGACTCGAAGCCGGACTGGTTGCGCTTCACGGCGGCGGCCTTCGCGGCGGCGGCCTTCTGCTGCGCCGCGAGCTTCGCGGGATCAACGGCGGAGGAGCCCGTGGTGGGGGACGAGGTGAGTTTCGGGCGGTTGATTTTCGAATCAGTCACGGGGGAGACCTCCGGCGGCCCACGCATAGCGGGCTTGCTCAACTTGTCGGGCTTGGGGCCTCCGGAGTTGTGTCCGGTGGCGTGGAAGTGGGCGAATGTGGGGTAGGTGCGGCTGGAAGCGGTGGATTCCGAGGAATTCCGCGCCCTTCGGGGCGAGGTTGGGCCGGGGGTGGGGCCAGCCGGCCCCCCTTGAAGCCGCGCAGGAACACGTAGCGGCGGAAGTCGCGCAGGAAGGCGTCCACGGGCAGGCCGACGGACTCCTGGAAGCCGCCGGTGAAGTCCTGGCCCTGGCGCATGGCGATGAGGACGCCCCGGACGCGCGCCTCGCCGTAGCGCTCCATGAGGAAGGTGAAGGCGTGGTGGGCGGCGCCGTACACGGTGGCGTTCTCGGTCTCGTAGAGGGACTCGGCGCGCGCGAGCGGATCCGCCTGGGGGTATTGATGGAGGAAGCGGGACAGGTCCTCCAGGCTGGGGACGCGGTAGCCCTGGGCGGCGGTGTACGAGGCCATGCCCTCGCTGAACCACAGGGGGATGCCCTTCTTCGTCCAGTCCGACACGCTGGCGGACGCCTGCCACATGAGGCTGTGGGTGAGCTCGTGCAGCAGCAGTTCGTCCACCTGCTTCTGCGTGGCGCCGGCGCGCGTCCACGTGCGGGGGCTCTGGACCTCCACCTGCTCGTAGCGGGCCCAGGCGCGCAGGAAGTCGTAGCCGGGCCGGTGGGCGGCGCGCTCCAGGGCGGCGTGGTTGGGGTGGATGATGAGGGTGACGGGCTCCTGGAACGTGCCCCAGCGGGCCAGGCGGGGGCCGGCGTGCTCCACCGCGCGGCGGACCATGTCCGCGGCCTGGGTGTCCTCCTGGGTGTGCGCGAAGCGGAACTCACCGCCGGGCAGCGCCAGCGTGGCGGCGGGGCTGACGGGCTTCTGGGGCGCGGAGGCGCAGGCGGAAAGGAGGACCGTCGTCGCGAGCAGGGCGAGCAGCAGGCTCCATCGTCCGGTACCGCCCACCCGCATCCCACGTCCCTTCAGTCGGCGCCGAGCCAGCGCACCACGGCGCGGCCCACGTCCGCGACGGTGGAGAACGACGCTACCTCCGGGGCGGAGGGGCCGAAGTAGAGCATGGGCACGGCGTGCACGGTGTGTCCTCGAACCGACAGGTCCTCCACGTTGCCGTGGTCACTGCACACCAACACGCGTGCGTCGTGGGGCCGCGTGGCGGCGACGGCGCGCAGGAAGGCGTCGAAGGTGTCGAGCGCCAGGCGGGCGGCCGTGAAGTCCTGCGCGTGGCCGGCCTCGTCGGCGAGGTAGTGCTCGAAGAAGGTGAAGTCCGCCTGTCCCGCGATGCGCCAGAAGAGGGCCGCGGCTTCGCCCGGCGTGCGGTGGGGCACGTCCAGCCCGTGCGCGCGCGCGTTGGCCCCGGTGATGTCGTGGGTGAGGCCGTCGTCCGCCCGCGCGTCGTCCAGCGTGCGCAGGCGCTCCTGGCCCGCGGCGAAGGCGAGCTTCGCGGCGGAGGGGCGCACCTTGCGCGCGGCGCGCTCGGAGAGGGTGAACTCCGGCGGGGACGTGGACGGGCGCCGGGGGACGCCGAGCGCGTCCAGGTACGGCGCGGGGTACGCGTTGGCGAAGGTGGCCGTGCGGCCCGCGGCCTTGAGGCGCCGCACGATGGAGCGCTCCGCGAGCAGCTCCCGCAGGGCGGTGTTGGGGTAGCCCAGCACGTGGCCGCCCACGAGGACGGGGGCGGGGTCCCCGGTGAGGATGGCCGTCTGGTTGGAGGCGGACTGGGGCCGGCCGGGGACGCCGAAGGTGGGGTCCACCGCGAGGCCCACGCCGCCGTGGGGCAGGACGGGGGCGGGGGCGTCCTGGAACCAGGCCAGGAGGTGGTCGCGGTCCGCGAGCGGGTTCACGGCCGGGTCCTTCCGTCCGATGCCCACCCCATCGATGAACAGGACCGCGACGCGCACGGCCCGGGACTGTATCCTCGAATCCGACACGCATGGCCATCCACGGCGACCTCTTCAGCTACCCGCTCCCCGAGTTCCTTCAATGGCTGGACAGCTCCCGCAAGACGGGGACGTTGCAGCTGTCGTGGGAAGCAGGCGAGCGCAAGTTGTTCCTCCTGTCCGGCCAGGTGGGCGCCACCGCGAGCGAAGGGCTGCGCGGCCGGGTGGCCCGCCTGCTGTCGCTGCCGAAGCTGGCCACGGGCACGCGCGTGCTGGCTGCCTTCGACGAGCTGGCGCGCACGCCGGACGTGGACGCGGCCTTCGACGCGCACGGCGTGCAGGCGAGATGGGTGAGGGATTTGGGCCGCGAGGAGCTGTTCGCGGCGATGACGGACCTGACCATCGCGGGGCAGGGCACGTTCCACTGGACGGAGGACGCGGACCGCACCGGTGAGGACTGGGTGCCGTCCGACATGAGCATCCGCGAGCTGCTCTTCGAATCCCTGCGCTGGGTGGACGAGCAGGGGGACGTGGACAAGGCGCTGCCCATCGACGCGCTGAGCGTGAAGGCGCTCTCTCCGCCCAGCCCCAGCCAGCCCCTGATGCACCGGATCATCCTGGCGCTGACGACGACGCCGCAGAACCTGGGGCGGCTGCGGCTGTCCATGGGCGTGTCGCGCTCGTCGGTGACGCGCCGGGTGCACGAGCTCTTGCGCGCGAAGCTGGTGGAGGTGGACGGCGCGCCGCAGGTGGAAGCGGATCCGGTGGCGGAGATGCTGGAGAAGGGCGCGGTGCTGATGCGCGAGGGCCAGTACGACGCGGCCGGCATCGTGTGCGCGTCCCTGCTGGCCAGCGACCCCGCGGACCGGCGCGTGCGCGAGTTCGCGCGCCTGGTGCAGCGCGAGCACGTGGCCGCGCTCTACGCGGACCTGCCGCCGCTGGTGGTGCCGCGGCTCATCCAATCCCCGCAGACGATGGTGATGCTCAAGCCGGAGGAGCGGCAGATCGCCGGGCTCATCAGCGGGACGTGGGACGTGTCCACGCTGGTGCTGGCCAGCCCCGCGCGCGAGCTGGAGACGCTCAAGACGCTGGCGAAGCTGCACCGCATGGGGCTGCTGGAGCTCGCGTATCCGCGCTGACGTGGGGCCGGTGGGCACGGCTTGAAGCCGTGCCCCGGCCGTCCCGTCACCCGGCGGTCGGAAGTCCCACGGCGTTGAGCCGCACGAAGACCTGCATCAGGACGTAGAGCGCGAAGGCCGCGTCGTCCACGCGCAGCTGCGGCAGCGTGGACAGGCCCTGCAGCCGCAGCAGGTCCGAGCCGTCCACGTGGAGCAGGAAGGCCTGCTGCGCCAGGGAGCCCTCACCCGCGAACGCCATGGCGCGCCGGACGGCGTCGGTGCAGGCGGTGACGCAGGTGGTGTAGTCCCCGGCGATGAAGGCGGCCTCCGCGGCCCGGGCGTGGTCGAAGAGGTCCCCGGGCGCCAGCGCGCTCGTGGGCCCCAGCACCTTGCTGCCCGTGTTCGCGGAGACGACGGGCACGGCGGCGGGCTCCACGCGGGGCGGGGCCGGTGCCGTCAGCGTGCGGGGCACGGGCGTGGCGGAGATGGCGGCGGCGGTGGAGCCCGTGGAGGCGGGCGGCGTCGCGGCCGGAGGCTGGCGGTGGTGCAGGTGCTGCGCGAGCTGCGCCTCCAGGCCCGCGGGGGCGCTGCCGGGCGGGGGCGGCGCGGGGCGGGGCGGCGGCACGATGCGCTTGGCGCGCAGGTCCTTGATGACCAGCCGGGTGATGGTCTTGAGCGTGTCCATCACGCCGCGGCCACTGGTGGCGGCCGACTCGAAGTCGGGGACGCCGCGCGGGTTGAGCTCCCGGCGCAGCTCCTCCACGGAGAGGACGCTGTCCAGGTCCCGCTTGTTCCACTGCATCACCAGCGGAAAGCGGTCCAACCGGATGCCGTTCTCCAGGAGGTTCTCCTCCAGGTTGGCCAGGGACTCGCGGTTGGCGTCCATGGCCTCCGCCTGCGAGTCCGCCACGAACACGACGCCGTCCGCGCCCTGGAGCACCAGCTTGCGGGTGGCGTTGTAGAAGACCTGTCCGGGCACGGTGTAGAGGGCCAGGCGCACGGAGCAGTCGCCCACGCGCTCCACCTTCACGGGCAGGAAGTCGAAGAAGAGCGTCCGGTCGCCCTCGGTGGCGATGGACATCATCTCGCCGCGGTGGGCCGGGCGAACGGTCTCGTAGACCTTTCGCAGGGTCGTCGTCTTCCCCGACAGGCCGGGGCCGTAGAAGACGATCTTCGCGGCCACTTCGCGGGCCATCAGGTTCACGCTGCTCACGGTGTCAGCTTACCTAGAACGACTCGGCGCATTGCGCCAGTTGCGGGGCGAACATTCGCGGGCGTCCCGGCCCGGTGCTCGGCCGCGAGCAGGGCGAAGAGGGCCGCCTCCTTCGCCTCCTCGGGGAAGCCCAGCACGTCCAGCCGCTCCAGCGGCACCGGGGCCAGCCGCGCCCGCAGGTCCGCCATGAGCACCGGGTTCCGTGTCCCACCCCCGGAGGCATACACCGCCTCCAGCCGGGGGAAGCGGGGGTGCACCCAGGTCTCGAAGGCGCGCGCGGTGGCCTCCACGGTGAAGGCGCGCGCGGTGGCCATCAGGTCGTGGGGCCGCTCCGGGGCCGCCTCCCAGAGCCGGTCCACCAGCGCCTCGCCAAAGCCCTCGCGGCCCGCGCTGCGCGGTGGGGGACGCGCGAGGAACGGATGCGCGAGCAGCTCCTCCAGGAGCCCCGGAATCACCTGGCCCCGGGAGGACAGGCTCCCGTCCCGGTCACACCCGAGCTGGCCCTGCGTCACCCGGCGCGCCAGGCCGTCCAGCACCATGTTCGCGGGCCCGGTGTCGAACGCGAGCGTGTCGTCCACGTGCTCGCCCACGACGCTCACGTTGGCGATGCCGCCCAGGTTGAGGAACGCGCGCGTGGCGTCCGGCCGCTCGCGGTTCCGGAAGACGGCCCAGTCCAGGTAGGGCACGAGCGGGGCGCCCTGTCCCCCCACCGCCATGTCGCGGGTGCGGAAGTCGCTGACGACGGGCAGGCCGGTGCGCTCGGCGATGACGTCCGCTTCGCCAATCTGGAGCGTGGAGGCGATGGGGGACAGGTCCGAAGGCAGGTGGGCCATCGTCTGGCCATGGGAGCCGACGACGTGGATGTCCCCGGGCTTCACGCCCGCGCGCGCGATGACGGCGAGGACGGCCTCCGCGAAGCGCTCCCCGAGCTCGAAGTTGAGGGCGCAGAGGCTCCGGGCGTCCTGCGGCCCCAGGACCCGCGCGACGAGGTCCGGGGAGAAGGGGTGTGAGACGTGCGCGAGCAGCTGGAGCGCCACGCCCGCGCCCGTGCCCTCCACGCGGCACAGCGCTGCGTCCGCCGCGTCCACGCTGGTGCCGGACAGCACGCCCACGCACAGCCGGGGCGGCAGGGAGGGGGAGGGTGGCGTGGCGGGGCGCATGCTCCAAGTCTAAAGCCCGGCACCCACGCTCGCCGGACCCCGGCCCGGCGGGCAGCCCGTGTGTCTGGGAATGACGCCCTTCGCGGCGCTCCGTGTTCGGGTTCCGGCAGTCTTCGGCCCCAGCCCGGACCGCGTTGCGTCAGGGCCGGACGCGCGGACGCGGCTTGCCGCCGGAAGCCGCCCGGGCCTTCGCCGGACGCTCGAGCCCTCGCAGGCCCGCGTCCTTCAACCGGCGCCGCGCCTGGGCCGCCGGGAGCCCCGTGAAGTGCATGGCCAGCGCCAGCTTCACGTTGTCCCCCGCGGCCTTGAGCAGGGCCTCCGCGCGCGCCGGAGGCAGGTCCGTCAGCTCCGCCACCATGCGCGCCGCGCGGGCCCGCAGCTTCACGTTCGTCGGACGCACGTCCACCATGCGCCCCCGGTACACGTGGCCCAGCGACACGAACGCCGCCGTGGTGAGGGCGTTGAGCACGAGCTTCGTCGCCGTGCCCGCCTTCAGCCGCGTGGAGCCCGCCACCACCTCCGGCCCCGTGCGCGCCAGCACCACCGTGTCCGCGCGCATGAGCGGCCCGGGCGGGTTGCAGCACACCAGCACCGTGCGCGCCCCCCGCTCGCGGGCCGCGTCCAGCGCGCCCCGGACATACGGCGTGGAGGCGGAGGCCGAGATGCCGCACACCACGTCCCGCGCCGTCGCCCGGAAGGCCCGCACCGCCCGGGCTCCCGCGCCGACGTCGTCCTCGGCGCCCTCCACGGCATGCGTCAGGGCCTTCCGGCCGCCAGCGATGGCCGCCTGGACCCGCGTCGCCGGGACACCGAAGGTGGGGGGACACTCGCTCGCGTCGAGCACGCCGAGCCGTCCGCTGGTGCCCGCGCCCACGTAGAGCAGCCGGCCGCCAGCGCGCAGCGCTTCCGCCACGGCCCGGGCCGCCGTCGCGATGGACGGCAATGCCTCACGGACCGCGCGAAGCGCGATCAGGTCTTCTTGATGCAACCGTCGGACGACCGCCTCGACAGGGAGGAGGTCCAGGTCATCCGCACGGGGGTGGAGCCGTTCGGTGGGCGGAAGCGCGGACTTTCGAGCGCGCGTCATGCCCACCGGAAGGCTCCCGGACTTCAGGCGGCCTTGGTCACCTTGCCGGCCTTGATGCAGCGGGTGCAGGCCAGCACGCGCTCGATGCTGCCGCTCACGTTCGCCCGGACCTTCTGCAGGTTCGGCAGGGTCCGCTTCTTGGTCTTGTTGTTCGCGTGGCTGACGTTGTTACCCACCAGCGGACGCTTCCCACAGAGGTCGCACTTCCACGCCATGACTGCTAACTCCTTGAAAACTGGGGCGTTCGACAGCAGCCCATAAAAGAGCGGCGGACCCTACCAGAAACAGGCCGGAAATCCAGCCGGATCCGACCCGAGGGCCTATCCCTTGAGCGGATCCTTCTTCTTCAACATGTCCTGCACCAGCCTCGCGGCGCGCATGCCCGCGAGCAGCTCGCCCTCCAGGCCCAGGCCGGGCAACACCTCGCGGCCGGCCAGGATCACGTTCTTCGCGGGCGTGCGCTGCTTCAACCCCGTGACGCCCAGGAAGGCTTCCGTTTCGAAGCTGTAGAGCGGGTGGGGCATGAGCCGGCTGCCGCGCACCCCCCCGGCGTCCAGGTAGGGGACCGAGCGCAGCGCGCGGTGCTGCTTCGTGAAGGGCATCAGCCGGTCCAGGTGCGCGTCGATGCGCTCGGCCAGCACCTTGAGGTGCTCCTCGCCCTCGTCGCGCGCGGTGGCCGGGACGAAGGCGCCCGCGCACACCACGCGCACGCCCTCCACGTCCTTGCCCCCCGTGCCCGCGGAGGTGCGCGCAGGGTGCTGCTGCACGAGCAGCGGGCCCAGCTCCGCGTCCTGGGTGTCCACCAGCACCAGCTCGCCCATGCCGCGCGGGAGCGCCGCCTCCGGCACCACCCAGTTCACGCTGAAGAGCAGCGACTTGATGTTGGATTGATCCAGGTGCTCCAGCAGGCCGCGGTTGTGCTTCTTGTCCGTGACCAGCCGGCGCAGCGCCCCGGAGTCCGTGGCCGTCACCAGGCACGACGCGCGGTAGAGCGTGTCCGAGCGCACCAGCTTCACGCCGGAGAACTTGCTGCCGTCGAACGCCAGCTCCTCCACGATGAAGCCCGCCGGGTTGTCGCGGCCCAGCACGTCGCCGCCCAGCTCCGTCAGCCGCCGGGTGAGCACGTCGCGCAGGGCGTCCATGCCGCCGGGGTAGGTGGACGGCGCGGTGAGCACCTGGGACAGGGCCCGTGTCTGCGCCAGGGGCGCGGAGGGCTTCTCCAGGTGGACCAGGAAGGGCAGCAGGCCGCGCACCAGCGACAGCGCGGGGTCCTCGCCTGCCAGCCTCGGCGCGGCCTCCAGGGCCGGGTGGTCCTTGATCAGCCCCTTGAGCTTCCAGCCGTCGAAGAAGCCGTCGGGCGGCAGCTGGGGGCCTTCCTTGAAGAAGGCGTCGGTGGCCTCGTGCTGCGCGGCGCTGCCGGTGAGCGCGCCCTGGATGCCCTCGCCGGCCTCGCCGAACTCGCGCGTCAGCTCCGCGCGGCGGCGGGCGGCGTCCCCGGGCAGGTCCACCCGGTTCCTGGGCAGCACGAGCTGGAGCTCCGGGGCGTGGGGGCGCAGCGCGCGGCCGATGGCGGTGGACAGCCCCAGCTCGTTGAGGGCCTCCTCCACCGCGGGCATCGCCTTGAGGGGCGGCGCGACGAAGGGGGCGTAGGGCAGCACGAAGCCGTCGTGCTCGTAGCCGGGCCCCATGCCGTCGTGCTCCACCAGCAACACGCGGTGGTTGCGCTTCGCCAGGAGCGCGGCGGCGAGCGCGCCTCCGACCTGGCTGCCCAGCACGATGACGTCGTACACGTGCCGGGACGGGCCCGAGGGGAGCTTGAGTTTGGCGGCGGACGTCGACATGGCCGCCGAACACTACACAACGTCACCGCGTCTGGCGCCCTTTTGGCGCCCGGGTTTCCGGGAGGCCGGACCCGGGGTGGGGCGGGTGGTCCCCTCAGACCCTGGAGCTGAACAGGCGCGCGAGCAGCTCCGGAGGCAGCGTGTCGAAGTCCGGGGCAGTGTAGTGGGCCCCCGCCTTCTTCAGCGCCTCCGCGGTCGTGGTGGTGGTGATGCCCACGGTGATCATTCCAGCGGCGCGCGCGGACAGCACGCCGTTGATGGCGTCCTCGAAGGCCAGGCACGACTCCGGGGGAACGTTCAGCGCCCGGGCCGCCGCGAGGAAGATGTCCGGCGCGGGCTTGCCGCGCGTCACCTGTTCGGCGCCGACGATGCTGGCGAAGAATGGCCGCACGGAGAGCCCGTCCAGCACCAGCTCGCGGTTGCCCTGCGGCGCGGCGGTGGCCACGGCCATGGGAAGGCGCGCGTCGCGCAGCCGTTGCAGGAAGCCCTCCGCGCCCCGGTGCAGCGTCAGGTAGGGCCGATAGATGGCGCGGTAGTGGGACTCCTTCTCCTCGGCGAGCGCGTCCAGCTCCGCGACGGAGAGGTTGCGGCCCAGCAGCTGCGGGAGGATCTCCTCGTTCTTCTTGCCCGCGAACTCGCTCTGGAAGCGTTCCGCCGTCAGGCCTTCCAGCCCGAGCTTCCGGGCGAGCGACACCCAGGCGCGGTTGTGGAAGTCCATGTTGTCGACGAGCGTGCCATCCATGTCGAAGACGGCGGCGAGCAGGGGGGCGGCTGCGGGAGTCATGTTCTTCCCAATACCGATTCTGGCCGCCATGTCACCCCCGAATCTCACGTGCGAGCCCCTTCCGGGCTGATATCCCCCACGGCATGAGCGAGGACGTGCTGCTGGAGACGCGGGGCGCCGTGGGCCTGGTCACCCTTAACCGACCGAAGGCGCTCAACGCGCTCTCGCTGGAGATGTGCCGGGCGCTGCATCCCCGGCTGGATGCATGGGCGGCGGATCCGTCCGTGAAGGCGGTGGTGATCCGCGGTGCGGGAGGCAAGGCGTTCTGCGCGGGAGGGGACGTGCGCGCGGTGGCTGCTTCGGTCGCACGGCCGGATGCGGGCACGCCGCTGTCGCGCGAGTTCTTCCTCGCGGAGTACGCGCTCAACCACCGGATCCACCACTTCCCGAAGCCGTTCATCGCGCTGGTGGACGGCATCTGCATGGGCGGCGGGCTGGGGCTGTCCGTGCACGGGGCCTTCCGGGCGGTGACGGAGAAGCTGTTGCTCGCGATGCCGGAGACGGCCATCGGCATCTTCCCGGACGTGGGCGGCGGCTGGTTCCTGCCGCGCTTCCCCGGCGAGACGGGGACGTACCTGGGGCTCACCGGCGCGCGGTGTGACGCGGCGGATGCGCTGTGGCTGGGCTACGCGACGCACCGGGTGGAGTCCTCGCGGCTGGAGGACGTGCTGGACGCGCTGGTGGCCGCGGACTGGAGCGGGCCGGGGCGCGACGTGGCGGCGCGCGTGCTCCAGGGCTTCCATCAGGAGCCGGGCCCTTCGGGGCTCGCGGCGCGGGCGGACGTCATCGCGCGGTGCTTCCAGGGGAGCCGCGTGGAGGACATCCTCGTTGCGCTGGAGCGCGAGGGGACGGCGTGGGCGGAGGAGACCCGCGCGACGCTGCTGCGCATGTCGCCCACGAGCCTCCGGGTGACGCTGCGGCAGCTGCGCATCGGACGCGGCCAGGACTACGACGCGACGGCGCGCATGGAGTACCGGTTGAGCCAGGCGCTGACCGCGCGGCCGGACTTCAAGGAGGGGATCCGCGCGGTCCTGGTGGACAAGGATCAGAAGCCGCGCTGGAGCCCGGCCACGCTCGCGGAGGTGACGGACGCGGAGGTGGAGGCCTGCTTCGCGCCCCGGCCGGGAGACGAGCTGGAGCTGCCCGCGCTGGGCTGATCCGCGAACGCAGTGATGGCGCCGCGACTGCCCGGCTCGCGGCCGATGTGTCCTTCGAGTCGGGGACGGCAGTGGCCCGCGCGAGGGGGCTACAGGTCCTCGTCGCTCACGACGGTGCGCCCGTCCGCGCGCAGGAGCGCGGTGGTGATGCCTTCACCGGGGCGCAGCACGCCGGTCTCGTAGACGCGCTGGCTGCCGCACGAGGGACTCTTCTCCTTCAGCAGCGCCACCGTGACGTCGAACCGCCGCGCGGCGTCCAGGGCCAGCCTGGCGCCCTCCTGGAACGCGGCGGTGCGGTCCTCGCGCGTCTCCCGCGTGAGGGCCCGCGCCTGGCCAGCCCACACGTCCACGCCCGTGCCACCCGCGAGGTCCACGGGAGGCCGCGGAATGCCCAGGCCCGCTGCGGCCTCCGGACAGATGGGGATGACCGCCTTGCCCTCCAGCGCCGCGAGCACGCGCTCTGAACGCTGCGAGCGTCCGTCGTAGCGGCACGCCTCGCCCAGCAGGCACGCGCTGACCAGCACCGTGGGGGCTTCGCGCAGGGCCGCCCGTCGAGCCTCCTGGGCCACGGCATCGCTCCCGGAAGACGGAGCGTGCTCCGACAGGCCCTCCACCTTCGTCACTTCGGGGCACCCGGGCTGCGCAGGGCGCCGGCGTCTCCCGTCACCCGCGCATCCACCCGGGTGCGCGTCCCGTCCAGCGTCACCGCGCCCGTCACCGCCAGCCGCACGGCCAGCGGATACAGCCGGTGCTCCTCCGCGAGGATGCGCGCGCTGAGGCTCGCCTCGTCATCCTCCGACAGCACGGGCACCGCGGCCTGCGCGATGATGGGGCCCGTGTCCGTGCCCGCGTCCACGTAGTGCACCGTGCAGCCGGCCACCTTCACGCCGCGCTCCAGCGCCTGCTTCTGCGCATGCAGGCCCGGGAACGCGGGCAGCAGGGAAGGGTGGATGTTCAGCACGCGTCCCGGGAAGCGCTTGAGGAAGTCCGCGCTCACCAGCCGCATGAAGCCCGCCAGACACACCCACTCCACGCCCGCGTCGGCCAGCACGCCGAGCACCGCCGCCTCGAAGTCCGCCTTCGACCCGAAGCCCTTGTGGTCCACCACCTCCGCGCGCACGCCCGCCTTCCGGGCGCGCTCCAGCGCGAACGCCGTGGGCACGTTGGACAGCACGCACGCCACCTCGGCCGGGTAGTCCGCCTGCCCGGCCGCGTCGAGCAGCGCCTGCAGGTTGCTCCCGCCGCCGCTGACGAGCACCCCCAGCCGCGCCCGCCGCGCGCTCATGGGTCGATGACCGCCGTGGCCTCGCCCTGGCCCGCTTCCACCCGGCCCACCTCGGACGCCTCCACACCCCGGGCGCGCAGGACCTCCAGCGCCTTCGCCACGTCCTCCTTCGCCACCACGACGATGAGGCCCAGGCCCATGTTGAACGTGCTGAACATCTCGTCGCGCGCGACGCCGCCCGTCTTCGCGATGAGGTCGAAGATGGCCGGCTTCTTCCACGAGGACTCGGTCAGCACCGCGCGCGTCCCGTCCGGCAGGCAGCGGGGCAGGTTGCCCGGGATGCCGCTGCCGGTGATGTGCGCCATGCCCTTCACCTTCACGGCCTGGCACAGCGCGAGCGCGTCCTTCACGTAGATGCGCGTGGGCTCCAGGAGCGCGTCCCCCAGCGGCCGGTCCAGCCCCGGCGGCGTCATGTCCAGGGGCAGCTTCGCGTCGTCCAGCAGCACCTTGCGCGCCAGCGAGTAGCCGTTGCTGTGCAGGCCCGACGACGTGAGGCCGATGAGCGCGTCCCCCGGCTTCACCGTCTTGCCGTCGATGATGGCCGAGCGCTCCACCACGCCCACGCAGAAGCCCGCGACGTCGTACTCGCCCCGCGCGTAGAAGCCCGGCATCTCCGCCGTCTCCCCGCCCAGGAGCGCGCACCCCGCCTGCTCGCAGCCCAGCGCGATGCCCTTGACCACCTCCGCCGCGGCGTCCACCTCCAGCTTCCCCGTGGCGAAGTAGTCCAGGAAGAACAGCGGCTCCGCGCCACAGGTGAGGATGTCGTTCACCGACATGGCGACCAGGTCGACGCCCACCGTGTCGTGGCGACCCGCCAGGAAGGCCACCTTCAACTTGGTGCCCACCCCGTCGGTGCCCGCCACCAGCACCGGCGCCTGGTACTTGCCGGGCGGCAGTGCGAACAGGCCGCCGAACCCGCCCACCCCGGCCAACACCTCGGGGCGCGTGGTGCGCGCGGCATGGGGCTTGATCTTCTCGACGAACGCGTCGCCGGCCTCGATGTCTACTCCGGACTGCTTGTAGGTCGTTCCCACGGGCCGGCCTTGTACCCCTCCCGGAGGCCCCTGTCTCGGGCCTCGGCGAGCACCTGTCGGGTTTGCGGCGGCACGCAGCCCTCGGGCGCCCGCACGATATCGGTCTGGGATATTTGACCGGTGGGATGGGGGCTGATTGACTCGCGGGCCAGATGGGCGCCGAGGAAACCCTCTTTCAACGTTTTGGCAAGGAGTTCCCCAAGGGCACCGAGCTCTTCCGCGAGGGAGAGATCGGCAAGGAGATGTTCGTCATCCAGTCCGGGAAGATCGCCATCTCCAAGCGCGTGCGCGACGTGGAGAAGGTGCTCGCGGTGCTGGGCCCGGGCGAATTCTTCGGCGAGATGGCCATCATCTCCAACAAGCCCCGGAACGCCTCCGCCGTGGTGCATGACGACGCGAAGCTGCTCGTCATCGACCCCAAGACCTTCGAGGCGATGATCCGCGGCAACGCGGAGATCGCCGTGCGGATGATCAAGAAGCTGGCCGAGCGCCTCTCCGAGGCGGACGCCCAGATTGAGAACCTGCTCCACGGCGACCCCGCCAGCCGCGTCGTGCACCAGATCCTCCAGGCCTGCCAGACGCGCGGCCGGCCGCTGGAGGAGGGCGTGGAGGTGGACTTCGCCGTGCGGGAGATGCCCCGGCAGATCGGCGTGGGCGAGCCCGCCGTGCGCAGCATGCTGGAGCGCCTGGAGCGCGCGGGCCTCATCGAGCGCAGCGGTGACAGGCTCACCGTGTATGACACGGCCCGGCTGCATGACTTCCTCAACTACCTCGAGATGAAGTGGAAGTTCGGAGACCTCTAGCGTGAAGCTGCAAGTCCTCGGGTGCCACGGCGGCGAGCTTCCCACGTGCAGGAGCACCTGCTTCCTCGTGGACGACGTGCTCGCGCTCGACGCGGGCGCACTCACCGGGACGCTCTCGCTGGAGCAGCTGTGCAAGGTGGACGACGTGCTCGTCGGCCACAGCCACTTCGACCACGTGAAGGACCTGCCGCTGCTCGCCGACCTCGTCATCGGCCGGCGCGACAGGCCCGTCACCATCCATGCCTCCCGCGAGTGCGCCAAGGCGCTGCGCGAGAACATGTTCAACAACTCGCTGTGGCCGGACTTCACGCGCATCCCCACGCGCCACAAGCCCGTCCTGGCCATCAAGACCTTCCGCGCCGGCAGCACCTTCCAGGTGGGCCCCTACACCGTGAAGAGCGTGCCGGTGAGCCACCCCGTGGAGTCGTGCGCCTTCATCATCAGCGACGGCAAGTCGTCGCTCGCCATGAGCGGCGACACCGGCCCCACGGACAAGCTGTGGAAGGCGCTCAACGCCACGAAGAACCTGAAGGCGCTGCTGCTGGAGGCCAGCTTCCCCAACAGCCTCCAGGCCCTGGCGGACATCTCCGGCCACCTGACGCCCGCCACCGTGGGCTCGGAGCTGCGCAAGTTCGACCGCAACGGCGCCCAGGTGATGCTCTACCACCTGAAGCCCGCGTTCGTGACCCAGCTCAAGAAGGAGCTGGCCCCGCTGCCCGTGAACGTCCTGGAGCTGGGGGAGACGTTCCAGTTCTAGGGGCGGTCGTGCCGCGGCGCGCCGTACGGGGGTATTGACGGCCCGCGGCCGCCGGATTAACCCCCGGGCCTCATGGCCTGGTTCTCCAAGAAGCCCCGCATCGCCGTCGACTCCGAGCCCGCCGCCGAGCCCCAGCCCTCCCGCATGCAGGGCCTCTGGGCCAAGTGCGAGCAGTGCGACGAAATCATCTACCGCCAGGAGCTCGAGAAGAACTGGATGGTGTGCATGCACTGCGAGCACCATCACGCCTGGACGGCTCGCGCGCGCCTCGCGGCCACGCTGGATCCGGACTCCTTCGAGGAGTTCGACAAGGAGCTGGAGCCCCAGGACCCGCTCGGCTTCACCGACTCCAAGAAGTACAAGGACCGGCTGAAGTCCACGCGCAAGAACCTGGAGGAGAACGACGCGTTCATCTCCGGCGTGGGCCGCATCGAGGGCCACCCCGTCTCCGTGGGCTGCTTCGTCTTCGAGTTCATGGGCGGCTCCATGGGCTCCGTGGTGGGTGAGAAGGTCACGCGCGTGTTCGAGCGCGCCTTCGAGCTCAAGTGCCCCGCGGTGGTGTTCTCCGCCTCCGGCGGCGCGCGCATGCAGGAGGGCATCTTCTCCCTGATGCAGATGGCGAAGACGTCCGCGGCGATTGCCCGCTTCCGCACCAGCGGCAAGCCGTACATCTCCGTGATGCTCAACCCCACGACGGGCGGCGTGGCCGCGTCCTTCTCCTGGCTGGGCGACATCATCCTCGCGGAGCCCAAGGCCCTCATCGGCTTCGCCGGCCCGCGCGTCATCGAGCAGACCATCCGCCAGAAGCTGCCGGAGGGCTTCCAGCGCTCGGAGTTCCTGCTGGACCACGGGATGATCGACGCCATCGTCCACCGCAAGGAGCTGCGCGGGAAGCTGGGCCAGCTGATGGGCATGCTGGGGTAGGGCGGCGGGCCTCCCACCCATGGACGCCCCACGGACTCCGGAAGAAGCCCTGCGCTTCTTCCAGGCGCTCAACCCCTCCGGCATCAAGCTGGGGCTGGAGCGGGTGAGGGACGCGCTCGCCTCGCTGGACCACCCCGAGCGCGACTACCCGGCGCTGCACGTCGCCGGCACCAACGGCAAGGGCAGCACCTGCGCCTTCGTGGCGCGTGCGCTGGAGGCCGCCGGCCACCGCGTGGGGCTCTACACGTCCCCCCACCTGGTGCGCGTCAACGAGCGGATCCGCGTCTGTGGCGAGGACATCCCGGACGACGTCTTCGGGCAGCGCATCCTGGAGGTGCTGGAGCGCTATCCGTCCGCGCTGACGGAGCCGATGACGTACTTCGAGTTCGGCACCGTGGTCGCGCTCTGGCACTTCTCCCGCGAGCGCGTGGACGTGGCCGTGCTGGAGACGGGGCTGGGCGGCCGGCTGGACGCCACCACCGCCGCGAACCCCGTCGTGACGTGCGTCACCCCCGTGTCCTTCGACCACATGGAGTACCTGGGCCACACGCTCCGGGAGATTGCTGGGGAGAAGGCCGGCATCTTCAAGGCGGGCGTGCCGGTGGTGCTCTCGAAGCAGGAGCCGGAGGCCCTGGACTCGCTCGTGCGCCGCGCGGAGCAACTGGGCGTGCCCGTGCGGCTGGAGGGCCGCGACTTCGGCATCGTCCCGGGGTCCAATGACACGCTGTCATATCGGGGCGCTGACTGGTCGCTCGACGGCATCACGCTCGCGCTGCGCGGTCCGTATCAACGGCAGAACGCGGCGGTGGCCCTGGCCTGCCTGGAGGCCCTTCAGGCCCGGGGCGTGGCGGTGACACCGGAGGCCGCGCGCGAGGGCCTGGCCACCGCGCGCTGGCCGGGGCGGCTGGAGGAGCTGGCGCGGGGCCCGACGGTGGTGGTGGATGGCGCACACAACCCGGCGGGCGTGGCGGTGCTGCTGGAGGCCCTGCGCGCCCTCTACGCGGGCAGGCCGCTGCACCTCGTCTTCGGGGTGGTGGCGGACAAGGACCGGGGGCCGATGATGCGGGCCCTGTTTCCGCTGGCAGCCTCCGTACACCTCACGCCGCTGGACACGCCGCGCTCGCTTGCCCCGGAGCGATACATCGCTGAAGCACGGGTTTTGTGTTCACGGGTCGTCTCGCACGCCTCCCTGGAGGAGGCCCTTGCGGGAGCGAGGGCCGATGCAGTGGGTCGTCCGGACGGCGTCGTGTTGGCGACGGGCTCATTGTTCCTGGTAGGCGCCGTGAAGCGATTGGTCGACCGAAGCCTTGGCGCAATGCAGCAGCAGCAGTAACTTTGCGACATGCGCCTGCCGGACTGGAGATCAGCGCTTCCGGGACCCCCGATGCCCACCGTCGACGAGGTCGATTTCCGGGCGCTGTACTCCAAGACGAACTACGTGGTGGAGACGGCGGACGGCTGGTCGCTGGTCATCACGCGCTACCGGCCGGTGAAACAGGCGTTCGCGCAGCCGCTGTTCGGTGAGCCGCTGCTGCTGGTGCACGGCTTCTCCCAGAACCGGCACACGTGGACGAGCGGCCAGTTCGTCAAGAACCTGCTCTTCTTCGGCGTGGACATCCACATCCTGGAGCTGCGCGGGCACGGCAAGAGCTCCATCGCCTTCCAGAAGGAGCGCGCCGAGCGCTTCAAGCGCCCGCTGCCGCAGGACCTGGACTACGGCTGGGACCTGGACAGCTACTTCCTCTACGACCTGCCGGCGGCCGTCTCCGGCGTCAAGCGCATCACCCGGCGCGAGCGCGTCTTCTACTGCGGCCACTCCATGGGCGGCATGCTGGGCTACGGCTACGCCGGCATCCACGACGACTTCGAGGGGCTCATCACCATCGGGTCGCCCGCGGACCTGGGGCGCGGCTTCATGCTGCTGCGCGCGCTGGCGCACGGCTCGCCGCTGGTCGCCGGCGCGGTGGACCTGACGCTGGGCGGGCTGAACCTCAACCGCCGCGCGACGTCGCTGGGCCGCTCGCTGCTGGCGAAGGGGGCGGGCGCCTTCAGCCCCGCGCTCCAGAAGCGCCTGGAGCCGGACGCGTCCAAGCCCCTGGTGTTCAACGCGGTGCCGGTGGACGTGGTGCTCAAGTGGGTGGAGCGGCAGCTGTCGCAGGCGGACGAGTCCGCGCTGTATCAGCGCTTCACGCGCAGGCTGAACCGGCTCATCAACACGGAGCGTGTCAGCCGCGACGACATCCGCTGGCTGCTGCGCGAGGGCGGCGAGCGCGAGCCGCGCAAGGTGATTGAACAGTTCGCCAAGTGGATCCGCCGGGGCGAGATGGTCTGCTACCGCACGGACTACGACTTCAAGCGCGGCTTCGGGAAGATTGAAATCCCCATGGCCATCATCTTCGGGGACCTGGATCCGCTGGCGTCCGTGGAGTCCACGCGCAGCGTGTACCGCGCCGCGAAGAGCGAATACCTGCTGTGGCGGCCGGTGAAGGGCAACAGCCACGTCGAGCTGACGATGGGGCACGACATCCGGCAGATCTGCTACGACATCAAGAACCTCATCGAGTACACGCGCACGCACCGCACGCGCTCGCCCGCCCTGCCGCGCTTGCGTTGAAGCGCGGACGTTCCGGTCAGCCTGAAAAGTTGGTGCCTCCCGGGCACGTGATAATTTCGCGCGCGTCTGTCTTCTGACGCATGTCACGGGAGTGGTCGATGAAGGGCTTCGCGGTGTCGCTGCTCGGATTGTGGCTCGTGCCGCTGGTGGCGCTGGCGCAGCAGCCGGCGGACTTCAACACCATCACGTCCGTCACCGTGAACGGCGGCACGGTGGAGATCACCGGCAGCAAGAAGCCGGACTTCAACAGCTTCACCATGACGGATCCGCCCCGGCTCGTCATCGACGTGTCCGGCGCCGTCTTCCAGGGCGTGGCGGAGGAGCAGCCGGTGGGCAACGGCACCGTGACGGGCATCCGCACCCAGGCCTACGGCACGGAGTCCTCGTCCATCGCGCGCATCCTCATCGGCTACGAGCGCGAGGTGGAGACGGACATCCAGTCCTCCGGCAACAAGCTGGTGGTGAAGGTCCTGGGCAGCGGAGGCGGCACGGCCGTCGCGCAGGCCATGCCCGCGGAAGGGCAGGGGACGCCGGCGCAGCAGGGCACCGCCGTCGCGGCCAACACGCCCGCCGGGGCCAACGCCCAGGACGCGGCCCGCGCCGCCGCGTCGGACCGCGAGGCGCAGGAGAAGGCCGTGAAGGCTGCCGCCGACGCCGCCCGGGCGGAGCGCGAGGCCCAGGAGAAGGCCGCCGCCGAGGCCGCCGCCCGCGCCAAGGCGGACGCGGACGCGGAGCGCAAGAAGCAGGAAGACGCCCGCCTCGCCTCGCAGCGCCAGGACGAGGAGCGCCGCAAGTCCGAGGAGGCCGCCGTCGCGGAGCGCAAGCGCCAGGAGGAGGAGGCCCAGGCCGCCGCGAAGCGCGCCGAGGACGAGCGCCGCGCCACCGCCCAGGCCGCCGCCGACCAGAAGCGCCAGCGGGAGGAAGAGGCGAAGACGGCCGCGGAGCAGAAGAAGGCCGCCGCGCAGGCCGCCGCCGAGGAGCGCCAGGCCGCCGCGAAGACGGCCGCGGAGCAGAAGAAGGCCGCCGCGCAGACCGCCGCCGAGGAGAAGCGCCTGAAGGACGAGGAGCGCCGCGCCGCCGCTCAGGCCCGCCGCGAGGAGCAGCAGTCGGCCCGCGAGGCCGCCGCCGAGGCGAAGCGCCAGCAGGCAGCCGAGGCTCGCGAGCGCCGCCAGCAGCAGACCGTGGCGTCCCGCGAGCCCCGCGCCCGTCCCAGCCAGGGCAGCGCCGCGGCCGAGTCGCGCGAGAGCGGCGGGGGCGCGGTGTCTTCGCGCCGCAAGACGATGACGCTGGTGGGCTTCCAGCAGCAGCCGGACAGCTCCCGCGTGTTCGTGCGCACCAACGAGCCGGTGCGCTACTCGGTGAGCGGCTCCGGCAACCAGGTGGTGCTGGAACTGGAGAACACGCGCGTGGTGGAGTCCAACAACACGCTGCCCCTGGACACGCACTTCTTCCCGTCGGCCGTGTCGCGGGTGGAGGCCTTCTCCGGGGCGGGCAACACGGTGCGCGTCGTCATCCAGCTGAAGCAGGGGGTTCGTTATGAGACACGCCAGGAAGGCGGCCTCATCACCCTCGACTTCCCGCGCCCGGGCCGGTAGGACGGGCAGGGCGCCGTTGCCGGCACGGCGCCCACCGCCCACGCCTCCCGAATGTCCTTCCTTGCTCCGGTCGCCCTGACGCTCTGGGTGGCGGCCCAGATTCCGCTGGCCACGCAGGTGGAGCTGCCCACCGGCGAGACCGTGGAGCTGGCGGCCGACTACGTCGTCTACGAAAACGACGTCCTCACCGCCCGGGGCCACTGCGAATTGCGCAGCGGCCCCAACGTGCTGCGCGCGGACGAGGTGACGTACAGCGAGGCCACGCAGGTGGCCACCGCCACCGGCAACGTGATGTTCGTCAGCGGCCTGATGGCCGCCATCGCGGACGACGTGCGCGTGGACCTGCGCTCCAACGAGGCCAACGTGAAGGGCGGCCTCTTCATGCAGAAGAAGGGCGTCACCCCCGAAGCGCTCCAGGCCGCCAAGACGCCGGACGAGCTGCGCAAGATGGGGGAGACCCCCGTCCTCATGAGCGGCACGCGCATCCGCCGCACCGGGGAGACGGCCTTCTCCGTGGACGGCCTGGCCTTCACCCCGTGCCAGTGCGGTCCCGGTGAGCCCAGCTGGCGCGTGGAGGCGAAGGAGGCCAACGTGAAGATGGGCGAGCGCGCCATCCTCACCTGGCCCGTGGTGTACGTGCGCTCGGTGCCGGTGTTCGCGCTGCCGTGGCTGTACCTGCCCCTGGCCGAGCGCCGCTCCGGCCTGCTCATCCCCCGGCCGTCCAACTCCGGCCTCAACGGCTTCGCGCTGGACGCGCCCGTCTTCGTCACGCTGGGGGAGAGCTACGACATGACGTTCACCCCGGGCATCATCACGGGCAGCGGCGACATCGACGGGCCCCGCAAGAACGAGGACGGCTCTTTCATCAAGGAGCCCCGACCCAATGGCGTGAAGGGACCCCGGTTGCTCACCGAGTTCCGCTACGTCCCCAGCGACCACACGCGCGGCCGGGCCACGCTGGGCTTCCTGTACGACCTGCGGCCCCGGCTCAACCCCACCACCTTCGCCTTCTTCCGCGAGCGGGGTGATCCGGTCGGCGCCATCGTTGACGTGAAGCGCGGCCTGCGGGGCGAGGCCTCCTGGCAGCACACGCAGGACCTGGGCGACGGCTGGCATGACCGGGTGGACGCGTACTTCGTGTCGGACGGCTTCTACACGCGCGACCTCACCGCCGACCTGCTGGTGCAGAACTACAACTACCTGCGCAGCACCGCGGTCGTGTACCAGCGCAAGGACGACCGCTACCTGGGGCTGGACGTGTCGCTGCGCCAGGACCTGCGCTACCCCTTCCGCTTCTTCCAGACGAACACCATCCCCGCCGAGGCCACGGCGGACAACGTCGCCACCAACCCCCACGGCCCGACGACGTTCCAGCGCCTCCCGGCCCTCACCCTGGCCCTGCCCCAGCGGCCCCTCTTCGGCGGGCGCGTGGTGGGCGGCCTCCACGTGGAGTACAGCCGGCTGGCGCCCCTGCGCAGCGGAGGCTTCGCGGACGACGGCTTCGACGCGAACTTCGCGCCCCTGCGCCTGTTCCGTCCGGAAGGCTACCCGCTGGAGTACAACTACTTCGCGCTGCCCCAGGACATCCTGGAGGGCAACGGCCGCTACGACCCCATGGAGCGCGAGGGCCGCGACCGCGTGCTGCTGTCCCCGGGCCTGTCCACGTCCTACGGGCTGGGCATGTGGGGCCGGCTGACGCCTTCTGTGGGGCTGCGCCAGGCCGTGTCCGTGGGCGAGGTCTCCGGCCGCACCGCCTCGCGCGGCTACCCGCTGGCGGACCTGGTGCTGGACTCGCAACTGGCGCGCACCTTCACGGACGGCGACACGCTCTATCGCCACACACTGGCCCCGTCGGTGAGCCTGCGCTACGTGCCCGGCGGCTGGGGCGCGGGGCTCACCGCCCTGAAGTCCAACGGCTCCGGCACGCTGCCCCTCATCTACGACGAGTGGGACTCCGCGGTGCCCCTCAAGTCCGACGGCCGCGTGCGCGGTTTCTTCCACGCCGTGGTCGCCGTGGACCAGACGTTGCGCGTCCGCAAGGGGCCCACCACCCGCGAACCGCTGCGCCTGCGCATCGGCCAGGGCTTCGACCTGTCCCGCATCGCGCCCGTGGCGGGCCGGGACACGGTGCAGGGCAGCGTCGTGCGCGACACCTTCGCGCGCCTGTCCGCCAGCGCCGGCGTCCTCACCGCGGGCGCGGTCGTGCGCATGGATCCCACGACGCGAGACCTCACCCAGCTGTCCGCGGACTTCACCATCGACAACGGCAAGGGCAACGCGCTGTACGCTCGCTACGACGACCTGCTCGCCGTGAAACAATTGTCAATTGACCGTGGGTTGGATCCCTTGGCACAGGGACCTGATTTCGTACGGCGGGGCGTGGACATGCTGGTGGGAGACGCACCTCGTCCCCTGCCGTCCCACAACGACCAGGTCGACCCCTCTCCGACCGAACGGGCACAGGCTCTCACTGCCGGTACGCGAATCAAACTCGGATTCGGGCTCGGATTGCGATACGAAGCGTTGGTGCAACCGCTTTATAAGGATCCGATTTCCCAGGAAAGTCAGCCTCTTGCACAGCAGACATTTGGCGTGTCCTACGGACCCGCCTGTGACTGCTGGCGCATCGAGGGGGTGGTGATCCTGCGGCGCAATCAGTCGCCGGAATTCGCCGGCGTTAATCTGAGTGTGGCCGGTTTCGGGTCCTTCGGGTCGGGAGGATAGGAATCACCCGCCGTACGCGAGCGTTGCACTCACCTCGAAACATCCCCCAGAGGACAGAGGAGAAGTACTTCGTGTCGGATCTCGGAAAAAGAATTGGTCAGCGCATTCGCGAGCTTCGCACGCAGCGCCCGGAGCGATGGACGCAGGAGGAGCTCGCGGAGCGTGCGCAGATCAGCGTGTCCTTCCTGTCGATGATCGAGCGCGGCGAGCGTGTGCCTCATGTGGAGACCCTGGCGGCGCTTTCCAACGCCCTCAGCGTCAGCCTCGGTGAGCTCTTCACGGGCACCGAGCAGACCCCTGCCCAGACGGAGGACCTGCTGCGTCCGCTGTCGGATTTCGCCCGGGCGCGTGGCCTGAATGCGCGCGACGTGGACCGCCTGCTCGGCGTGGCCCGCGTGATGTTCAACGGCTCGGCGGCCTGATACCCCTCCCGGGGAGGGACCTTCCCCGAACGTGTCCCTTCCGCCCGCCACCCCCTCGGCGAGGCGGAGGGTCCCACGTAAGGATTGACCCCGGGGCCCCGCGTCCGTAGCGTGGCTGGCTGATTCTCGAATCAACCAGCCGTGGGAGGATGCGTGGGCCAGCAGAAGACGGCGCCAGAGAGCGGGACGCGGGAGAGTGAGCGCCGCCGCACCATCCTGCGAGCCGCCATCGACGTGTTCGCCCGCAAGGGCTACCACGGCTGCCGCATCGCGGACGTCGCCAAGGAGGCGGGCGTCGCGTACGGACTCGTCTACCACTACTTCAAGAACAAGGACGAGCTGCTGGAGACCGTCTTCGAGACGGGCTGGAGCGGCTTCATCGCCCGCGCGCGCGCCGTCGCCGAGAGCGAGGGCCCGCTGGTGGACAAGGTCCGCCGCATCGCGGACGTGGCCTTCGAGGCCTACCGCGTGGACCCCCGCGCGGTGAAGGTGCTCATCCTGGAGATTGCCCGTTCCCCGGCCGGCGCCCGCATCAACCGGCAGACGGCCTTCGTGGACGTCATCCGCCTGAGCGCGCAGATGTTCACCCACGCGAAGGAGGCGGGGGAGCTGCGCCCGGACGTGGATCCGCTGCTCGCGTCCGCGCTGCTCTTCGGCTCCATCGAAATGGGGCTCACCGCGTTCGTCGTGGGGCTGGCGGACGCGCGCGACACGGCGATGCTCGAGCGCGCCAAGGCGCAGATCGCCGACTCCTTCCTCCACGGCGTGCTGCTGGGAGGCGCGTCCCCCAAGGCCGAGCCCGCGAAGCACCACGAGCCCTCGAAGCATGAGGCCGTGAAGCACGAGCCGGCGAAGCACGAGCCCGCGCCGGACGCAGCCCCGCCGAAGCGCGAGAAGGCCGCGCCGAAGGCCCGGGCCCCCAAGCGCGGCTGACGCCTCACGGGGCCCGGAGCTCGGGGCCCGCGCGGCGCGCTACGGATTGCCCAGGCCCGGCGTGTTGGTGGCCACGCCCGGGGCTTCCGGGGCGCCGGTGAAGTCCAGCTTGAGCAGCGTCTGGCCATCCACCCACCGGTCATCCGCCTTCACGCCCCAGTGCAGGTGCGGGCCGGTGACGCGGCCGGTGCTGCCCACCAGGCCCAGCGCGTCGCCCTGCTTCACCGTCGCGCCGTCCTTCACGTCGATGCGCGACAGGTGGAAGTACGCGGTGTAGAGCCCCGCGCCGTGGTGCACGAGCACGGTGTTTCCGGACGCGTAGTTGTCGCGCACCATCACCACCGTGCCGTCGTTGGCGGCGACCACCGGAGAGCCCGTGGCGCCGTCCAGGTCCACGCCGAAGTGCTGCGTCTGCAGCTTGCCGTTGAACGAGCGGCGGTCGCCGTAGGGCGCCGTCACCGTGGCCTCGCGCGGCCAGGCGAAGTTCTGGCCGAACAGCGGCGCCCGGAAGGGCTGCGCGAACGCCGCGGCGAACGCCTTGCGGTCCGCCTCCATGCGCGCCTTCACCGCCTTGGGCGGCGACACGTACTTGCTGGCCACGCGCAGCTCGCGCTCGCGGAAGCCGGGAGAACCCACGGTGAGCGCGCCGGACAGCAGCACCGGCAGGCCGCGCCCGGCGGCCGTGACGTCCACCGGCACGGTGCCCTCCGGCTGCTCCACCGGGAGGCTGGTGAGGGCCGCGTAGCCGTCGTTCCACGCGAAGAAGCGCAGGGGCCGGCCCGCGAGCGTCCCCGTGGGGAGCGCGGACGCGCCGCTCACCGTCACCAGCACCGGGTCACCCGGCTTCGGGTGGGCGGGCTGGAGCGACAGGCGCGGCCCGTCCACGGGCTTCACCTTCAGCGGCGCCAGCTCCCCCTGGACCACGGCGCCCGGCGTGGGCGCGCCCGGGGCGCGGGTGCCGGACGCGGCGGGCGGGGCCGTGGAGCCCGGCACGCTGCCCGTCACCACGGCGGAGGACGCGGCGGGCGGGGCGGCGGCGAGCGCCGGAGCCCCGGTGGCGAGCAGGGCGAGGACGAAGACGCGGGGGGCAGAGGGGGTCCGGGCGGGCATGGGCCGTTCTTTACACCACGCACGCGCGGAACCTTCCCGGACCGGCGTCGGGCGTGTTGGCTGTCTGCTTCTCTGCCCGGAAGGGCTCGCATGGATGCCACCTGCTCGACGTCTGGTCGCCCGTCCCGCGGGCAGGCCCCGGATGCGTGCCATTGTCGGTACTTGGGTGCCCTGAGAGGCGAAAAGGTGTTCCTGGCCGGACGAGCGGCAGGCAGCCGTGCCGGTTCCTCGCGCGTCAAGGCGTTACGGACGGCGAGGGGCTCCCTAGCTTTCCCACATCAACGCAGCGCATCGATTTCGAAAGGGAGGGCACGCATGCCTCGCTCCTACAGCTTCGACCACTTCCAGGTTCCCAAGACGCTGCCGCCGCAGAAGCGCAGCCTGCGTCAGCGCGACAAGGAACACCTCGCCCAGTCGTCGCGCGTGACGGTGAACAACGACGAGGGCGTCCACTACGGCAAGAGCCACGCGCAGACGGAAGAGATCCTCATGGCGCGCAAGATGGAGCTCCAGCTGGAGGAGCTGGCCCGTCCGGACGCGGACGCCAAGTTCTCCCACGGGCCGGTGTCGAAGGTGAGCGGCGCCGCGAAGAAGCAGCGCAAGGCGGCCGCGTCGCCCGTCATCGGGACGACGGCGCCCATCGGGGCCCTGCCGCCCACCCAGGAGCGCCCGCCGCAGGCCCGTCTGCCGGACCTGCTCGACGAGGCGCGCCGGCAGGTGAAGGCCATCCAGACCGGCGTGGGCGACGTCGCGGCGGCCGTGCAGCGGCTGGCGACGCTGCCCCTGGAAGCGGTGCGGCTGGCGGCCCGCCGCATCATCCCGGCCTGAAACCCGAAGAGGAGGATGGACCGCGCGTGGAGCTGACCCTGGTCTCCTACAACATCCACTCCGGCATCGGCGTGGACGGAGCTTTCGACCTGGAGCGCGTGGGCGCGGTGCTCCGCGAGGTGAACGCGGACATCGTCGCCCTGCAGGAGGTGGGGGACTTCCGGGGCAAGACGCCCCGGGAGGACCAGCCCGAGCACCTGGCGCAGATGCTCGGGCTGCACATGGCCTTCGGTCCCAACGTGGTCCGCAACGGCCGCCGCTACGGCAACGCCATCCTCAGCCGGCTGCCGGTGCTCAAGTCGAAGAACTACGACCTGAGCGTGCACGGGCGCGAGCCCCGGGGCGCGTTGCGGTGCGACCTGGACCTGGGCGGGGGCAAGCAGCTGCACGTCTTCTGCCTCCACCTGGGCCTGTCCGTGAGTGAGCGGCGGCGGCAGGAGTCGCTCCTGCTGTCCGCCGACCTGCTCCGCGACGCGGCCCGCAAGGACCCCATGGTGGTGTGTGGGGATTTCAACTCCTGGGGCAACGGGCCGGTGTCCTCGCTGGTGCGCGAGGCCATCCACGACGCCGCGTTCGAGCTGGGCGCCGCCGCGCGCACGTACCCCACGCGGCTGCCCCTGTTCCGGTTGGATCGCATCTACGTGGACTCGGGCGTGCGGCCGGTGTCGGTGACGCCGCACCGCTCGCCCTTGAGCCGGGTGGCGTCGGACCACCTGCCCCTGGTGATGCGCTTCGAGGCCCCCATCTCCGTGCAGCCGCCGGTCGCGCCTCCGGTGCAGCTGATCGGCTAGGGGTGTGGCTTGGGCTAGGCTCACCCGCGTCCGGTATCTCGCGTTGAGTGGCCGACGCTGGCGAACGCCGGACAATTTCCTCGCGGCGCGGTTGTCGCGGGGAGGTGGGGTGCCTAGGTTGGCGCCCACGCGCACAGGGACGTGAGCGTCGGCCGGAGAGCGCATGCACGTGGGCAGTGAACAGACGGATCGCGGCGTCGCCGCGCTCGTCGGGCGCATGGCGGACGGCTTCAGTCGGTTGGTGACGCAGCACCTCCAGCTGGCGCGGGTGGAGTTGGCGGAGGACGCGAAGGCCATGGGCCTGGACGTGGCGAGCATCGCCGTGTTCGTGCCCTTCCTCCTCGTGGGGTACGCCTTCGTCTGCGGGGCGCTGGCGGCCGTGCTCGCTCCGTGGACGGGGTGGGCGGGTGCGCTGGCCATCGTGGGCGCGCTGAACCTGGTGGGCGGTGGCCTGGGCATCCTTCGCGCGGTGAAGCGGATGAAGTCGCGCCAGATGATGGATGACAGCGTGAGCGAGCTGTCGCGCAGCATGGCGGCGCTCACCACGGCCCGCCCGCAGGTGGCGGCGGCGCCCGGGGTGAACACGCTCAAGGACACGACGGGAATGGCTTTCAAGGAGCCGCGGGATGGCCGCTAGCAATGGACACCTGCCGCGCACGAGCGCGGCGCTTCGCGAGGAAATCGAGCGCACCCGGGCCGACCTGGCCACGTCGGTGAGCGCGCTCCGGGTGGAGGTGGCGGAGGTCACCGACTGGCGTCAGTGGGTGCGCAAGCATCCCTATGCCTGCGTGGGCGGCGCCTTCCTCGTCGGTTACCTGGTGGGCTCGCGGCGCTGAACGGGCGCGGCCGGGCTGGGATGAAAAGCTTCAGGATGCAATCGGAAACGAACGCACAGCAGAGGGCTTCCATGGAAATCAATCCGCAGCAGATGGCAGACCGGGCGCGGCACCTTCAGGAGCAGCTGCCGAACATGGACGAGGCGCGGCAGAACCTGGTGGACCTGAACCGTCAGGTCGTCGGCTTCATCAAGGCCAACCCGGGCACGTGCCTCTTGGGCGCCATCGCCGTGGGCTTCATCGTGGGCCGCATCGCGTCCCGCTAACCGGTTGCCTGGAAAAGGGAGCACGGACATGACGAACTACTCGGGCACGACGGGCAACGGCACGGCGGAACACGGCGAGGACGCGGGCTTCGGTCAGCGCGTGGATCAGCTGGGCTCCGACGCGCAGCAGTTCATCGACAACGCGCGCAGCGCGGTGGCGGACCTGGGGCAGTCGCTGGACCTGAAGGGGCGCGTGGAGCGCAACCCCTATGGCACGCTGGCCATCGCCGTGGGCGTGGGCTACGTGCTGGGCGGTGGCCTCTTCACGCCGCTGACCGGGCGCATCCTCAAGCTGGGCGTGCGGCTGGCCGCGCTGCCCTTCGTGAAGGATGAGCTCCTGGGCATGGCGGAGTCCGCCTTCCAGGGCTACCAGACGGGTCGTGGCACGCCGCCCTCGGGCAGCGTCTAGGATTCCTGCCGCACCCCGCGTCTTTCCCCCGAAGTCATCTCACGGAGTCGGACATGCTGAGCCTGAAGGATTTGAAGAAGCTGGACAGGGACGACGTGCTGGACCTCCTCGGCCTGGAGACGCGCCGCACGACGGCGGAGTCGGCGCTGCCAGCGCTGGGCATCTTCGCGGCCGGCGTGCTGGTGGGCGTGGGCGTGGGCATGCTGCTCGCGGACAAGCCGGGCACGGAGCTGCGCGGCGACCTGCGCCAGCGCATCCAGGGCGGCCAGGACAAGCTGGCGACGGCCATCAACAACGCGCGCGGCACGGAGACCCAGCAGGGCGCGGGCTCCACGGTGCCGCCGGGTTCCCGCACCACGACCTGATTCCAGGGCGTGCGTGAAGTGCACAGAGGGCCTCTTCCCGTGGAAGCGCGGGGAGGGGCCTTCGTGTTTGCTCGGGGGGCAGGGCGGATGGCCTAGGATGCGCGTCGATGCGAGGTCCTTCGCATCAGGAGCAGATCCCGTGAGCGCGGCGAAGAAGCGACCGACAACCGGCACGAAACCGCCCGAGGCGACGCAGCCGTCGCGACACGACACGCCCGTGGACACGCCGGCGGTCGGCGAGTCCGCGCCGCTCCCCGTGCGAAACACAGACACGCAGTGGGCCGCCGGACCCGAGGGCGCGCTGGGACAGTTGCGCGCGCTGGAGACGCTGGAGTCCACCTACGACGCCTGGGCGGAGCTCAAGCGCGAGCACGCGGCCTCCGTCATCCAGTTCCGCGAGGAGCAGGCCCGGCTCACGCAGCAGGGCTCGTTCCTCCTGGGCGCGGTGCGCGCCGCGGGCATGGACGCGAACTCGACGACTCCGGGACTCCAGCCCCAGGGCGCGGCCAGCGACTTCCTCCGCGACGCGGAAGCCAAGCTCGCCAGGGCCCGTGATGCTGTCTCCCAGCGCGAAGCGGAGAGCGAAGCCCGCTACCAGGCCGCGTTCACGGAGGTCCGCGCCACGCTCCTGGACCGCGTTCAGCGCTACCTCCAGCGCAGCCGCCCGCACCTCACGCTGCTGCTTCGCCGCGTGGGCGCGGAGCGCTCCATCCTCCACGTCGCGCGCGTGCAGCCGGATGAGGCCGTGCTGCTCTGCTACCTCCTCACGCAGCGGGTGCCGTCCCGCTACGGCTTCCTCTTCGACGACTCCACCGAGGACCTGGCACTCCCGCCCGCGCCGCTCTACGCGGAGGAGTCCGTCGCCTCCGACGCCGTGCGCCCGGACGCACCGGGCCTCTTGCGCGTCATCGACGCCAGCGCGGACGTCCTGCCGCTCAAGGGCTTCATCCCCCTGCGCGTGCCCAGGCCCGGAGGAGGGGAGGACTTCTTCCGCCTCCTCCAGCGCGGCGCCGTGATGGAGGTGGAGATCGCGGATGGCTCGGACTTCCGCAGCATCCTCACCCGCGAAGAGTCGGAGCGCTTCGCGGGCCACCTCCTGCGCCTCAAGCTCGAGGAGCGCATCGGCCTGGACATCGAGGCCGGGTAGACAGGCTCAGTTCGTCCGGACGATGCCCACTTCCGCGGTGCCCGCCATGACGACGCTGCCCAGGAAGAGGTTGTCGGACTCCGGGCCGCCCATGCGCACGGCCTGGAAGATGACCAGGTAGGTCTGCTTCGGGTTCGGGAACGCCGTGGCGGGAATCGTCACGCGCGCCTCGCGGAACGTCGCGGGCGTCGCCGCCAGCTGGAGGAATTCCACCGGCGTCGTCGGCACGTTCGAGTACGTCGCCTGGCCCTTCTCCCCGTTCGCGCCCAGCGGCACCACCGTCACGAAGCCCAGCGTGCGGTCCTGGCTCGGCGGAGGCGCCGGCCGGTCGAACGCGAACGCCGTGTTCGCGTTGATCCGCACGAAGCCCTCCGCCGGGTGGAACGCCGGGATGGCCTCCTTCGTCGGCGAGTCCTCCACCCGCGCCTCGTACTTCGTCCCGCCCTGCTCCGCGAAGAACGAATAGGTGGCGCCCGACGTGTACTTCAGGTCGTCCGTGGAGTCGCTCGTCACGCCGTAGCTGCCGCCGCCCTGGCCGTTGAGCGGAACGCCCGCCGCGCTCCCCGCCCGCAGCGTCACGGTGGCCCCGCTCAGGCCCTCCGGCTGCGCGTTCTCCCCGGACTTCGTCCCGAAGAACACGAACGCCGCCGTCTGCCCGGGGAAGGACACCACGTCCCCTCCGTCCGGGCCGCCGTAGGTCCCCGCGTCGTAGCCCGCCAGCGCGGACGCGGACACGTCCACCTGCGGCGTCGCGAGCAGGGTGCCCACCATCACGTGGTCCGCCGTAATCTGATTGGTCGTCTTCTCCAGGTCGCAGGCGAGCGGCGACAGCACGGACACGGTGGCGAGGGCGGACAGCAACAGGCGTTTCATGGGCACTCTCTTGAACGGGGCACGGATGAACAGGTGACAGCAGCCAACCATACCGCGCGTGTTGACCCATAGGCGCGGGGCCGCGACGGGGTATCCTGCACGCCGCTCGTGCAACGCCTCCGCATCCACTCCTCCGGCCGCCGCTTCCTCCACCGGCTCGGCTTCTCGCTCGTCATGGCGGCCCTGTTCGGCTGCCTGCTGGGCCTGCTCGTCTCCCAGCGCGTCACAGGCCCCACGCGGCCGGACGACACACCCGCCCCCCTGCTGTCGCCCTCCGGCTTCATCGACGGCATCTCCGTGTGGCTCGACGGCGGCGAACGCGTCTTCTACGACTGGCGCATCCGCCAGCTCGGCGAGGTCTCCGAGCGCTCCGACCGCGTGGTGCTCGTCTCGATCGACGACGACACGCTCGCCGAAGCCCAGCAGGGCCCCCGCGCGGACATCGCCGCGTACCCGTGGCCGCGCCAGGTGATGGGCGGCATGGTCCACCGGCTGATGGAGGAGGGCGCCTCCGTGGTGATGCTGGACTTCGCCTACCCGGAGCTCAGCCCCCGCGCCTGCGTCACCCCCACGCGCTCCGGCCGGGGCGCCCTGTCCCAGGACGACGACGCGCTCCGGGCCCTGCTGGACCAGGACTCCGGCCACTCCGTGCTCGCCTTCCGCTGGGGCGCCGAGGGCACCCGCACGCTGCCCCCCACCGGCCGCCTGTGGCCTTACAGGGTCCGCCTGGGCAGCTACCCCGGCGTCACCGAGGCCCGCGCCCGCGCCCAGTCCGTGCTCGCCCTCCAGCGCCCCGCGTTCCTCATCCCCGCCGGCAAGGGCCTGGAGGTCTGGGCCGGCGTCGCGGACGAGGGCGAGGGCCGCAACCTGGGCGAGCAGCTGGGCACCGCCGCCGCGTCCATCCAGGAGCGCCGCGCCGCGGACGATGCCTTCCGCGTCGCGCCGTCGGACCTCTTCCTCGCCCTGGCCTCCGTGCAGGTGCAGGGGTTGGATCCGGAGAAGCTCCCGGAGGTGCGCCAGCTCCAGCACCCGGTGACGCCGCTGCTCAGCCCGGCCAGCGGCTACGGCGCCACCACGCTGCCCGCGGACCCCGACGGCGTGGTGCGCGGCGTGCCCCACCTCGTCGCGTACAGCCCGCGCGGCGGTGAGCGCTATGTCCTGCCCTCGCTGCCCCTGGCCGCCGCCATGCGGCTCGCGGGCACGCAGAAGCTGCGGTACGCGGAGGGGCGCCTGTACATCGGGGACAAGTACTCCATCCCCATGGACGCGTCCGGCTACAGCCTCCTGCGCTGGGAGGCCCCGTCCGCCACGCGGGGCGCGCGCGGCCCGCTCGCCCGTTCCATCCGCGCGTGGAACGTGCTGCTCAACCTCTTCGACACGCAGGAGGCGCGGCCCGCCCGCTTCGACCACGACCTGGACGGCCGCGCCGTCATCCTCACCAACACCAGCAGCTACGCGCCCGAGCGGCGGGTGACGCCCATTGGCCCGGGCATCGCCAACGGCGCCGTGCTGGGCCAGGCGCTCGCCAACATCCTCGCGTCGGACGGCATCACCCGCGCGCCGCCGAAGGTGGACATGCTCGCCACCATGGGGCTGGCGTTCATCGGCGCGTTCCTGGCGCTGTCCTGCAGCTGGCTCTTGCGCTCCGTGGGCGGCGCCTTCCTCTTCGTCTGCGTGGCCGTGGCCGCGGGGGCGGGCTACGTGGGCGCGGCGGGGTACGTCTTCGTCCACGACAAGCTGTGGATCGCCGTGGCCGGCCCGCTGTGGTCCGGCGGGCTCGCGTTCCTCGTGACGACGATCTACGCCTTCCGCACCGAGCAGGACGTGCGCGAGTTCGTCCACAGCGCGCTGGGCCGCTACGTGAGCCCGGAGGTGGCGCGGCTGGTGGCGCGCGACGTGAGCCTGATGAAGCCGGAGCGCCGGCAGATGACGGTGTACCTCTGCGACATCGAGGGCTTCACCCGCCTGTCGCAGGCCCTGCCGCCGGAGCAGCTGGTGCCGCTGCTCAACACCTTCCTCACGGAGATGACGGCCGTGGTGCGCGCCACGGTGGGGCAGGTGGACAAGTACATCGGCGACTCGGTGCTGGCCTTCTGGGGCGCGCCCGTGCGCACGGACCGCCACGCGCACCTGGCCTGTGAGGCCGCGCTGAAGCTCCAGGCGGCGCTCGCGCAGAAGCAGCCCCTCTGGGAGAAGCAGTTCGGCCACCGGCTGGCCGTGCGCGCCGGCATCGACACGGGCGACCTGCTGGTGGGCGACATGGGCAGCGAGCTCAAGTCCCACTACACCGTCATGGGCGACGCGGTGGGCATGGCCGGCCGGCTGGAGGCGGCCAACAAGGAGTACGGCACCCAGGTGCTGGTGGGGCAGACCACCGCGCAGCTCGCCAGCGACGCGTACGTCTTCCGCGAGGTGGACCGCGTGCTCCTGCGCGACCGTCCCCAGCCCGTCCGCGTGCACGAGCTGCTGGGCCGCCGGGGCGAGTTCTCCCAGGAGAAGCAGGCGGGCATGGCCCTCTACGAGAAGGCCCTCATCGCCTACTACGGGCGCGACTTCCTGGTGGCCCAGGAGCTGTTCCGCCGCTGCACCGTGGAGCACGGCGACACCGTGGCCCGCGTCTACGTCCAGCGCTGCCAGCGCCTCATCCAGACGCCGCCGCCCGCGGACTGGGACGGCGTCATCCGCTGGGGCCGGCGCAGCACCGACAGCCGCTGAGGCGGCTGCGTCCGGCAGGGGCGCCACGGCCCTTCAGGGCCGCGTCTCGACCCGCAGGGGCACGCCGAAGCGCGCGGTGAAGAACTGGAGGAGGTGGGCGTGCTCGAACGCGACCTCCTCCGGGCGCTCCGTGAGGTGCGCGTGCTCGGGGATGATCATCAGCGACGCGTCCTGGCCCCGGGCCCGGAGCGCGCGCACGAAGACGTCCGCGTCCGACAGCGACACCTTGGGGTCTCTCGCGCCCAGCATCAGGGCGATGGGCGCCTCCACCCGGTCCACCCACGTCACGGGGGAGATGGAGCGCAGCCGCTCCGCGTCCTTCTCCGGATCGCCGTACTCGGCGGCCCGGGCGCGGCGCAGCTCTGGCGACGTCTGGGCGAGGAAGGAGGCCAGGTCCGTCTTGGCGGCCAGGGCGAAGCCCGCGTCGTAGCTGCCCGCGAAGCGCGTCATGCCCACCAGCGTCTGGTTGCCCCCGTAGCTCCACCCGAGGATGCCCAGTTTGGGGACCACGCCCTCGCGAGTGAAGCGTTGGCGCAGGCATCGGCTGGCGGCCTCCAGGTCCGTGGCGGCCTCCAAGCGCAGGGGCCCGTCGTCCGCGCGGGCCCAGTCCTCGGAGCAGCGGGTGCCCCGAACCGCCGGCTCCGCGTAGATGAAGCCCGCGCGGAGGAAGAACTCCGGACGCCAGTGGTAGCCCGGCCTGGGACAGCCCGTGGTGTAGAAGGCGAGCACGGGACACGCCCGCTCCGAGCACGAGGGCGGAACGCGCACCTGGATCCGGAAGCGGACGTCTCCGTTGTCACACGCCAGGTCCTCCACGGGCGCGGCGCTCCAGCGCAGTCGCTGCCCGGAGTCCGCCAGGACGGCCAGCAGCGTGTCCTTCAGCGCCGCGTCGGGCTCGACGCGCGGATGGCGCCGCAGCAACTCCTCGCGGGAGTCACCGTCCCGGACGAGCGCCGCCCCCACGACGCGAGGGCTGTCCGCGTCCGCATGAGCGCCCAGCACCCGCGGAGGCGGCGGGGCCACGGGCCGCGAGCACGCGCCGAGCACCAGCAGGCACCCGAGGCCTGAAAGGAGGAGGGGAGACGGGGATGCGCGGAGCACGGTCCACCTCCGGAGCCTCAGTCGTCGTCGCCGGAGTCCGGCTGGCCGAACAGCTCCCGCACCGGCGCGTCGTCCTGGATGTGCTCGGCCACCACGCGGCGCATCTTCTCCGCCGTCATCCCGGAGTAGTACACCTCTCCGGGCCACCCCATGAGCTGGTAGTCCTCCGGGGACAGCGGGTCTCGCTTGCGGCCCGTGTCCTCGCGCACCACCACGTTGGGCCCCATGTGGCAGAAGCCGTAGCAGCCGCCCCGGTACAGCTCGCAGCGGGACTGGAGCCCCTTCTCCGCCAGCGCCTCGCGCGCCGCCACGTGCACCGCGTCCGAGCCGCCCTCGCGGCAGCTGGAGCCCTTGCACACCGACATCCGGTAGCGCTTCACGGCGGGGCTCCCCGTGCCAGGCCGGCACCATGCGCATTGAAGAGCTGCAGCATCACCACATGCCCCCAGAAAAGGCTTCGGCCCGCCCTTCCCCTGACAGCGGGAAGAAGGCGGGCCGGGCTTGCGTGCGGAGGGGCGGGAAGGCCGCCCCCCCTGGCGCGGAAGGACTACTTGATGAACTTCGTCACCTGGATGGGACCCTGCTGCGTCACCACCGCGTGCCCGGCGCCCGGCTTGGCGTGGGCGCCGTGGCCCGCGCCCAGCTGCGCGGGCTTGCCGTGGTCCGCGTGGCCCTCGTGTCCCTCGCCGATGCGCGTGTGCGCCTCCTTGTGGACGTGGTGCGGCTCCGAGGAGCTGTCCCGCTTGTTCCAGGGGTCGGACGGGTGCGACACGGCCGGGCCCTTGAGCAGCTTCGGGATGTCGTAGACGAAGTTCTGCCGGTTGTACTCGGACGGCGTGTGCATGTACGTGTCCATGCGGATGGCGTCCTTCGGGCACGCCTCCACGCACAGGCCACACACGATGCAGCGCAGCTCGTCGATGACGAACTGGGTCGGGTACTTCTCGATGACCGCCGACTCGGAGTCGGAGTCCGCCGTCTCGTACTCACCCGCCTCGATGTAGATGCACTGCGCGGGGCAGATGGTCGCGCACATGTAGCAGGCCACGCAGCGCGGCTTGCCGTCCTCGCGCGGCACCAGCCGGTGAAGACCCCGGTAGCCCTCCGGATAGATGGGCTTCTCTTCCGGGTACTCCACCGTGGTCATCAGGTTCATGCCCGTGCGGTCCACCACCTGGGGGTTGGGGTCGCGCGTGCCGAACATGTTGCGGAAGAAGTGCTTGGTCGTGATGGCCAGACCGCGCAGCAGCTCCGGGATGTACATCCGCTCGCGGAGGTCCGTGCGCGGATCCTGGGAAGCATTGAACGCCATGGTGTCTTGTCTCGCTTCCGGACCGCGCTAGTGCGCGCCCGCCGGAGAATGGGAGTGGGGGTCCGCCGCGTGCGCCGGCAGGCCGTGCGCGTCGTGTCCGTGGCCGTGCGCGTCGTGCCCATGGCCGTGCGCCGCGTCGTGCGCGTCCGCCGTCTTGGAACCCGACGTCATCGTCAGTGCGACCACGAAGCCGATCTCCAGGAGGCCCACCACGCCCAGCGCGCGCAGGGACGGATCCCACAGCACCAGCGCGCCGCTGATGAACACGTTGGCCAGGCCCACGGGCAGGAGGATCTTCCAGCCCAGGTTCTGGATCTGGTCGTAGCGGAAGCGCGGGAAGGTCCAGCGAATCACCAGCTGCACCCAGATGAGCAGGATGACCTTGAGCCAGAACACCGTGCCCAGGAGCGTGCCGTACACCCAGCCGTGCTCCTGCATGAAGGGCTGCGCCGCCAGCCACTCGCCGCCGAAGGGCAGGTGGTGACCGCCGAAGAACAGCGACGTCGTCACGCCGGCCAGCACCACGACCTCCACGAACTCGGAGATCATGAACATGCCGAACTTCATGCCGGAGTACTCCACGAAGTAGCCGATGATCTCCGACTCGCCTTCCGGCGCGTCGAACGGGGCGCGCTTGGTCTCCGCGAAGGACGCCACGAAGAAGCCGATGAAGCCCAGGGGCTGGATGAAGATGCCCCACGCCGGCAGGCCCAGGTCGAAGCCGCCGTCCGTGCGCCACAGGTACTGCGCCTGGCCGGTGCCGGCGACGAGCGCGTTGCCCACGTCACCCACCAGCGTGGGCAGCTGCACGGAGGAGAAGGCCAGGAACAGGCCGACCAGCGACAGGCCCAGCGCCACCTCGTAGGAGATCATCTGCGCGGAGGCGCGCACGCCGCCCAGCAGCGCGAACTTGTTGTTGGAGGACCAGCCCGCCAGCGACGTGCCGTAGACGGCGAGCGACGCGATGGCCAGCAGGTACAGCATGCCGAAGTCCGGCGTGGCGACGACCATGTCCACCGTCTTGCCGAACACGTTCACCGTGGGCCCGGCCGGCACCACCGCGAACAGCGCGAACACCGGCGCGAAGGCGAGGATGGGGCCCAGGTTGAACAGGAAGCGGTTGGCGGTGCCGGGGACGAAGTCCTCCTTGGTCAGCATCTTCAGCACGTCGGTGATGATGTGCGGGATGCCGCCCAGGGAGCGGTTGGACAGGCCGGGGATGGCCAGACGCGCGCGGTTGGGGCCCACGCGGTCCTGCATGAACGCGCTCCACTTGCGCTCGGCGAGCGTGAGCAGCGTCGCGGTGATCATCACGAAGACGAGCATCAGGAAGATGATGTTCGTCAGGCGGCTGGCCCCCTCGAAGAGGTACTCCTCCGCCAGGTAGCCCACCAGATACGCCGAGGCCACTCCGCCAGCGACGGCGAAGACGATGGTGGCCATGGCGAACAACATGGTCAGGATGCGGCTCATGGTCAGATGCCCCTCACGCGCGGCGCGCCGAACTCGCGGTAGCCCGGCGGACGGCCGTCGGCTCCCGACGGCAGCGGATTGATGCCCGGCTTCTCCCGGTCCGGCGGAGAGGCCTTGTCCCAGTTGAACTCGGCGAACTCGGACACCTGGCCCGAGAGCGCCCGCCACACGTCGCGCGCGGAGGCGTGAGCGGCCTCGCCGCCCAGCTCGCGCGTCAGCTCCGCGGCCCACTTCCAGTGCGGCGCCGCGTCACCCTTGGGGGGGTACGCCTTGCGGAAGCGCTGGGTGATGCCGTCCTGCTGGGTGAACGTGCCCTCGTCCTCGATGTGCGCGGCGGCCGGCAGCAGCACCGTGGCCTGCGCCGTCACCGGGGACTCGTTCTGCGCCTGGACGACGAACACCTCCAGCTTCGCGACGACCTCCGCGAAGGCGGCCGCGTCCGTGGGGACCTCCGCGCCCAGCGCGTAGAGCGCCTTCACCTGACCCGCGTTGATGGCGGAGGTGAGCTCGTCGAAGCCCTTGAGCGACAGCCCCAGGCCCTTGGCGATGAGTGCCAGGCCCTGGCGGTTGGGGTTCTTGTCCGCCGTCATCAGGTAGTGGTCGGCCTTGCCCTGCGGCCGGCCGCCCACGAACACGGACGTTGCGCCCAGCACCGTCTTGGCGAACGTCAGGCCCGCGAGCAGGTCCTCGTTGGACGCGAGCGGCGAGGCCAGCACCGCGAGCTGCTTGGAGCCGGCCAGCGGCTTGAGCGCCTTCGCCGCGCCGACGGCGGCGTCCTTGCGCGTGAGCACCGGCTGCACCGTGCCGGGGGCCTGGAGGCCGCGGCCCACGCGGGCGGACAGCACGCGGCCCACGTTCAGGTCCTTGTACGACAGGCGGCCCTGGTCGCACATCCAGCTCTTGTTGATGGCCTCGTTCTCACGCGGGCGGTAGCGGTAGGTGTCCTGGGACATCCAGTCCGCGGAGATGTTGCAGCCGCGCGAGCAGCCCGTGCAGACGGACGGGGTGGCGGACAGGAACCAGGCGCGCGCCTTGAAGCGGAAGTCGCGGGAGAGCAGCGCGCCCACCGGGCACACGTCCACGGTGTTGAGCGAGTAGTTGCTGTCCAGCTCGTTGCCCGGAAACACGTCGATGCGCTCGTGGCTGCCGCGGCCGAAGACGCCCAGCTGCGGCTCCTTCGGGATCTCGTTCATGAAGCGGACGCAGCGCGTGCAGATGATGCAGCGCTCCTGGTCCAGCACGACGCGGGGCCCCAGCACCTTGCGCTTGTGCTTGAGGGCCTTGGTGCCCTCCAGGCGCGAGGGCTTGTAGTCGTACTTCATGTAGTAGTCCTGCAGCTTGCACTCACCGGCCTGGTCGCAGATGGAGCAGTCGACCGGGTGGTTGAGCAGCAGGAACTCCATCACCGCGCGCTGCTGCTCCTTGACCTTGGGGGTCGTGGTCTTGATGACCTGACCCTCGGCCATGGGCGTCTGGCAGGCGGGGACGAGCTTGGGCGCGTTGGACGCCTCGATGAGGCAGATGCGGCAGTTGGCCGCGATGGAGAGGCGCGGGTGGTAGCAGTAGTAGGGGATCTCCGAGCCGACCGTCTTGGCCGCCTCGATCATGTTGGTCCCCGGCTTCACCACGACTTCCTTGCCGTCGATGACCGCCGTCACGAAGCCCGGGTTCTTGGGCTGCGGCTTGGGCGGAGGGCCGCCGGCCGGCGCCGCCGGCTTGGGCGGAGGCGTGCCGGTGGGACCGCTGGCGGCCGCGGGCGGGTTGTCCAGCTTCGCGCCGGCGGGCGGGTTGGACGGCTCCGGGCCAATCTTGGCCGCGGGCGTGTCGGTGGGCGCGCCCTTGGGGGGCGTCTGCGCGTCACCAGTGGGCTTCTTCGTGTCGTTGTCGCTCACTGCTCGACCTCGCCGCCGATCATGTTGATGGTGTCAAAGGTGGGAACGAGGTCCGCGAGCATCTTGCCCTGGATGATGTGCGGCAGCGCCGACAGCACCGGGAAGCCCGGGGCGCGCACGTGGACCTTGTACGGGCGGCCGCGGCCGTCGCTCACCAGGTACCAGCCCAGCTCGCCGTTTGACGCCTCCGTGGCGTCGTACACTTCACCGGGGGGCACCTGGATGCCCTCCATCACCAGCTTGAAGTGCGCCATCACGCCTTCGATGGTGCCGTACACCTCCGGCTTGGGCGGCAGCGCGATGCGCCAGTCGTCCACGATGATGGGGCCCGCGGGGATGGTGGCCAGGGCCTGCCGCAGGATGCGGATGGACTGGCGCATCTCCTCCAGGCGCACGAGGTAGCGGTCGTAGTTGTCGCCGTGCTGGCCCACCACCACGTCGAAGTCGAAGCGGTCGTAGACCCAGTACGGCTGCACCTTGCGCAGGTCGTGGTCCACGCCGCACGCGCGCAGCGCGGGGCCCGTCCACCCGTAGTCGATGGCGTCCTCGGCGGTGATGACGCCGGTGCCCTTGGTGCGGTCCACGAAGATGCGGTTGCGCGTGAGCAGCCCGTCCATCTCCACGAGCAGCTCTTCGGTGCGGTCCAGCGACTTGAGGACCTTCTCCGACCACCCCTCCGGCAGGTCGCGGTTGATGCCACCCACGCGGCCGAAGCTGGTGGTGAGGCGCGCGCCGGTGAGCTCCGTGACACGGTCCTGGATGAGCTCGCGGGCCTCCATGCCGTAGAGGAACGGCGCGAAGCCGCCCATCTCCAGGCCGGTGGCGCCCACGCACGTCAGGTGGTCCGTGAGCCGGTGCAGCTCGCTGCCGATGACGCGGATGTACTGGGCGCGCTCCGGGATCTCCAGGCCGATGAGCTTCTCCACGGCGTTGAGGAACCCGAAGTTGTTCATCATCGCGGACAGGTAGTTGAGCCGGTCCGTGTACGGCAGGCACTGCGTCCAGGTGACGTTCTCGCAGCTCTTCTGGAAGCCGCGGTGGAGGAAGCCGATCTCCGGGTCGATCTTGACGATGGTCTCACCCTCGAGCTCCACCTTCAGCCGCACGGTGCCGTGCGTGGCCGGGTGGGAGGGGCCCATGTTGATGACCATGTTCTTCGTCTGGAAGTGCGACTCCAGCTCCGACTCCTCGTGGGCGAACCCATCGGTGTCGGGGTTGTGGGGCTTCTGCGCGTCGATGTTGTGGCTGTCGGACATGGGGAGGTCTCGATCAGGCGACGCCGCTAGTGCCGGGGCCGCGGAAGATGTCCTTGATGGGGCGCTCGGGGATCAGCGGCTGGCGGTCGCGCAGCGCGTAGTCCTTGCGCAGGGGGTGACCCTGGAACTCGTCGTACAGCAGGATGCGGCGCAGGTCCGGGTGGTCCGTGAAGCGGATGCCGTAGAAGTCGAACACCAGCCGCTCCCACCAGTTCGCGCCGCGGTACAGCGGCGTGAGGGAGGGAAGCTCCGGGCGGGTCTCCGTCACGCGCACCTTCAGGCGCACGTGCTCCTTCCGCTTGAGCGAATAGAGGAAGTAGACGACCTCGAAGCGCGGATCACTCTCCGCCAGGTGCAGGCGGTCCACGGCGTCCGCGGAGCCGAACAGCTTGAAGTCCAGCTCGGGATCCATCTTCAGGAAGGTGGCGACCTTCGGCAGCCACTCCGCATGGATGACGGCCCAGGCTCCGCCAGCGCGGTCGACATAGCGCTCCGCGACCGCCTCGGGAAACTGGGCGGCGACCCGGTCCAACGCGAAAATGCTCAAGGGGGGCCTCGATCTACGACAGAGGAAACCGCGGCTTTATAAGGACCGTTCGCGTGAGGCGTCAACGTAAACCCTCAACCATGTAGGCCACTTAGGTGGTCCAGTAGCCCGGCATCGCGATCCACCCCCTGCCTGCCTGGGCCCGGGGACCGGAAAGCTCAGGCCGCCACGTCCGGCCCCAGCACCGGGGCGCCCTCGGCGGGCTCGGGGATGAAGGTCACCACGGGCTGGCTCTTGCCGGGGACGAGCGCGGTGGGGGCAGGGGCCCAGCGGAAGGCGTCGCCCGCCTGCTCGCGGGTCGCCTGGGAGACGAGCACCGGCACCCCGAAGCCCTTGGTCAGCCGCTCGATGCGGTTGGCCAGGTTCACCGTGTCACCGATGGCCGTGTACTCCAGGCGCCGGAACGGCGAGCCGATGTTGCCCAGCACCACCGGCCCGGAGTGGACGCCCACGCCCATGCGCAGGCCTGCCTGGCCCCGGGCGGCGCGCTCGGCGTTGACGGCCTCCAGCTCCCGCACCATCTCCAGCGCGCACCGGGTGGCGCTCCGGGCGTGGTGGGCGTCCGGCAGCGGGGCGCCGAAGTACACCATCAGTGCGTCCCCGATGAACTTGTCGAGCGTCCCGCCGTGGCGGAACACCACCTCGACCATGCGGCCGTAGTACTCGTTGAGGATGGTGACCACCTCCTCGGGGGGCAGCCGTTCGCTCAGCGAGGTGAAGTCGCGCACGTCCGCGAAGAGCACGGACACCTCGCGCAGCTCCGGGGCGGGGGAGTCCCTGTCCTGGAGGCGCTCGGCGACGGCGGGGGAGAAGTAGCGGCCCAGGCGGGCGCGCTGGAGCTCCTCCTGGGTGACGGCGGCGGACAGCAGGCGGATGCGCTGGAGGAGCCGGGCCGCGCCCGCGGCCGTCATGGCCAGCATCACCGCGCCGGCCACCTGCGCCCCCCCTCCGATGGAGGCCTGCCGCTGGAGCTCCACCTCCGCCAGGATGGCGACGAGCGTGACGAGCTGGGTGACGGGCCGGCGCAGGCTCAGCGCGGACAGGAGGACGAGCGCCGCGAAGATGCCCAGCGTGAAGCCGGCCACGCCGCCAGGGGAGGGGGACACCGGCAGCGCCAGGTGCTGGAGCCAGTAGACGGCGGGCACGTCCACGAACGCGACGGACAGCGACGCCCAGCGGGCGATGCGCGTGGAGGCCGTCACCGCCACGGCCACGGCCGTGGTGCACACGAGGTACAGCGCGAAGGGCGCCAGGTAGACGTCCCAGTCGTGCAGCCCGCGCACCCGGCCCAGGTACACGGCCATGGTGAACAGCACGCCCACCGCGCCCAGCCGGACCCACGCCAGGTGCCGTCCATTGGACTGGCGCTCCACGTCGAGCGCGCGGCGCACGGACTCCTGCAGGGTATCGCTGGGCGCGGCGCTGGATGACATGACGGTGGCCCCCGGTCCTGGGAGGGCATCGCTTGGTAACAGTCCGGGCGCCATCTTGCACTGCCAGTGCAGCGCAAGCACGTCACGCTCTTCCAGAAAGCCTGGTGGAATACAGAGTTGGCGCCCCAATGCCCGGCCGGGGTAGACGCTGGGGGCATGTCCGTGCGGTCCGTCGCCTCCTTCCTCCGTGCCACTTCGGGGCGTCTGGCCCTGGGCGCCCTGCTGGGACTGTTGCTCTTCGCCGCCGAGACGGCTTGGCTGCTCAAGGCGGGCGTGGTGGGCGTGGACATCCCGCTGGACGGCCCCTACGCGGCGCTGGCGGCGGCGGTCCGGCCGCTGCTGCCCGGCGTCATCCTGCGCGTGGCCGCCGTGTACGCGGTGGCGGGCGGGCTGCTGGGGCTCGCCGCGGCGGTGCTGGCCCGGGCCTGGACGCGGCGGGGCGGGTGGGTGGCGCTGGCGGTGATGGTGCCGCACTGGCTGGGGCTGCTGCTGTTCTGGGCGTGGGACCGGGCGCTGGCGCGGCCCGCGCTCTTCGACGACCTGCCGGCGGCACGGCCGGTGCTGGCGTGGCTGGTGGATCACGGCGAGCCGTGGCAGGCGCGCGCGGCTGCCGGGGTGTGGGTGGCGGTCCATCTGGCCGTGCTGGCGGTGCGCGGGGTTCGGGCGCCGCGCCGGCTCGACGGCCCCGGGGCCCGGTGGGTGGAGCGCGTTTCGGGGGCGGTGGTGGTGGGCGCCGTCGTGGTGCTGGCGGTGGCGCTGACGGTGCGGCGCCCGGGGATTGCCGTCCGGCAGCCGCTGGTGGTGCTCATCGGCATCGACGCGTTCCGGCCGGACCGGCTGGGCGCGACGGGGCACGGGGTGGCGCCCCATGTGGAGCGCTTCCTCCAGGACGCCACGCTCTTCACGCAGGCCTATACGCCGGTGGCGCAGACGGAGCCCGCGTGGCGCTCGCTGCTCACCGCGCGGTGGCCGTACCGCACGGGCGTGCGCTACCCGCTGACGTCCGACGCGCGGCTCGTGCTGGCGCCCACCTTCGCGCAGCGCTTCGCGGACGCGGGATGGCGCACGGTGTTCGCGACGGACTGCTCGCGCTTCCACTTCGAGGGCCCCGCCTCCGGCTTCGCCACGCGCTGGCAGCCTCCGCGCGGCGCGCTCAACTTCGCGCTGGAGAAGCTGCGCTACCGGGCGCTGGGCCTCTTCGCGGACAACCCGGCGGGCGCCGCGTGGGTGCCCGAGTTCATCGACAACCGCGCGCTGGCCGGCATCCATGACCCCATGGGCTATGCGCGGCGGCTGTCGGACGGGCTGCTGGCGGAGGCGGGGGAGGGGCCGCTGCTCTTCGCCTTCCACGCCACGGCCGCGCACTTCCCGGGCGACCCGGTGTATCCGTTCTACCGTCGCTACGTGGCCGCGTCCGAGCCGCTGGAGCGCCGGCTGCGCATGCACTTCGCCCCGGTGTCGCCGGGCGCGAAGGGCGCGTGGAGCCGCGAGGGCGCGGAGGGGCTCTACGACGAGCTGCTCGCGCAGGCGGACGCGCAGGTGGGCACGCTGCTGGACGCGCTGCGGGCCTCCGGGCGCTACGACGACGCGCTCATCGTGCTGATGTCCGACCACGGCGAGAGCTTCCACGCGGACCGGCCGGACCTGGCGGGCGCGACGTCCGTGCACGGCGCGCGGCTGGGTGAAGAGGAGAACCGCATCCTGCTCGCGGTGAAGCCGCCCGGCGGACGCGGCGTGGGCCCCGCCCGGGTGGACGCGCTGGCGCGGCTGGTGGACGTGGGCCCCACGCTGCTGGAGCTGTCCGGCCTGTCCGCGCTGCCAGAAGCGGACGGAGCGTCGCTCGGGCCGCTGTTGCGTGGCGAAGGCCGTCCGCTGGCGCCGCTGTACGCGGAGACGGGCTACACGCACGTGAGCCCGGAGGTCTTCGACGCGGGCCACTGGCCGGGCGCGCCGCGCACCTTCGACGCGTACCGCCTGCGCCCGGACGGCGTGGTGGAGATGGGCGACGCCGCGGACGCGGCGGTGCTGCGTGAGAAGGACACCGGGGCCTTCGACGGCGAGCGCTGGGTGGTGGATCGGCCGCAGGCGGACGGCAGCGTGCGGCGCACCTGCACGGGGGACTGTGAAGGGGCGGACGCGCGAGCGCTGGCGGACTGGCTGGATGACGCTCGGGAGCGCGCGCCGGAGTCCGTCTCACGTAGAGTCGCCGGCCATGTCGACGACCGAAACAGCCCCCGGCCTCCAGGAAACGTACGCCCCCCACAACGCCTGCTTCGGGTGTGGCCCGGCCAACCCGAAGGGGCTGCGCATCCGCAGCCGCGTGGAGGGTGACCTCGTCGTCGCGGACTGGACGCCCGAGGAGCACCACCAGGCGTTCCCGGGCGTGCTTAACGGCGGCATCATCGGCGCGCTGCTGGACTGCCACTGCAACTGGACGGCGGCGTACCACCTGATGAAGGCGCAGGGCGCGGCCACGCCCCCGTGCACCGTCACCGCCGACTACGCCATCGTGCTCAAGCGCCCCACGCCCATGGGCCGCGTGCACCTGTCCGCGAAGCCGGTGTCGATTGAAGGCGACCGCGTCGTCGTCGAAGGCACCCTCACCGGCGAGAACGGCAAGGTGACGGCCACCTGCCGGGGCACCTTCGTCGCGGTGAAGGAAGGCCACCCCGCGTACCACCGCTGGTAGGGGCCAGGAACGCCTCGGGCCCCGTCACCGGCCTCTTCGTGAGAGGCGGCGCGGGGCCCGTGCGGTGAAGCAGTAGCGCTTCGGACTACTTGCCGGCGGCGAGCATGCGGGCGTGGTGCTCCGCGGTCTCGTTGGGCTGGCCGGGGTCGCGCAGCCGGTGCACCTGGTTGCCGATCTTGTCCTGCAGCAGCATCAGGCCGTCCAGCACCTGCTCCGGACGCGGCGGGCAGCCGGGGATGTAGACGTCCACCGGGATGATGCGGTCGATGCCCTGGAGCACCGCGTAGTTGTCGTAGAAGCCGCCCGACGACGCGCACACGCCGAAGGCCACGACCCACTTGGGCTCGGTCATCTGCTCGTAGACGCGCTTGAGGATGGGGGCCTGCTTCAGGTTGATGGTGCCCACCACCATCAGCAGGTCCGCCTGGCGCGGCGAGAAGCGGGGGAACTCCGCGCCGAAGCGCGAGATGTCGTGCCGGCTGGCCGCCACGGACATGTACTCCATGCCGCAGCACGCGGTGGCGTACGGGTAGGTGAACAGCGAGTACTTGCGGGCCCAGCCCAGGCCCTTGGACACCAGCTTCTGGAAGAAGCCCATGGCTTCGTCCCGGCGGGTGGTCATGATCGGAGCGATGTCGGTGTCAGCCATGGCGTAGTCTCAGCTCTCCCAGTCGAGAGCGCCCTTCTTCCAGACATAGATAAGGCCCACGACCAGGGTCGACGCGAAAACCAGCATCTCCACGTAGCCGAACCAGCCGAGCGCCTGGAAGTTCACCGCCCAGGGGTACAGGAACACCGCTTCCACGTCGAACACGATGAAGAGCAGCGCGATGACGTAGAACTTCACGGCGAAGCGCTGGCGAGCGGGGCCGCTCGACTCGGAGCCTGCTTCGAAGGGGGCCGACTTGGTGCTGCTCGGGCGCTTGGGGCCCAGCCGGGTGGTGACCTGGGGGATGATCATCCCGAGGACGCCGGCCAGCAGGAGCACCACCGCCATCGGCAGGTACGGTGCGAGGGGTGTAGTCATCGGGCGCGGACCCTAACGACACCGCTGGCGTCGTGTCAAAGGGAAACACCCCCGCCCAGGGCCCGCCAACCCCTTGAGAAGACGGCCGAAATGCCGGGCCCATCAGGCGCCCTCATCCGGCGGGCCCGCCCCGCCCGGACGCCTGCCGGTGCGAGGGGGGCCTGGATCATCCCGCGCGCCTGACCGCCCGACCTCCCCGGGGCCGGTTTGACGCTGTGGGGAGCGCACGCCTAGCGTCAGCGGGCTGTCCCGTGGTTTTGCGCTCATCGCCTGGGGAGTCGTCGACATGTGGGGCCGGCTGACCTTGCGGATGCAGGTGGCGATCGCGGTGCTGCTCCCGTGCCTCGCGGTGGTGTTCTTCAGCGGGGCGTACTTCCCCGCCCGCCAGGAGGCCGCGGGCATGGAGGTCCTGGGTGAGCGGGCCATGACGCTGGGGACGCTGGTGGTGCGCCACCCCTGGCTCGCGCTGCCGGACACCGCGCCGGACGCCCGCATGCGGCGCGAGGAGGTGTTCTCCCAGGTGGAGTCCGGTGGCTTCACGCTGAACTTCCAGGAGCTGACCCGCGCGGACGGCAGCGTCATCGCCGCGCGGGGCCGGGTGCCGGAAGGGCCGCCCCAGCCAGCCCAGCTCACGCCGGGTGCGTGCACGGTGGCGCGGCTGCGTGAGGAGGTCGTCGTGCGCTGCGAGAGCGACGGCCGCGTGTACCGCGCGGGCTTCGGCACCCACGAGGTGAAGGCCGCGCTGGCGGCGACGGAGGGCTATTCGCTCATGGGCTACCTGGGCGCCGCGGTGCTGGGCCTGGGGCTGGCGGTCATCATCAGCCGCGCCATCGCGGACCCCGTGTCGCGCGTCACGCAGGTGGCTCGCGAGGTGGCCCGGGGCGACGTGTTCCGGGGCGAGCTGGACGTGTCCGCCGCCGGCGAGGTGCGGCAGATGGCCACCTCCTTCAACGAGATGCTGGGCACGCTGCGCGCCACGGTGATGGAGCTCGTCACCCGCACCGAGCAGCTGTCCAGCGCGTCGCGTGGCCTGATGGGCGCCTCCGCGGATCAGGAGCACGTCATCAGCCAGCAGGCCGCGTACGCGCAGCAGATCGCCGCCACGTTCGAGGAACTCTCCCGCACCGCCGAGCAGATCTCCTCCTCCACGGAGGTGGTGGAGTCCAGCGCGCGGCGCACCCATGACGCGGTGGCGGAAGCGATGGCGGTGGTGGCGCAGGTGGTGGGCGGCATCAACGACATCCGCACGGAGTCCAAGGGCGTGGCGGACGCCATCGTGGGGCTGAACAAGGACCTGCAGCAGGTCTCCAAGATCGCCCAGGTCATCAACCAGGTGGCGGAGCGCAGCGACCTCCTGGCGCTCAACGCGGCGCTGGAGGGCACCAAGGCGGGCGACGTGGGCCGGGGCTTCTCCCTGGTGGCCGCGGAGATGCGCAAGCTGGCGGAGAACGTGTCCGCGTCCGCGCGCGACATCGCCCGCATCGTGGAGAAGGTGCAGGACTCCGGCGAGGAGGCCGCGTCCAAGGCCCGCGTGGGCATGGCCACGAGCGACCGCGGGGTGGAGGTGGCCGAGCAGGCCTCCGCCGTCTTCCTGCGCATCGTGGAATTGGCGCGCGGCACCAGCGAGGCGGCGCGGCAGATCACCATCGCCACCCGCCAGCAGCGCCAGTCCAGCGAGCAGGCCGTGCAGGGCGCCCGCAACGTGGCGGACCTGGTGAAGCAGGGCGTGGACGCCACCGGCCGCACCACGCGCATCGCCCAGGACCTCCAGTCCGTGGCCGAAGGGCTCACCGCCGTCACGAGCCGCTTCAAGGCCCAGCCCCGGTCCTGACGCCGGTCCTGATCAGGCGGGCTGCGACGACGGGGCGCGGGCGCGCAGCTTCTGGAACTGCTCCAGGGGCATGGCCGCGACGCCCAGGCGGTGGTCGGGCGCCACCGCCTCGCCGTGGAAGTCGCTGCCGAAGGTGGGCACCAGGTCGAACTCCGCCGCGAGCGCCAGGTACTTCTGCCGCACGGTGGGGTTGTGGTCCACGCTGAGCACCTCCAGGCCGGACAGCCCGGCCTTGGCCAGCGCTTGGATCTCCGGGCGCTCCATCTTGGAGGAGCCGGGGTGGGCGAGCGTCGCGGTGCCGCCCGCGTTGCGGATGAGCCGGATGGCCTCCGCGCCGTCCAGCTTGAAGCGCTCCACCCACGCCGCGCGGCCCGTGCCCAGGAAGCGGTCGAACGCGGCCTTCATGTCCAGGCACCAGCCCTGCTCCACCAGCACCCGCGCCAGGTGGGGCCGCCCCAGCTGCGCGTCCCCGGCCACCTTGCGCACCTGCTCCATGCGCACCGGGAAGCCCAGGTTGCGCAGGCGGGCCACCATCGCCTCCATGCGCCGGGTGCGCTCGTCCCGCAGCCGGTCCGCGAAGCGCGCCAGGTCCGGGTCCTCCGGGCGCAGGAAGTGGCCCAGGATGTGGGCCTCCTTGCCGTAGACGAAGGCGGACAGCTCGATGCCGGGGACCAGCTCCAGGCCGTGGGCGAGGGCCGCCTGCCTTGCCTCGTGGAGCCCCGCCACCGTGTCGTGGTCCGTCACGGCCAGGACGGTGACGCCCGCGGCGGCGGCGCGCGCCACCAGCTCCGAGGGCGGGTACTGGCCGTCACTGGCGGTGGTGTGCGAATGCAGGTCGATCACGGCGGTGGGACCCTCCGGAGGGCGGCGAGGGGGGCACTCTTACGCCATGTCCCCATGGGAAGGGGCCGGAAGAGCGGGCCCTGTGTGAATCCGCACGGCACGGGGTTTCTTCCTGTCGGGTGGAGGCCCCTTGGGGAGGGACGGAGCTGAAGGCGGGCCTCCCCTTGGCAGGCAGGCGGTGTTAGATCGCCGCGCCATGGCCAAGACCCCGACCCCGAAGAAGTCCTCCCTTCGCGCTGCCTACGCGAACGCGCGCAAGGCGGATCCGCGCCCCATCACCGGCAAGGAGAAGCCGGCGGAGCTGCTCGCGCACGCGTTCAGCGCCTACGTGGGCCGGCAGGAGCGCACCGCGTTCGAACTGATGCAGCAGTCCGTGCAGCAGGACGCGTCCATCTTCCTCACGCTGTCCGGCGCCATGACGCCCGCGGGCCTGCACCAGTCCTGCCTCATCCCGCTGGTGGAGAAGGGCATCATCTCCGCCATCACCACCACGGGCGCCAACCTCTACCACGACGCCCACCGCATCATCGGCCACGGCATCCGCGAGGTGAACCCCAACGCGGGCGACCTCCAGTACCGCCTGGCGCGCATCATCCGCATCTACGACCTGGGCTTCTGGGAGGAGGCGCTGCTCGACACCGACCGCCTCTTCTCCGCCATCCTCCGCCAGCCGGAGTTCCAGAAGAAGATGACCACGCCGGAGTTCCACTACCTCCTGGGCAAGGCCATCCACGGCATCGAGAAGCAGCTGGGCGTGAAGCAGCCGTCGCTCCTGTCCACCTGCTACAAGCACGGCGTCCCCATCTGGGTGGGCGCGGTGCAGGACGGCTCCATCTTCCTCAACGTCGTGAAGCTCAAGCGCCTGCTGGGTGACGAGTTCAAGTTCGAGCTCGACATCAACGACGACGTCTATTCCATGGCCGCGATGCAGCACTACTGCCGCCACCACGGCAGCGGGAAGCTGGCCATCTGGATCCTGGGCGGCGGCGTGCCCAAGAACTACACGCTTCAGGGCGAGCCGCTGCTGGATCAAATCCTCAACGTCCCCACGTCGGGCTTCGACATCGACGTGCAGTTCTGCGTGGACCCGGTGGACAACGGCGCGCTGTCCAGCTGCCCGGCCGGTGAGGGCCACACCTGGGGCAAGGTGTCCGTGGAGGCGGTGGAGACGGGCTCCATGTACGTGCACTGCGACGTGACGGCGGTGTTCCCGTGGCTCACGCACGCGTTGTTCAGCGAGCCCAAGAACAAGCGCAAGCCGATGCGCCTGATGGACAAGATGGGCGACGCGGTGAAGTTCCTGGACGCGGACGTCAAGAAGCGCAGCAAGGCGTTGATGAAGACGCTGGACTGGAGCGTCGAGGAAGCCGAGCCCTCGTCCGAAGAGGACGCGAAGGCCCACGACAGCTTCGTGCGTTAGACGGCAGTCCTTTCTTTTCCCAGGCTCGAAGTCCCAAGGAGACGGTGATGGCCCAGCAGCCCGCGACCGGTGTGGTGATGTCCCTGGTGAGTGCTCCCCAGCTGAAGACGCAGGTGACGCACGGCCCGTCCGGCGCGACGCTGCCCACGGAGGCGCCGAAGGACAACGGCGGCACCGGCGGCAGCTTCTCCCCCACGGACCTGGTGGCCACGGCGCTGGCGTCCTGTGTCGTGACGACCATGCACCTGATGGCCGGCAAGGAGGGCATCAGCCTGGGCGAGGTCCGCGCGACGGTGGAGAAGCGGATGACCCCGCCGCCGCGCAAGATTGGCGAGCTGGTGCTGTCCATCCTGATGCCGGCCGGCCTCACGAAGGAGCACCGCGCCATGCTGGAGAAGATCGCCCACGAGTGTCCCGTGGCGCGCAGCCTGCACCCGGACGTGAAGGTGACGGCGTCGTTCGGCTATCCGGACTGAAGCAGCCGGACCGGGGCTCGGAAGGACGCCTGCCCTCCGAGCCCCGTTGACCGCGTGCGGTAAGCGGGCGCCGTGCCCACCCTCGTGAGGTTCGTTCGACGCCTCGGGGGAGGGGCATCCGGCATGAATGTGAAGCGACTGGGCATCTACCTGAACGACCACCTGCTGGGCTCCACCGTGGGCCTGGATCTCGCGAAGCGGACGGAGCGCGAGAACCGCAGCAACCCGGTGGGGCAGTACCTGGCCACGCTCATCCCGCTCATCGAGCAGGACCGCGCCACGCTGCTGACCGTGATGTCCGCGCTGGACGTCCGGGTGGATCCGCTGAAGGTGGGCGGCGCGTGGCTCACGGAGAAGCTGTCGCGCCTGAAGCTCAACGGCTCCCTGCTGCGCTACTCGCCCTTGAGCCGGCTGGTGGAGCTGGAGGGGCTCTGCGTGGGCTCCCACGGGCGCGTGTCCCTGTGGAGGAGCCTGGAGAAGGTGGCCCCGAAGGAGCCGCGGCTGGCGAAGTTCGACTTCGCCTTCCTCGCCGAGCGCGCCGACGGGCAACTGGAGACGCTCCAGACGCTGCGGCTGCGCGCGACGGACGCCGCGTTCAGCGACACCTCCGTCGAGACCGGCGAACAGGCACCGGTCCCGACGGAAGCGTGATCAGGTCCCCGAGGGGGAGACGGGGCTGCGCGCCCCGTTCTCCGGCCCGGGCAGCAGGCGCAGCTGGCTGGCGGAGGTGAACGTCGCGTCCACCTCCCGCTCCAGGTACGTGTAGCCGGACAGGCCGTCCTCGTAGACGCGCAGCAGGTTGCGCGACTCGTCCAGGGTGATGCGCCCCTGGCGCAGCGCCAGCTCCGTGAACTTGCGCAGCTTCGCGACCAGGTCGTCCTTGTTGTAGCTCACGTAGTTGAGCACTTCCGTCACCGTGTCCCCGGCGACGACGTGGTCGATGAGGTAGCCGCCGCCCGGCGCCAGCGACACCTGCACCGTGTGCGTGTCCCCGAAGAGGTTGTGCAGGTCGCCCAAAATCTCCTGGTACGCGCCGACGAGGAAGATGCCCAGGTAGTAGTCGTCGCTGTTGAGCGCGTGCAACTCCAGCGCGTCCTTCACCTCGCGCTTGTCGATGAAGTGCTCGATCTTCCCGTCCGAGTCGCAGGTGATGTCCGCCAGCGTCGCGCGCCGGGTCGGCTTCTCCGCCAGACGGTGGATGGGCATCATCGGGAAGAGCTGATCAATGGCCCACGAGTCCGGCAGCGACTGGAACACGGAGAAGTTGCAGAAGTACGTGTCCGACAGCTGCTTCTCCAGCGCCTCCAGCTCCTCCGGAATCTCCCCGGCCTCGCGCGCCACGCGCAAAATCTTGTGGCAGATGGCCCAGTAGAGGTTCTCCGCCGCCACGCGCTGCTCCAGGGACAGGTGGCCCAGGGAGAACAGCTGGAGGCTCTCCTCCTTGGAGTCCTGCGCGTCGTGGAAGGCCTCGATGACGTTCTTGTTCGTGACCTCGCGGAACGTCGAATAGAGGTTGCGCACCACGGAGGGCGCCTTCTCGTCCACCTTGTCGGGCGTCTGCGACGGGTCGAACTCGCTGGTGCCCAGCACGTCCACCACCAGCACGGCGTGGTGCGCGACGACGGCGCGGCCGGACTCGGAGACGAGCGTGGGGTGTGGCACGCCCGCGCGGTCGCACGCCTCCATCACGCCGAAGACGACGTCGTTGGCGTACTCCTCCGTCGTGTAGTTCATGGAGGAGGCGAAGTTCGTCTGGGAACCGTCGTAGTCCACGCCCAGGCCGCCGCCCACGTCCAGGTACTTCAGCGGCGCGCCCTGGCGGGCCACCTCCACGTAGAAGCAGCCCACCTCGCGCAGCGCGTTCTTCACGTTGCGGATGTTGGAGATCTGGCTGCCCAGGTGGAAGTGCAGCAGCTCGAAGGAGGAGAGCAGGCCCGCGTCCTTCATGAAGCCGATGCAGGACATCAGCTCCGACGAGGACAGGCCGAACTTGGAGCGATCCCCGCCGGACGCCTCCCACTTGCCGGCGCCGCGCGTGGACAGCTTCACGCGCATGCCCAGCCGGGGGGTGATGCCGGTGCGGCGCGCCACCTCCGCGATGAGGGGCAGCTCGCTGGGCTTCTCCACCACCAGGATGACGTTGCGGCCCAGGCGCGAATAGAAGAGGGCCGTCTCGATGTACTCCTCGTCCTTGTAGCCGTTGCAGATGACGAGCGCGTCCTCGCTGTCCAGCAGCGCCATCACCGCGAGCAGCTCCGGCTTGCTGCCGGCCTCCAGGCCGTAGGTGAAGTCCTTGCCCGCCTCGATGATGGTCTCCACCACGTAGCGGTGCTGGTTCACCTTGATGGGGTACACGCCCCGGTACAGGCCCTTGTAGCCCTGATCCGCGATGGCCTTCTTGAACGCGTTGTTCAGGTGCACCACGCGGTGGCGCAGCACGTCCGTGAAGCGCAGGAGCAGCGGCAGGCCGATGCCCCGGCGGCGGACCTCGTCCACCAGCTCCTTGAGGTCCATGCTCGGAGCGGCGGGCCCGTCCGGGTGGACGCACACGTGGCCCTTGTCGTTGATGCCGAAGTAGGGCGAGCCCCAGTTGCGGATGCCGTACAGCTCATGGGCATCGGCCAGGGTCCAGCGGTGCTGAGGGGAGGGAGCGGCCATCGTTGTTTCGTGCCTCCGGTGGAGCGCGCGGCGAGGGGTGGAAACTCCCATGAACAGGGGAGGGGGGCCGGACTATCGGAAACGTCCCGGTCATTCAATAGCCGCCTGTTCGAGGAGCAGGCAGGCGAGCAGGGGCCCCATTCGCGGTGCTGGCCCTGGTGGGCCGGTCAGCATCCAATTCCTACCCTTCCTCCTAGGCAGCGCCGGGAGGCCGAGTGGAGAGAAGGGGAGGGTACATGGAGTCGTCCGCACGCAGGGAAGAGGCAGCGCCACTGACCCCGCGGGAGATCTTCGAGCGGCTGGATCGCTACGTCATCGGACAGGAAGCAGCGAAGCGGGCGGTGGCCATCGCCGCGCACAACCACCTCAAGCGCATCCAGGCGCGGCGGATGCGCCGGCAGTCCCTCATCAAGAAGTCCAACATCCTGCTCATCGGTCCCACGGGCAGCGGCAAGACGCACATCGCGCGCAACCTGGCGGAGATCCTCCAGGTCCCGTTCACCACCGTGGACGCCACCGAGTACACGGAGGCGGGCTACTACGGGAAGGACGTGGAGGTGATGGTGTCCGACCTGCTCTTCAAGGCGAACCACTCCGTGGAGGACACCCAGCGGGGCATCATCTTCATCGACGAGGTGGACAAGATCGCCCGCCGCACCCAGGGAGCGCGCAACGGCGCGGGCAGCCGCGACATCGGCGGTGAGGGCGTGCAGCAGTCGCTGCTGAAGCTGCTGGAGGGGCGCGAGGTGCACGTGCCCATGAACGTGACGCAGGCGTGGAACAAGAGCGACTTCGTGCAGGTGGACACGCGCGACATCCTCTTCATCTGCGCGGGCACGTTCAGCGACCTGCACGACTTCGGCGACGAGGGCGGCCGGGCCATGGGCTTCGGCGCGGACGCGCTCACGGCGAAGCGCAAGGAGAAGCGCATCTCCACGAAGCAGCTGGTGGACTTCGGGATGATGGCGGAGTTCCTGGGCCGCATGCCGGTGATGGTGCAGCTGGAGCGGCTGGGCGAGTCCGACCTGCTGCGCGTCCTCACCGAGCCGCCGGATGCCATCACCCGCGAGTTCAAGGAGCTGCTGTCGCTGGATGAGATTGAGCTGGAGTTCCCGGAGAGCGGCCTGCGGGAGGTGGTGCGCTACTCCATGTCGCGCGGGCTGGGCGCTCGAGGACTGCGTTCCATCCTGGAGCACGTGATGTCGGACATCATGTTCGAGGCGCCGGAGCGGCGGCACCGTCAGGTGACGGTGGACGCGGAGTTCGTGAAGGCCCGGCTCGCGAGCCTGGACGACGTGGAGCTCAACGCTTAGCGGGAGCCGGCCGTTCGGAGGCCCGGGCGGCGGCGCCCAGCCGTGCCGCCGCCTGCGGATCCTGGATGAGCTGGAGCACCACGTCGTTGCGCAACAGGGCCCGCGTGTCGCCGCGCTCCAGCGCGTCCTGCAGGTCCTGGTGTGACAGCGCGACCTGGAAGCGCGGGTCCTTGCGCAGGGCCTTGAAGGCCGGGTCGTCCTGGAGCTTCTTCGCCTTGGCGGGGTCGTGGGTGGCCTGGGCCACGCGGACCAGGTCCTCGAGCGGGGCGAACTGGGTCAGCTCGAAGAGGTTGAAGCGGCGGGACAGGTCGAAGGCCATGGAGTCCTTCGGGGCCACGCCCCAGCGCTTGCCGGCGATGACGACGTGCTGCTCCATGAAGGTGAGCGCGCTCAGGCAGACCCAGAACAGGGCCGCCATCTTCCCGCCGCCGAGGACGAAGCCCAGCGTGCGGTCCATGCCGCGCTCCTCCGGGTTCTTGCCGGAGAGGAAGCGCAAGAGCAGCGCGCCCAGGGCGTAGCGCACGGTGAGCCACGTCACGACGAAGAGGAGCACCGTTCCGAAGAGCGTGCCGATGAGCAGCGGCGAGCCCAGCGCGACGGCGAGCTTGGGGCCGGCGAGGGGCGCGAGCTTGCGGGAGACGAAGTAGCCCGCCGCGAGCCCCACGGAGTTGGCCACCTGCCGGGCGGCGCCGGAGAGGGCGCCGAGGATGCCGAAGAACAGCACCATGCCCAGGAGGATGAGGTCGATGACCATGGGTTGGGCTCCTGGGGGCCGCTAGCGGATCTTGAACGAGGAGTCGCCCTTGGACTTGTCCGCGGTCTGCTTCTGGGCTTCCGCGAGGGCTTCCTTGTAGCGGGCGTTGGAGGGCTCGTAGGTGAGCGCCATCTTGAGGTTGCGCTCCGCGGCGGACGGGTTGCCGGACTCCAGGTCCTTCTGGGCCTGCGTGTAGAACTGACGGCCCTTGGGGTGGGTGCCGATCTGCTCTTCCTGTTCCTTCTTCGCGGCGGCCTTGGTCTCGGACTCGGAGGCGTCGGTGAAGCGCAGCTTCTGCGCGCGGTCCGGGCCCGCGATGTCGGTGAGGTACTTCTTGCGCTTGGTGTCGTCGCGCAGGACGTAATAGGCCTCGGTGACGCGCTTGTAGAGCTCGTTCACCTGGTCCTTGAGGGCCTTGGACTCCAGGTGGAAGAAACGGTCCGGGTGGTAGACGCGGCTCTCCCGGTAGAAGGCCTTCTTGATGTCGCCGGGCGCGGCGGTGCGCTCCAGGCTGAGCAGCTCGAAGTAGTCCATCTGGTCGAGCTTCGCGCAGCGGGACTCCAGGTCCACGAGCTGCTCCGGGCTGAGGGCCGGGCCCTCGGAGGACGGAGGCGGCGGGGGCACGCTGGCGGCGGGAGGCCGGGGCGGGGCCACCGGGGGCGGCGTCAGCGGACGGGCGGATCCGGAGGGCGCCACGGCGGGCAGTGACGTGGTGGGCCGGTTGCCAGGGCGCGGCGGCGTGGGGCCCGCGGGAGCGATGGGCGGGACGACCTGCCCGACGGCGAGCACCGGCGGCGGCGTACCGGCGGGAGCGATGGAGGGCGGGCTGATCCGGAGCGCGACGGGAGGCGGCGTCACCGGGCCCACGGTGGGCACGGGGCGCGCGGCGGGCGGCACCGCAGCGGGAGGCCGGGCTCCGGCGGGAGCGATGGTGGGGACCGAGGGCGGACGGGCCGCCGGAGCCGTGGGGCTCAGGGGCTGCATGGTCGGCACGGCCGAGGGCGCGCGGGCCACGGGCGGCGGCGTCGGCATGGACGCGACGCCGGGCACCGCCGGAGGCATGGCGGGAGGCATCGCGGACGAAGCGCTCGCGGTGGGAGGAACGACCGGCGCGATGCGAGGCATCGACGCGGGCGCCCCGGGAGGCGTCACCGCGCCCACGGCAGGCGTCGCGGTGGTCGGCCGCGCGCTGGCGGGCGTTGCTGGAGCCTGGGGCGGAGCCACCGCTCCGACCGCTGGAATCGCGGAGACGGTGGGGCGTGCAGCGGCGGGCGTTGCTGGAGCCAGGGGCGGAGCCACGGCGCCGACCGCCGGAACCCCGGTGACGGTGGGGCGAGCAGCAGCGGGCGTTGCTGGAGCCTGGGGCGGAGCCACGGCGCCGACCGCCGGAACCCCGGTGACGGTGGGGCGAGCAGTGGCGGGCGTTGCTGGAGCCTGGGGCGGTGCCACCGCGCCGACGGCCGGAATCGCGGTGACAGTGGGGCGGGTCTGCGCGGTCGTCGCGGGAGGCGCGGATGCGACGCCGACGGACGGAACCCCGGACACCGTGGGCCGTGACGCGGCGGGAGTGCCCACCGGTGCGCTGCCCGGAGGTGTCCCACGAGGCGCGGCCCCCACGGACGCGAGGCCCGTGGGCGTTGGACGCGGGGGCGCTCCACTCGCGGGCGCAACGGATGGAACACCACTGGGCGACGCAGGCTGTGACGTCGCCGGAGGCACGGGCGGAACGCCACTCGCCGAAGGACCCGGGGCTGCCGCCGGAGGAACCGAGGGAACCTGACCCGAAGCTGGCCGTGTTGCCGCCGGAGGAACCGAGGGAACCTGACCCGAAGCTGGCCGTGTTGCCGCCGGAGGAACCGAAGGAACCTGACCCGAGGCAGGCCGTGCTGCCGCTGGAGCCACCGACGGCACCTGACCCGAGGCAGGCCGTGCCGCCGCTGGAGCCACCGAGGGAACCTGACCCGACGCTGGCCGTGCCGCCGCCGGAGGAACCGAGGGAACCTGACCCGACGCAGGCCGTGCCACCGCCGGAGCCACCGAAGGGACCTGACCCGACGCAGGCCGTGCCGCCGGAGCCACCGACGGCACCTGACCGGACGCGGGCCGTGCCGTGGCCGGAGCCAGCGGGGGCGTGACGGGGGGCGGAGTGGCTCGCGCGGCCGGTGCCGTCCCCGGGGGCGGCGGGGCCGCGGCGGGGGGCCGGGGCGCCGTGGGCGGGACGGACGGGGGCACGGAGGCCGTCACCCGGGGCAGCGCCGGACGCGCGGGGGCCGCTGGCGCGGCGGGCCCTGGCGGTGCGCCAGAGTTCGGATCGGAAGGCTCGGACATCGGCGGTGCCTAGTTGGCCACGGCGGGCAGGTCGCTGCTGTTGTGGCCCGCGAGCCGCGTGTTGCGGTTCGACTGGATCGACTGCTGGATGTCCGCCTCCGTCATGCCGGACGACAGCGTGATGGACGTGGACGTCTTCTGGCCCGTCTCCACGTCGCACGCGGACACGTTCACCAGACCGTCCGTGTTGATCTCGAACGTCACCTCGATCTTCACCTCGCCGCGATACCCGATGCGAAAGCCCGAGAACTCGAACTCGCCCAGCATCTCGCACTCCTCGGCGCGGTTGGACTCACCCTGGTACACGCGGATCTTCACCTTCTCCTGCCCGTCGCGGCTGGTGGTGAAGGTCTTCGACCGGTCAATGGGCACCGGCGTGTTCTTGTCGATGATCTTCTCCGTGTACCCGCCCACGGTTCCAATCCGCAGCGTCAGCGGCGTGACGTCCACCAGGAACGTCTCCGTCTTGCTGTCCAAAAGCGCGTGCGACTGGAGCGCGGCGCCCATGGCCACGACCTGATCCGGGTTGATGCCCTCCAGCGGCTCCTTCTGGAAGTAGTGCTTCACCGAGTTGCGGATGATGGGCAGCCGCGTGGGCCCGCCCACCAGGATGACCGCGTCGATGTCCGCCGCCGTCAGCCGCGCGCTCTGCAGCGCCTCGTCGCAGACCTTGAACGTGCGCTGCACCAGGTCCATCACCATCCGGTTGAACTGGTCCTGGTTGAGCGTGTTGCGCAGGTCCATCACGTTGCCGTTGGCGTCCTGGCAGATGCCCTGGCAGAGGATCTCCGCGGTGCCGAACTGGCCCACGTCGATCTTCGCCTTCTCCGCCGCGTCCTTCAGCATCTGCAGGCAGTACTTGTTCTGCCGCAGGTCCAACCGCGTGCGGTTGAGGAAGTCGTCCGCCATCCACGTCATGATGCGGTCGTCGAAGTCGTCGCCGCCCAGGTACGTGTCGCCCGCCGTCGCGAGCACCTCGAAGACGTCCTTGCCAATCTCCAGGATGGAAACGTCGAACGTGCCGCCGCCCAGGTCGTAGACGACGACGCGCTGGTTGACGTCCCGGCCAAAGCCATACGCGAGCGCCGCCGCCGTGGGCTCGTTGAGGATGCGCAGCACCTCCAGCCCGGCGATGCGGCCCGCGTCCTTCGTCGCCTGGCGCTGGTTGTCGTTGAAGTACGCCGGGACGGTGATGACCGCCTTCGTCACCTCGCGGCCCAGGTACGTCTCCGCGACGGCCTTCATCTCCTTGAGCACCAGCGCGGAGATCTCCGGCAGCGAATAGCTGCGCTCCCGCACGCCGATGCGCACCGAGTTGTTGTCGCCCTCGACGATGCGGTACGGCATCACCGCCTGCGCCTTCTTCACCTCGTCGGAGAAGTAGTACCGGCCGATGAGCCGCTTGGCCGAGTACACCGTGTTCTCGGGGCTGGTGATGATGTTCTTCTTCGCCGCGTTGCCCACCAGCACGGACCCTTCCTCCAGGAAGGACACGCACGAGGCATGGGTCGTCTCGCCCCACTCGTTGGGGATGACCGTGGGCTGGCCCTCGTGGACGACGGACACGCACGAATACGAGGTGCCCAGGTCGATGCCGATTGCGATGTCGTCCGCCATTCCGTCTCCGGTGAAGACCTGCACCCCGGCCCCTCTGGCCAGAGGGCAGTCGGGAAGCGCCCGGAGGTTAGGCGCCACGCTGTGAGGTGTCAATTCAATGACTGATTAAACGCCAGCCATTTCAAGGGCTTAGCGCCAGAGCAGGGGAGCGGCTGGGCGGCGCTGAACGCAGGGTCCGTGGACCTTATCCCTTGGGGTGAAGGGGGGAGTCACCATGTCCGCCATCCTCGCCGCCCTGTCGTCGGACCCGAACCTGCTGCGGTGCGAGCTGCAGCGGCTGACCCGACAGGTCGTCCTCCGTCCGGAGCCCCGGGCCAACGCCCTGGGGGTGGGCTCCTATGCCCAGGAGGAGGTGCTGCTGCGGCGCCTGGCGCCGGACCGGGACATCACGCTGGAGGACCTGGGGCCTCCCCACGAATCGGAGGCTGTGCTCTTCCACGCGGGCCGGCTGCCGCTCGGCCTGTCGCCCGAGGAGAACACCCAGCCCTTCCGGGCCCGCCACTGGTTGTTCGCCCACCAGGGGCCGCTGCCGGACTTCGAGCCCCTGCGCGCCCCCCTCCTGTCACGCGTGCCGGAGCACCTCCTGCGGCAGGTGCGGGGCCCCACCGACAGTGAGATCCTCTTCGCCCTGTTCCTCACGCGCCTGCGCGAGCTGGGGCGCACGGATGATCCGCGCCTGGAGCCTGGCGTCGCCGGCCGCGTGCTGCGCGACATGGTGCGCGAGGTGGAGGCCGCGCTCGTCCAGGCGGGACAGGTGCGCACGCCGCCGCTCAACCTGGTGGCCACCAACGGCACCGTGCTGCTCGCCACCCGCCGAGGCGAGGCCCCGCTGTACTACACGCGCCTGGAGGGCAGCGTGGAGTGCGCCCCCTGCGGCGTGGACGCGACCACGCCGGAGACGCACCCGGAGGTGAGCGCGCACCGCCGCCGCCGCACGGTGGTGGTGGCCAGCCACGTCACGCGCACGCAGGGTTGGGTGGAGCTGCCGCAGGGCATGACGCTGGTGGTGGGCGCGGACCTCCAGGTCCAGCACCTGCAGCCGGCCTGAAGGCCCGCTACGAACCGCCGAAGAAGGAGACCTCCAGGAAGCGCACGTAGAGGTTGCAGGCGGCGTGGAAGAGGGCGCAGCCGACGATGGTGCCGGTGCGCTCGCGCATCCATCCGAAGAGGAGCGCGGGGAAGAACACCGCCAGCCGCCACGTCTGGAAGATGGCCAGGTGGCCCAGCGCGAAGAGGAGCGCCGTCACCCAGAAGGCGCGTCCCAGCCGCGCGCCCAGCACCACGCGTCCCTGGGGCCACGCGTCGCGCAGGCGGGCCTGGAGGTAGCCCCGGTAGAAGAACTCCTCCGGCAGGGCCACGACGAAGAGCTGATCAATCACCCACTCGCCGAAGCGCGGGGGCAGGCGCGGCTGGAAGTGGCCCTCGCCGATGATGGGCGTCAGGTGCTGCGCGAGCCCGGGGGGCAGGTGCGGCACCACCTGCACGAAGCCCGCGAAGCCCACGAAGAACAGCGGCCCCACGATGACGGACAGGATGAGGAACAGCCGCACGTCCTGCTTCCACGCGCGCAGGCTGAGGCCATAGTCGCGGTAGTCCTCGTCGCGCCAGCGCATGGGGATGAGCGGCAGGTAGAGGAAGCCCACCGTGGCCACCAGCTTGGGCACGCTCGTGCCGCCGGCGATGACGAACGACACGACGATGCCCAAAAAGCCCAGCGCCCAGAGGCCCACGGCCTCCTGCACCGCGCTCAGCCGGAACGGCGGCCCCGGGGGACGGCTCATGGCGCGTCCGCCGACGCGAGCTCCGCCTTCACCGCGGACAGGGGGAGGGCGCGCGCGCCGCGGCCCCGGCGCTCGACGACGACGCCGACGAGCCGGCCGTCCCCGTCATAGAGCGGGCTGCCCGGCACGAGCGTGAGGTCCACGTCGAAGAACGGCGCGGGCGCGGCCTTCGCCAGCGTGGCCTTGGGTGTGTCCCGCTGGCCCTTCTTGCGCGCGGGCATGACGCCCACCACCCAGCGGCCCGCGAGCCCCTCCGGCACCAGCCGCACCGGCGCGGCGGGCCACGCGCCCTGGGGGCCCGCCACCACCGCGACCTGGAGGACGGTGCTGGAGAGCACCACGCGCGCCGTCAGGGCATTGCCCGCGTGCTCCACCTGGGCGGACTCCGGGCCCACCAGCGACACGGCGGTGAGCACCTGGCCATCCGCGCCCACGATGATGCCGGGGCCCGCGTGCTGGGGGCCCCGCACGCGCACCGACGAGCGGGCGTGCAGCTCCAGCACGCGCTGGAGGTCGGCGCGCGACGGACGGGCCTCCGCGCCGGCCCGCGCGGGCAGGGCCAGGAGGAAAGAGAGGAGGGCGGGGATGAGGACGAGCGGGCGGAACATCTTCGCGCCCGCGAGCCTATCAGCGCTCCCGCAGGGCGGCGAGGAAGCTCTCCGCGGACCGGGTGTTGAGGATGTCCTTCTTCCTCGCCCAGCCCCGGCGCGCCGTGGCCACCGCGTAGGCCAGGTTCTTCAGGTCCTCCTGACGGTGCGCGTCGCAGCTCACCACCAGCTTCACCCCGAGTTCCACGGCCTGACGGACGTACTCGGCCTTGAGGTCCAGGCGCGCCGGCTTGCCGTTGATCTCCACCGCGACGCCGCGCTCGCGGGCGCGCTCCAGCACCTCCTCCATGCGCAGCGCGTACGGCTCGCGGCTCTGGATGAGGCGGCCGGTGGGGTGTCCCAGGATGTGCAGGTGCGGGTTGTCCAGCGCGGCCAGCACCCGGCGCGTCATCTGGTCCTCATCCATGGAGTGGCGCACGTGGATGGAGGCGATGACGACCTCCAGCTGCTCCAGCACGCTGTCCGCGTAGTCCAGCGCCCCCGACTCCAGGATGTCCACCTCGATGCCCTTGAGCAGCCGCACCCCGGGCACCGCCGCGTTCACGCGGTCGATCTCCTCCCACTGCCGCTTGAGGTCGTCCACCTTCAGGCCGCCCGCGTGGATGGCCGCCTCGCTGTGCTCGGTGATGGTGAGGTACTTGAGCCCCAGCGCCTGCGCCGCGCGCGCCATCTCCTCCAGCGTGTTGCGGCCGTCGGACCAGGTGCTGTGCGCGTGCACCGCGCCCTGCACGTCCTCCAGCGTCACCAGGTCCACCGGCAGCTTGCCGGCCTTCGCCGCCTCCACCTCGCCGTTGTCCTCGCGCAGCTCCGGCGGCACCTCCTGCATGTCCAGCAGCCGGTACAGCGTCGCCTCGTCGGGGACGGGGAGCTTGGTGCCGTCCTCTCGGTGCACGCCCCACTCGGAAATCTTGAGGCCCTTCTCATGGCCCAGGTTGCGCAGCCGGATGTGGTGCGCCTTGGAGCCGGTGAAGTGGTGCAGCGCGGTGGCGAAGTCCTCGTCCGGCAGCACGCGCAGGTCCACCTGGAGGTCGCCCTGCACCATGCGCACGGAGCACTTGCTGTCGCCCTTGCCAATCACCGTGGCCACGCCCGGCGCGTTCGCGAGCGCGTCCAGCACCGGCCCCGCGTCCGGCGCGGAGGCGATGAGGTCCACGTCGGACACCGTCTCCGCGCGCCGGCGCACGCTGCCGCCCAGGCTCGCGCGCACCACGCCCGGGGCCTGGCGGATCCGCTCCAGCAGTCCTTCGGCGATGGGCAGCGCGTCGCCCAGCAGCTTCCGCTCGCCGCGTGCGCGCCGGTACACCGCGATGCCGTCCAGGAGCTTCGCCTCGCTCTTGGCGCCGAAGCCCTTGAGCTCCCGCACGCGGCCGTCGCGGCAGGCGCGCTCCAGGTCCTCGATGCTGCCCACCTGGAGCTCGCTCCACAGGGCCGCCACCTTCTTCGGGCCCACGTCCGGCAGCTTCATCAGGTCCAGCAGGCCGGCGGGGAACCGGGCCTTGAGCTCCTCGAAGGCGCTCATGCGGCCGGTCGTCACCAGCTCGGTGAGCTTGTCGGCGAGCCCCGGGCCGATGCCCTGGAGCTCCTGCAGGCGGCCCTGGGTGACGACGGCGCCCAGCTCCTGCGGCAGGTTCGCGATGCGGTCGGCGGCGATGTCGTAGGCGCGGACGCGAAAGCCGCTCTGCCCCTGGAGCTGGAGCAACAGGGACATGTCACGGAGGACCTGGGCGACGGCCGCCTTGTCGGTGAGCACGGCGGTGGAGGGTGTCACGTCGGGAGTCACGGTCGGGAAATTAATGCCGGGGGAACGGGGGTGCAGGCCCGGACATGTTGTGGGAAAAGGAACGCAATGACGAAGATCAAGCTGGGACCCGCGGACTTCGCCGAGAGGGAGATGCGGGGCTACGAAGTGGGCAAGCGCAACGTCTGCATCGCGAAGATCCACGGCCGCTACAAGGGCCTCGATGACTGGTGCAACCACGCCGGGTGCCTGCTGTCGGGCGGGCGCATCGAGGACAACATGGTCGTGTGCCCCTGCCACGAGGTCGGCTTCGACATGGACACGGGCGCCAACGCCACCTCCCCCGGCGTCTGTGATGACCAGCCGACGGTGCAGCTCACGGTCGAGGACGGAAACCTCGTCGTCGACCTTCCCGACGCCTGACCTTCGCACCGCCACCTTCCGCCTTCAGGAGCGTCCACCATGGGACACGACGGACACGATCACGACCACGACCACGACCACGGTCACGGCCATCACCACCACGGGCATCCGCACGACCACGGTCACGGCCACTCGCACGACCACGACCACGGTCATGGCCACTCGCACGACCACGACCACTCGCACGGCCATGACCACGGGCATTCGCACGAGGGCTCGGCGGTGGCGGCGGAGCACAAGTCGCGCGCGCCGGTGCATGTCAGCGCGTACGTGGTGACGTGCTCGGACAGCCGGGACGAGGCGCACGACGGCAGCGGGAAGGACCTGCGCGAGGGCCTGGCCGCCGCGGGGCACACCGTCGCCGGGCACACGGTGGTGAAGGATGATCCGGAGGCCATCCGGGGCGCACTCGCGCAGGCGCAGGCGGCGGGGGCCCGCGCGGTGCTCTTCACGGGCGGCACCGGCATTGGCCGGCGCGACTGCACGGTGGAGACGCTGCGCGCGCTCTTCGAGAAGGAGCTGCCCGGCTTCGGCGAGCTGTTCCGGATGCTGTCGTACCAGCGCATCGGCAGCCCCGCGATGATGTCGCGCGCCACGGCGGGCACGTACCAGGGGATGATCCTCTTCGCGCTGCCGGGCTCGCCGCAGGCCGTGAAGCTGGCGCTGGACGCGCTCATCCTCCCGGAGCTGGGCCACGCGGTGCGCGAGCTCACGCGTTAGACCTGGAAGGACGCGGCGCTCCCGCCGCGTTCCTACCGACCACGTGGGAGTCCGCGAGATGAAGAAGCGCCGTGTCGCGCACACAGGGTTGAGCAGCCAGGCCGCCGAGCGCCTGCGCCCCCGCCTGGATGCCTTCCTGGCCTCCACCGACGCGAAGGCACGCATCGGGTTCGACCCGGTGGAGTTCCCCCACCGCTACACGGATCCGCGCGACGTGGAGGTCAGCGCGCTGCTCGCGGCGGCGCTGGCGTACGGGCGCGCGGACCTCTTCCGCCCGAAGGTGGACGCACTCCTGAAGCAGATGGGCCCGTCGCCCGCGGCCTTCGTGCGCGCGCTCGACGTAGCGGGCGCGAAGGCGCTGCTCACGGGCTTCGTGTACCGCTTCAACGTGGGCACCGACCTCGCGGTGCTGCTGCTGGGCATGGGCCGCGCGCTGCGCGAGCACGGCAGCCTGGAGGCCCTGTTCGTCCAGGGCTGGAAGGCGAGCGGCACGCTCCACGGAGCGCTCGCGGCCTTCACCGCCGCGCTGCGGGACGTGCCCATGGAAGCGCTCCGCAAGGCGATGGGACCGGAGCGGGGCCTGCACCACCTCTTGCCCTCGCCGCTGGGGCCGGGCGCGGCGAAGCGCCTCAACCTGTACCTGCGCTGGATGGTGCGCGGGCCGGACGCGGTGGACTTCGGCATCTGGAAGCAGGTGCCCGCGTCAGCACTGCTGGTCCCATTGGACACGCACATCGGACGGATGGCGCTCCACCTGGGGCTCACGAAGCGCACGGACCTCACCTGGCGCACGGCGGAGGAGGTGACGGCGTCGCTGCGGGCGCTCGACCCGGAAGACCCCGTCCGCTACGACTTTGCTTTGTGCCACTACGGCATGAGCGGCGCGTGCCCGGCGAAGACGGTGCCCCAGCATTGCGCGCGGTGTGCGCTCCTACCTTCCTGCAAGGTAGGCCCCCGCGCCGTGGCACGAAGTTCCGTGCAAATCTGAGTCCCACTGGACCCGGAAATGGGCTACGGGCAGTCCGCGAGACCCCGCGTTGACGGGTTGGTGTAGTCAAGGCTGCAATGCGGCCGGGCAACGCGGGCGGAATGATCCCGTGGTGCGCGAGGAGCGACGCGGTGCACGCAATGCTGGTGGCGGTCCCAGCCACGGTGGCCCAGGACGTGGAGCGCGACCTTTGCGCCACGGCCGAAGGGCGCGCGTGCCGCGTGATCCGCGTCGATTCCCCGCCGGAGCCGCTGCCCGAGGGGCTCCTCGTCCTGTGGGACCACGGCGGCCCGCTGGAGGCCGTGAAGGCGCGCTGCCAGTGGGCTCACGCGCGGCGGTTGCCGACGCGCACGTGGCTGGTGGTGCTGACGACGCGCGACGGTGAAGAGGCGGAGGCGCTGATCAGCGCGGGCGCGGACGAGTGCGTGGCCCCGCCCGGCACGCGCTGGGGCGCGCGGCTGGTGTCGCTCCAGCGCAGGTCCTCGGACGGTGACGCACAGGCGCTGCGGCGTGCTCGCGACATGTTCCAGGGCGCGCTGGATGCGGTGCCGGAGCCGCTGTTCATCAAGGACCGCGAGCACCGGCTGGTGGCGATGAACGGCGCCTACTGCCGCCTGCTGGATCAATCCGCCGAAGCGCTGCGCGGCACCATCACCTCGCCGCAGGTGCCGCCGCATGAAGCGGAGGCGTCGTGGCGCCAGGACGAGCGCGCCTTCACCACCGGGCAGACGGTGGAGGACGAGGGCTCCTTCACCGACTCCAAGGGCCGCTCGCGCGAGGTGCTCACGCAGCGGGCCGCGTACGCGCTGCCCAACGGCGAGCGCTTCCTGGTGGGGCTGGTGCGCGACGTGACCGAGCGCACCCGCCTGGAGGCGCAGCGGCGGCTGGCGGAGCGGATGACGTCTGTGGGCACGCTGGCCGCGGGCGTCGCGCATGAGATCAACAACCCGCTCTCCTATGTGACGTCCAACCTGGCCTACCTCTGGGAGCGGGTGGCCCAGCCGGTGGTGCCGGTGCCGACCGAGCAGTTGGAGGAGCTGCGGCAGGTGGTGGCCGAGGCGCTGGAGGGCGCGGGGCGGGTGCGCTCCATCGTGCGCGACCTGCGGACGTTCTCGCGCACGGAGGAGGAGCAGCACGGGCCGGTGGACGTGCGGCGCGCGGTGGAGGGCGCGGTCAAGCTGATGCGCGACGAGCTCCAGCACCGCGCGCGCCTGACGTGCGAGCTGGAGCCCGTTGCGGCGGTGCACGGCAACGAGGGCCGGCTGGCCCAGGTCGTCACGCATCTGCTGATGAACGCGCTCCAGTCCTTTGGCGAGCGGCCTCCGGAGCAGAACCAGCTGCGGCTGCGCCTGCGTCCGGGCCGCGAGGGCCACGTGCTCATCGAGGTGGAGGACAACGGGACCGGGATGCCCGCGGAGGTGCGCCAGCGCATCTTCGATCCGTTCTACACCACCCGCTCGCCCAAGGGCGGCACGGGCCTGGGCCTGTCCATCTGCCTCACGCTGGTGCACGCGATGGGCGGCCACATCGAGGTCGCCAGCGAGCAGGGCCAGGGCAGCCTCTTCCGCGTGGAGCTTCCGGCGCTCTCGTTGCCGCCCGAAGCCCTCCGGCCCCCGCAGCCGGTGGCGGCTCCGGTGGAGGAGTCCGCGCAGGCGGCGCGCGCGACGCGCAACCTGCGCAGGCTGCTGCTCATCGACGACGAGCCGGCGGTGGGCAGCGCGGTGAGCCGGCTGTTGCGCAACCTCTACGACGTGCACGTCATCCAGGACGCGCGCGAGGCGCTGCGGCGGCTGTCGCACGGCGAGAAGTTCGACGCCATCCTCTGCGACCTGATGATGCCGGGCATGAGCGGCATGGACTTCCTGGTGGAACTGGAGCGGCTGGCGCCGGAGCTGGCGCCGCGCACCGGCCTGATGACGGGCGGGGTGAACCCGCAGGCCCGTGAGTTCGTGGGCCGCCGCGCGCGGGAGCTGCTGGAGAAGCCCTTCGAGCGCGACCAGCTGTGCACCTTCGTCGAAACCCTGATGCAATGAAGCGCCGGACGCGCTGGACGCTGGGGGCCGTGCTGGCGGCCCTGCTGCTCGCGGTCGTGCTCTGGGTGCCGCCCGAACTCCGAGGGCTGTCCTTCGTGCTGCGCGCGGCGGGCCTGCACGGCGCCGTGGTGGATGCCCTGGCCCGCCACGGCACCGGGGCCTTCACCGTCACGGACCTGAGCGTTCCCACGCGGCACGGGCCGGTGCGCGGGCGGCTCTACCAACCGGATCAACGCAAGGGCCGGCTCATCGTGCTCACGTCCGGCGTGCACGCGGCGGGCATCGACGAGCCCCGGCTGGTGAAGCTGGCGGAGGACCTGGCCATGGGCGGACGGCCGGTGCTCACGCCGGAGCCCCCGGACCTGCTGCGCTACCAGATCACGCCGCGCCTGCCGGACGTCATCGAGGACACGGCCCGCTGGGCGCTGGGCCCTGGAGCGCTGGCGCCCGAGGGAGAGGTGGACCTCTTCGGCATCAGCTTCTCCGGAGGCCTGTCCGTCGTCGCTGCTGGCCGCCCCGCGCTGCGCGACAAGGTGGCCGCGGTGTTGTCCTTCGGGGGGCACGGCGAGCTGTCTCGCGTGCTGTCCTTCCTGTGCACGGGCGTGCAGGCGGACGGGGTGCACCGCAGGCCGCATGACTACGGCGTGGTGGTCATCCTGCTGAACGTCGCGGACCGGCTGGTGCCACCGGAGCAGGTGGAGGCGCTGCGCAAGGGCGTCCTGACGTTCATGCACGCGTCGCACCTGACGCTCGTGGACTCGAAGCAGGCAGAGGCCGCGTTCGCGCAGGCGCGCGCGATGGAGGCCACGCTGCCGGAGCCCGCCGCCACGCTGCTGCATCAGGTGAACACGCGCGACGTGGCCGCGCTGGGGCCCCGGTTGCTGCCCTTCGTGAAGGGCTTCGCCGGAGACCCGTCGCTGTCGCCGGAGCGCTCTCCCGCGCCCCGGGCACCGGTGTACCTGCTGCACGGGACGGACGACTCCGTCATCCCCGCCATCGAGTCCACGCTCCTGGCGCGCGCGCTGGAGCCGTACACGCGGGTGCACCTGCGGCCCACGCCGCTGATCACCCACGCGGAGATGGACCGGCGGTCCAGCGCGCTGGAGGCGCTGAAGCTGGTGCACTTCTGGTCGGCCCTCCTCGGCGAGTAGTTCGCCATCGCGCGACTTGACGTGCGGGGCCGTGAGCGGATGCCATGGCGGGCATGTCCGTGTCCCTCGTGGTGTCGTTCGGGCTGGGTTGGCTGCTGGCGGCCGCGCCTTCCATCGTCCCGTGCAAGCCGGACACCGCCGATTGGACGGCCGCGAAGGAGGAGCTGGCCGCGTTCGACGCGCGGATGGAGGCGCTCCCGGAGGACGGCGACGTGAAGGAGGCGCGGACGGGCCTCATGCTGCTGCTGAGCCACCGCTGCTTCGGCATCGCTCGTCAGGAGGAGACGCGGGAGCCGCTGAGCTGGGACGAGGAGCACGTCGTCCCCGCGCTCGCGTTGAAGACGTGGTGGCGTGATGGAGGCAAGGCGTACTTCGAGTCCCAATTGGAGCTGGGCGGTGCCGGGGCGCGGACTATCGTGATTCCCCCGGACCTTCGCGACGTGCTGGCGCGTGAGGCTTCGCCGAAGCATCGGCTGGCGCCCCTGTTGTGCCCCGTGAAGGCCGGTGCGTGCGGTGCGGAGACGGAAGCCTGGCGCGCGCGGGCTGAGAAGGCCTTCCGGCTGGAGAACCGCCGCCCCGGGACGTTCGACGCGGATCCGCCGCCTCCGCCCGACTGCATGAAGGAAGCCCGGAAGCAGCCCTCCCGGCTTCGGTACAAGGCATGGCGAGGATGCCTCGCGATCAACCCGAAGGCGCGGAATGTCCAGGCGGTGCTGCCGCTGGGCCGCATCCGCGTGCCGGTGGACGGCTGGCTGGTGATCCGTGGCCGCCGGGGGCACTACGGCTTCTGTGATCAGCTCGACGCCTACCACCTGGCAACGGGGACCGCGTACCGCTCGCGCAGTTGCTCCAACCTGGCGTTGATGCCCGACGGCAAGGTGGACGCGGCCGGAACAGATGCCGCACGCCGGTCCGGAGTGAGGGTGGGGCGCGTGGCCCCGGAGCGGCTCCGCGAGCTGACGTGGATGTTGCTGCTGGAGCCCGAGGTGAAAGACGAGGTGCAGGTGGAGGCCCTGCGCATCCCGGTGCCGAAGGGCCTCCGCGTCGAATGGCCCGCGACGGATGAAAGCCTCCTGGGTGGCGTCGCGGGAGGGGTCTTCGGAGGCTCCACGGCGCAGACGGTCCTGAGCTGGAACTGGTTCCCTCCCGGAGGCGCGGAGCTCGTATCGGGCCGGTTCACGTTTCCCGATTCGTGGGCTCCCGGCGAGGACCACGCGAACGTGCTCATGAACGAAGCGGAGGCGACGTTCCAGGAAGGCTGCCCGGCGGCGCCCGTCCCCGTCCGGGAGCTCGACTTCACGCGCGAGCCCGGCGTCAACAAGCTCGATGCACCGGAAGGTGTGTCGCGGGTGCAGGACGCGCGGGTGGACGCGTTGCTTACCTGGAAGCCTCCCGCAGGCTGCGTGCCGGGCCGGGACGGTGGGTGAGTTTTCAGCGCGCAAACGATTGCAACTCCAAGCATCGTGGTGAGCAAGCATCCGGGCGTTGCACAGGTGACAACGCCCTCGGGGGATGGTGGCGCGACGGCGCCGCCGGTTAAACCTCTCGGCCCATGAGCGTCTGTCTCGCCGACGTCCTCCCCCACGAAGATGTCTTCGACTACGTGCAGCGCCTGTCGGGCGGCTTCGACGCGCGCCTGTATCAGCAGGTCCTTGGCGCGGCGAACGCGTTCAAGGAAGGCGACGCGGCCATCGGTGTCGCGGCGGCGGACGAGGCGTCGCGGGAGAAGGCGCGGACGCTGCTGTCGCGCACGCAGCTGGACGACGTGCACGCGCATCCTCCGTTCGAGGACCGGCTGCACATCTTCAACCTGGAGGCGTGGGACTCCGCGCGCTGGAAGCGGGTGGCGGACTGGACGCTGGGCCGGCTCAAGGACTTCCTGCTCACCGCGCCCGAGTCACAGGTGCACGCCGTCATCGACGGGCTCCCCAGCGACGTCATCGCGTGCGTCGTGAAGCTGATGACCGACGCGGAGCTGAAGGCGGTGGGTGGGCGCATCTTCCATCCGCTGCCGGGCAGCCGCGTGGGCGCGAAGGGCTACCTGGGCGCGCGGTTGCAGCCCAACTCGCCCACGGATCATCCGGACGACATCCGCTGGCAGGTCTTCAACGGGTGGTCCTTCGCGGTGGGCGACGTGGTGCTGGGCACCAACCCGGTGTCGTCGGACGTGGCGTCGGTGGCCGCGGTGGAGTCCGCGCTGCACGACGTGCTGACGACGTTCGGGCTGGAGGAGGTGATGCCCCACTGCGTGCTCGCGCACA